>PLFC01000108.1:0-25508 GCA_003136655.1 Vulcanimicrobiota bacterium
CGCACGCCGCTATCGCTTCGCACTGCAGCGCCCCGCGGATAGCCCGACGGGTCCCCGGGCGGCGTCGCTCGCGTCCAGCTCGCTACCAGGGAAGAACTCGCCGTTACCCGAGGCGTTGCTGCGTCAGGAGTATCTCGCCGCGGGACTCGTCGACGTCAAAGTCGCCGCCTTCTCGCCGACGCACACGGCCGTCAAACTCGTCATCCCGGTGCGCGACCGGCGTTAAACGCCGAATCGGCCGCGACGAAGCTACTCGCCTCCGCTGCGTCCGTTGCCGGCGGCGGTCACCTTCTTCGAGACCATCTTCGCTTGCGTGAAGAGCAGCAGGTAATCGTACCCGCCGGCTTTGGAGTCCGTACCGGACATGTTGAATCCGCCGAAGGGATGACCGCCCACCATCGCGCCCGTGCTCTTGCGATTGAAGTAGAGGTTACCCACGTGGAACTCGTCGCGCGCCCGTTCGAGCTTGGATTCATCGCGCGAATACACCGAGCCGGTCAACCCGAACTCGGTGTTGTTGGCTATGACCAGAGCCTCGTCGTAATCCTTCGCCTTGATCAGCGCGAGCACGGGCCCGAAGATTTCTTCTTGGGCGATGACCGCATCGGGCGCTATGTCGCCGAATACCGTCGGCTCCAGAAACCAGCCGTCCAGCCCGGCGACGCGCGAGCCCCCGGTGAGAAGCGTGCCTTCTTTTTTGCCGATCTCGACGTAACGCAGCATGGAGTTCAGCGCACCCTCGTTGACGACCGGGCCCATGTACACGGCCGGGCCGTCGGAGGGGTCGCCCACGCTGAGCTTCGCGACGTTGGCCAGCAACTTCTCGACGAACGCATCGTAGACCGAAGCCTCGACGATCGCGCGCGAACACGCCGAACACTTCTCGCCCGCGAAGCCGAATGCCGAAACGGCGACGCCCTGCGCCGCCGCGTCGAGATCCGCGTCGGCGGCGACGACGATCGAATCCTTGCCGCCCATCTCCGCGATCACGCGTTTGATCCAGATCTGTCCCGGCTGCGTCTTCGAGGCCAACTCGTTTATGTGCAGACCCACTTCCTTCGAGCCGGTGAAGGCGATGAAGCGCGTCTTGGGATGCGCGACCAGCGCGTCGCCGATCGTGCGTCCCGAACCGGGCACGAAGTTGACCACGCCCGGCGGCAAACCGGCCTCCTCGAGCAGAGCGCAGAACACCGCCGCGATCACGGGCGAGTCGCTCGACGGCTTGAGCACGACCGTATTGCCTGCGACCGCCGCAGCGGTCGTCATCCCGGCCATGATCGCGAAGGCGAAGTTCCAGGGCGGAATCACGATGCCCACGCCGAGCGGGATGTAGCTCAGTCGGTTTTCCTCACCCGGAACCGGAACGAGCTTGGGCGGATCGGCATAGCGCAACGCCTCGCGTCCGTAGAAGTCGAGGAAGTCGATCGCTTCGGCGGTATCCGCGTCGGCTTCGACCCAACTCTTACCAACTTCGAGCACGAGCAGCGCATTGAAGTCGTCGCGCCGTTCGCGCACGAGATTCGCCGCGCGAAACAACACCGCGGCACGCTCCTCGACCGGCACGCGCTTCCAGGTTTCGAAGGCGCGGAGCGCCGCGTCCATCGCCGCATGCGCTTCGTCGAGGCCGGCCGAAGCGACCGTACCCACCACTTCTGCCGGCCGCGCCGGATTGCGCGAATCGATCCACTTCCCGGTCTCGACCTTCTTGCCGTCGATGACGAGCGGATAGCGGCGGCCCAGTGCGGCGCGGGCGCGTTCGAGCGCCGCGGCGAGCGAACGGCGGTCGGCCGGGTCGCTGAAATCGCGGATGTCTTCGTTGCGAAAAGGGGCCGGCGCAGCGGCCGAAGGCGGCGATGTGAGAGACGCGGACATACGGAGTGCTCCCTCGCGCCGAGAGGAAAGTCCTAGCGGGCTCCCAGCCCGACCGGCAGAATACACCCATATGACGTACGACATCGCGGTCGTCGGCGGCGGAATCGTCGGCCTGGCCACCACCCGCGAGCTCAAGCTCCGCTACCCGCACCTGACGGTGGCCGGCCTCGAAAAAGAGACCGTCTTCAACGCGCACCAGACCGGCCGCAACAGCGGCGTCATCCATTCGGGCATTTACTACAAGCCCGGTTCGCTCAAAGCGCGGCTGTGCGTCGAAGGCCGCAAGCTTGCTTGGGAGTATTGCGACCAGAAGGGCATTCCGTACAAGCAGGTCGGCAAGCTGATCGTGGCCACCGAGGAGAGCGAACTCGGCCGCCTGCAAGATCTGTGGGATCGCGGCCATGCCAACGGCATCGAGGGGCTCGAGATGCTCGACGCCGCTCAAATCCGCGAACGCGAACCACACTGCCGCGGCATCCGCGCGATCTACTCGCCGGTCACCGGCATCGTCGACTGGGGTCGCGTCTCGTCGTCGTACGCCGACGACGCCCGCGAACGCGGCGCCGAGTTTTTCCTCAACCACGAAGTGACCAAGATCGAGCGCCGCGGCGGCATGACGGTTCTGCACACGCCCAACGGCGAGATCCAAGCCAAGTACGTCATCACCTGCGGCGGTCTCTATTCCGACAAGCTCGCGAAGATGACGGGTGGCGGACGCGATCCCAAGATCGTACCCTTCCGGGGCGACTACCTGATCCTCAAGCCGGAGAAGAGCGACCTGGTGCGCGGCAACATCTATCCCGTGCCGGATCCCGAATTCCCGTTCTTGGGCGTGCACTTCACGCCGCGCATGGACGGCTCGATTTGGCTCGGTCCCAACGCCGTGCTGGCCTTCGCGCGCGAAGGTTACTCGTTCTTCACGATCAATCCGCCCGAGCTGTGGGACGCGATCACGTATCCCGGGTTCTTCAAGCTCGCGACCAAGTATTGGCGGATCGGCGCGGGCGAGATGTACCGCGACCTCGTCCGCAGCGCGTACGTCCAAGCGCTGCAGCGTTACATCCCCGAGCTCAAACCCGAAGACTGCCTTCAGGGGCCCTCCGGCGTGCGCGCGCAAGCGATGGCCTCGGACGGCTCGCTCGTCGACGACTTCGTGTTCGAGGGCGCAGACGGTGTCGTGCACGTGCGCAACGCGCCATCGCCTGCCGCGACCTCGTCGCTTGCGATCGGGAAGTACATCGCCGACGATGCGCAGTCACGCTTTAATCTCGGCACGACGACGATCGCCGTCTAAGATGAACGATGTTTTTATCGACATCGCCTGGCTTCAAGCGCACAGCGACGATCCCGGTTTGCGGATCATCGATACGCGCTCGAAGCCGCACGGCGGCGTCACCGACGATCCGACCGGCGCGGAGCAATATGCAGCCGGTCATATCCCGGGCGCAGTGCATCTCGACTACGCGGGACCGGAACTGATCGACCCCGCAACCCCATATGCGACACGGGTTGCGCCGCCGGAGCACTTCGCGCAAACGATGGCTGCGGCCGGGATCGGTGACGGCACGCTCGTCATCGCATACGACGACGGCAACGTTCCGTATGCGGCGCGGCTGCTCTGGATGCTCGCATACTACGGTCACGACAACGCGAAAATTCTGGCCGGCGGATTCCGTGAGTGGAAAGCCGCAGGCGGCGCAATTTCGACCGCCGTCGCGACGCCCTCCAGAGCGGCGTTCACGCCGCACGTTCGACCCGAATTACGCGCGACGCGCGCCGAGGTGCTCGCGGTTGCGAGCGGCACGAGCACGGTGCAACTGCTCGAAACGCAGCGCGACAAAACCTACGCCCAGCGCGACCGCGACATCGCCGGCGCGAGGCGCCTTTCCGGTTCGCAGCTGCTCGAGGATGCGCGCGGCGGCCGCATCGCCGAACCCGAGCGCCTGCACGATCTCATCGCCGGCGCGCAACTCGATCCGAACGCACGCACGATCGTTTCGTGCGGCAGCGGCGTCGGCGCGTCCGGTGCCTATCTGGCCTTGTGCGAGGCGGGCTTCACCAACGTCGCCGTCTACGACGGCTCGTGGATGGAATGGAGCCACGACGGTTTGCCCACCGTGGAAAAAGCGGCCGGCTAGACGGGCCTACCTGGGCGCCGGGAACGGTGCGCTCAGCGCGGAACAAAGTTCCATGAGAATCGGAATCCTCGGCACGGGCCCCATGGGACGTTTGCTCGGCGCGCACTGGGCGGCGAACCGTCGCGACGTCGTGTTCGGCTCGAGCGACGAGAAGGCGGGGCGCGCCGTGGAACTCGCAAGAAAGGTCGGCCGCCGCACGCGTGCGGCCGGCTACGCTGAGGCGGCTGCGTTCGGCGAAGTGGTCCTGCTCGCGGTCGCGTGGGAGCGCGCGGCAATCGTGGCCGCGGAGCTCGCCCCGGCGCTCGCGGGGAAGGTCGTCCTCGACTGCACGAACCCGCCCACCATCGACGACCTCGCCGTCTTCGCTCCCCACCCGTCCGCGGCCGAGGCCGTTGCCGCAGCAGCGCCGGGTGCGCACGTCGTCAAGGCGTTCAACGCGACCGCCGCGGAAGCGATCAGACTCTCAAAAGGCGATTCGTTTACGATCCTCGACCGGCCGCCCGTTTTTTATTGCGGCGACGATCGCAGCGCAAATCAAGTCGCACACGGATTAGCCGACGAGATCGGCTTTCAACCGATCGACGCCGGACCTCTGCACAACGCCCGCTATCTCGAAGTGATGGCCAGCTTCGAAATCTACCTCAAGGAAAGTGGCTCGAAGTTCCAGTTATCCGCAAAGAACGTCAAGGGCTGGTGAGGGCTCATGCTCGGCTTCGAGGTCGGCGCAGAGCCGCGCGCCGATCGCGCGCGCGGATCTACCCCTACACCCGAACGCGCGGCGGCGGCGACCCCGTGCCGAGACCGCCGTCTACGCCGAGCACTTGCCCGGTTACCCAGGCGGCATCGTCGGACACCAGATAAGCGGCCGCAGCCGCAACGTCGTCGGGTTCTCCTAGGCGACCGAGTGGATGCAACGCGGCCGACGCCGCGGCGGCCGCTTCCGTCGACCACAGATTCTTCGAGAGTTCCGTCTTGGTCAGGGCCGGGGCCACACCGTTGACGCGAATGCCGTAGCGCGCGTAGCCGATGGCGGCCGAGCGAACCAAACCTTCGATCGCCGCCTTGGCCGAAGCTATCGCCTCGTGATTGGGCATGCCGGTCGAGGCCGCTACGCTCGAGAAGAGCACGACCGCGCCTCGTTTACGGCGCATCATCCTGGGCAGCACCGCCTTGAGGACCAGGAACGCGCTCGTGACGTTGATCTCGTACGTCGTCCGCCATTCGTCCAGCGACAAGGCGTGCAACGGCTTGAGCACGATGCTGCCGACGGCATGCACGAGGCCGCCGATCGGGCCGTATTCGGCCTCGATGCCGTCCACGGCCGCGCCAAGCGCCTCGGGGTCGAGCACGTCGGCCGCAAAAAACGGCAGGCCGCCCAGGCGCGAAGACGACTCCTCGAGGCGGACGCGGTCGCGGGCCAGCAAGACGACCTTTTTGCCGCTCGCGCTCAGCCGGGCTGCGGTTGCCCGCCCGATGCCGCCGGAGCCGCCGGTAATCAACACGATTTCAGACATGCACAGTATGGACGCCGCCTGGAGGAAATCCGCAGGCCCGGGCTGCACTTTCGACAGAACGAAGTCTGACTACGCTCCTTGATCGAGGGCCTTGCTCCGTGTCCACCGGTATCACCGTGACGGGTCTGTCGAAGAGCTTCGGAGCCGTCCGGGTCCTCAACGACGTCGACGTCGTCATCCCGAATAACTCACTGTGCGCGCTGTTGGGCCCGTCGGGCTCGGGCAAGTCGACGCTCCTGCGCGTGGTCGCCGGCTTCGAACGTCCCGAACGCGGACGCGTGCTTCTCGGCGGCCAGGACGTCACGAACGTGCCCCTGGGCAAACGCGATGTCGGCTTCGTGTTCCAGAGTTACGCGCTCTTTCCGCACCTGACCGTTGCCGAGAACGTCGGCTTTCCGCTGTCGGTGCGCAAGCGGCCCCGGGCGGAGATCGACCGGCGCGTCCGCGACCTGCTCGAACTGGTGCGGCTCGACGCCTTCGCGGCGCGCTATCCGAGCCAGCTCTCGGGCGGCCAGCGGCAACGTGTGGCTTTGGCCCGCGCCATGGCGGCGGAACCCAAAATATTGCTGCTCGACGAGCCCTTCGCAGCGCTCGACCTCCAGGTCCGGCGCGACCTGCGCCGGCGACTTCGCGAGCTGCACGACACGGCTCACGTCACGACGGTGATCGTGACCCACGACGCCGACGAGGCGATGGAGATCGCCGACCTGATCGTCGTGATGAAGGACGGGCGCGTGCAACAGAGCGGTTCGCCTCGGGAGATCTACGAGAACCCGGCCAATCCGTTCGTCATGCGGTTCATCGGCGACGTCAACGCCGTGCCCTCGAGCCACGCGACGCTCTACGTGCGGCCCCACGACTTCCACGTCGATCGCGCGCCGTTCGAAAACTCGTTCGCGGCGACCGTCGACCGGATCACCGACCTCGGTTCGCGCATGCAGGTCGAACTGCTGCGCGAAGACGGTCAGCGCATCGTCGTCGAACTCCATGCGGCGAAATTCCACGACCTCAGCCTCGAGCCCACGCATGAGGTTCACCTGACCCCAACGCGAGTGCGCACTTTCGACGAGGCGCCCGCGCCGAGCGAAGCGCGCGAGCTCAACATCGCCTCCTGAAAGGTCTCTCCTCATGTCCGCACTCCGCGCACTTGCCGGCGCGTTGGCCCTGGCCATTTCCGTCGCCCCGATTTCCGCGCTCGCCGAAGGCACGACGTTGCTCAACGTCTCCTACGATCCGACCCGCGAGTTCTACTCGGCGTACAACTCGCTCTTCAAAGAGTACTGGAAGAAAAAGACGGGCGTCGACGTCTCGATCAACCAGTCGCACGGGGGTTCGGGCGCGCAGGCCCGGGCCGTGATCGAAGGCTTGGATGCCGACGTCGTTACCCTAGCCTTGGCGTACGACATCGACGCGATCGCGCAGAAGTCGAAATTGCTCTCCCCCGACTGGGCGAAGCGCCTGCCCGATGAGTCGACCCCGTACACCTCGACCATCGTCTTCCTCGTGCGCAAGGGCAACCCCAAGCACATCAAGGACTGGAACGATCTGGTCAAGCCCGGCGTGGCGGTGATCACGCCGAATCCCAAAACCAGCGGCGGCGCGCGCTGGAACTTCCTGGCAGCATACAACTACGGCTTGCGCGCCAACCACGGCGACGACGGCAAGGCGCGCGCTTACGTGACCGCGCTCTTCAAGAATGTGCCCGTTCTCGACAGCGGCGCGCGCGGCGCGACGACCAGCTTCACCGAACGCGGCCTCGGCGACGTGCTGCTGGCCTGGGAAAACGAAGCCTTTTATGCCCAACGCGAGAAGCCGGGCGCGTTCGACGTGATCGCGCCGCGGACGAGCATCTTGGCCGAACCTCCCGTGGCGTGGATCGATGTCAACGTCCAGAAGCACGATACGGCAAAATTGGCCAAGGCGTATCTCGAGTATCTGTACGCGCCCGAAGCGCAGAAGCTGGCCTGCAAATTCGGCTACCGTCCACGGCTGACCAAGATCCTCGGTTCGTGCGGCTCCCACTTCGCGCAAATGGATCTCTCGACGATCAGAAACTTCGGCGGCTGGGACGCGGCGCAGAAGCGCTTCTTCGGTGACGGCGGAGTCTTCGACCAGATCTATCAGCGGTGAGTCGCGACACGATTCCGGGACGGAATATCGCCCTGGGGACGACGTTGGCGTTGGTCAGTCTCGCGGTCATCGCCCCGCTCGCGGCCGTGGTGCTCTCGCTCAACGGCATCACGCCCGAACATCTCGCCCGCGCGATCGCGTCGCCCGACGCCATAGCGGCCTTCCGGCTCACCTTCGTCGCTTCGCTGGTTGCGGCGCTCATCGACCTCGTGCTGGGCAGCTTCGTGGCGTGGATCCTGGTGCGCTATCAATTTCCCGGTCGCCCGGTTCTCGATGCGCTCGTCGACGTGCCGCTCGCGATCCCGACGGCCGTCACCGGCATCACGCTCGCGACGATCTACGGCGGCCACGGTTTCCTCGGCGCATGGCTCGAGCCGCACGGCATTCACGTCGCCTACACCCAGATCGGCGTCGCATTGGCGCTCGTCTTCGTCGGTTTTCCGTTCGTCGTCCGCACGGTGCAGCCCGTGCTCGCCGAGATTCCCAAAGATCTCGAGGAGGCGGCGTCCTCGTTCGGAGCAGGTCAGACGCTCACGCTCAGACGCGTGATTTTCCCGCTCGTCTTCCCGGCGATGCTGACCGGATTCGCCTTGTCGCTGGCGCGAGCGCTGGGCGAGTACGGCTCGGTGGTCTTCATCGCGGGCAATCTTCCCGGCAAGACCGAGATCGCGCCGCTGCTGATCATCACCCGCCTCGAGGAATACGATTACCAGGGCGCGTCGGCCGTTGCGACCGTGTTGCTGATCGCGTCGTTCGGCATGCTTCTGGCCATCAACGCATTGCAGCGGCGCTTCTCGCTGGCGCGCAAGATGGCGACCTGATGAGCGTCGCCGATTTCGACGCGACCACGATCGCGATGCCCGGTGCGCCTCCCGAACACGTCGCCGACGGCGCGCGTGGTCCCGGCCTCGTCGGCTGGATCGCGATCGCCGTCGCTGCGCTCGTCGTCGGCGGGCTGATCGGCATCCCACTCGTCTCGGTGTTCGCGGAGGCGTTCCAGAGCGGACTCGGGCCCTTCGCCGCAACCTTCGCGGAGCCGTACGCGCAAAGCGCCATTCGCCTGACGCTGCTCGTTGCGGTGTGCACGATCGCCTTCAACGCGTTCTTCGGAATCCTAGCGGGCTGGACGATTTCGAAATACGAGTTTCCCGGCAAAACGATCCTCCTGGCGATCATCGACTTGCCCCTGACCGTCTCGCCGGTCGTGGCCGGCCTGGCGATCCTGATGACCGCGGGCGCGCATACGCCGCTCGGAAGNNACGATCTTCGTGACCTTCCCCTACATCGCGCGTGAATTGATCGCTTTCATGCAAGAGCAAGGGCGCGACCAGGAAGAGTCGTCGCTCGTCTTGGGCGCGACGGTGTGGCAAACGTTATGGCGAGTCACCCTTCCCGGCGCCCGTCTCGCGCTCTTCAACGGCGTCATCCTCTGCGGCGCCCGCGCGATCGGCGAGTTCGGCGCAGTATCGGTCATCTCGGGACGCGTCCGAGGCTACACGGAGACGGTGCCGCTGCACATCGAGGCGCTCTACAACGAGAGTTCGTTCGTCGGCGCCTTCGCGCTGGCCGCGGCGCTGGCGTTCACGACGATCGCCTTCACGCTGATCGTCAACGCCAATCGCAAGAGCGAGCACGATCGCACCGCGGCCACCTAACGGCCCGGCTGCGACTCAGTGCAGCAGCGACATGGGATGCGTGGACAGGATCAACTGCGGATTGGTCTGGCCGTAGTCGAAGTCGAGCCGCAGATCGCCGTAGGCAGGCTGCGAATCGCGATAGTCCGGCCGCGGATCGGGACGGCCCGAATCCTTCATGCGCACGCCCTTCATGAAGATGTCTTCGATCAGCTTGAGGAAGCAATCGCTGCTGCAGACTTGATGGTCGACGTAGCCGCGTAGCGCGTAGGGACTGATCAGGAGCGCGGGTACACGTATTCCCAAGCCGAGTTGATCGAATTGAAACGGCGGAGGTTCGTGATCGTAGAAGCCGTCGGGATCGTCCCACTCCACGAAAATCGCGCTGCTCGACCAGTCGGGTCCCTTCATGATCGCGTTGACCAAGCCCGTCACGTACGTCTCGCCCTGCCTCACCGAAGCCTGCGGATGATCGCTGTCGGCATAATGCGGCAAGATCCAGCTCACCTGGGGCAACGTGCCGGCCGCAGCGTCTGAAAAGAACTGAGTCAGATTCAGCTGCGTGTTGGCCAGTTCTCCGTCGTCGTTGACCGTCTCGAAACCCGGCAACACGTTCCAGATCGCGGGCACCGAATCGTGGCTGAACGTGCCGCCTTGGCCGCCGTCGAGATAGACGCCCCAACTGACGAAATTCCAGTGGAGCATGTAGGTGATGTCGGTCCAGAGGCTCGGCTCGGGGTCCTTCGCATTCCAGAAGTTTCCACCCCAGGAGTTCGCGCAGCTGTCGATATCCGGCGGATCCAATTGCGTGCACTTCGCGGACCAGCCCGAGAAAATCGCCAGATGGTTCGGCTGGCTCCAGGAGATGACCGGCTCGAAGAAGTGGTCGTAGAGGACGTAGTGCGAGGCATAGGCCCAATAGTTCGGGATGTCGGTTCCGTCGTGATAGCCCATCACATCGATGATGCAGTGCTTGGCGTTGACGATGCCCTCGTCTTCGTAGGTGCCGGGGAGCGTGCGCCCACGATTCTTCGCGCCCTTACATCGCGATCCGAGAAACTGCTCGCGGGCGTTGACGAAGCCGTCCATCTTGCCGCCGTCGATGCTGATCTCTTGCCACTTGTTCCCGTGGGGGTTGCCTTCGTTGCTATCCACGTGATTCAGGTAGGGTTGATCGCACTGACTGGGATACCAATTGTCGGGCAAGCACGGCAGCGGCGACGGAAAGCCGTCGGCGCCCGGATACGTGCCGAAATAGTGATCGAACGAGCGGTTCTCTTGGATGATAAAGATGAGGTGCTTGATCGGACCGGCCGCGACGGCTCCCGGAGGCCCCGCGACCTGCGTCCAGACCGAGGGCGCGCTCGATACCGCAGCGGGCGCAGCGACCGGAGTCAGCAGACCCGTGATGAGCGCAAACATGCAACAGCGAACCGGAGACATCGATCACAACCCTCCGCACGAGTGTGTGGTCGGGAGCGCCTACGCGGTCGCTCGCGCTCCATCCTTCCGACACGCGTGACGGTCGCTAGCCGGGCTCAGTCGCCTGCGTCGTCGTCGTCGAGCGGCGAATCGTCGTGTTTCTCCAAGCGCAAGCTCTGCGAGGTGACCGACCCCGTTGCAATGCGCTTGTGCGCGCGGGCTTTGCCGCCGAAATCGAACAGCTCGAAGAGGTCGTCGGTCTGGGCATCGAGCTTCCCGAGTGAGGGCAGCGAGTACACGTCCTCGATGAAGTGGAGGATCGCGGTCGAATCGCGCGCCGTGTGCGAGATGTAACCCGCCCGGGCGTACGGACCGATTGCGAGCAAGGGCACGCGAAAGCCGTACTCGTTCGGATCGGTCGAATCTCCGGCCGGATGACCGTTCCCGGATAGGTAGTGATCGTACCATCCACCCCAATCGTCCCAGACGACGATGATCGCGGTGTTCGGCCAGTAGTACGAATCGCCCCCGATCGCATTGACGATGGAGGCGACCCACGCCGGACCGCCGTCGTTGTGCCCGTCGCCGGCGTGGTCGGAATTGTGGTGACTCGGAATGACGTAACTGACCTGAGACAACGTGTGTCCGGCGATGTCGCTCAAGACGGTGGTTTCCGGAACGATCACGTTGGCCTGATCGGCGGGATTGTCGGCGAGGTGTTTCACGGCGTAAGGCGCGGTCCAAATCCAGCCGAGGCTACCGGTGTAGTATTTCCAGGAGATTCCCGCCGCGTCGAGTTCGTCCAAGATCGTCGGGGGGTCGACGCATGGGAAGATGGGGTTTCCTTCGATGCCCGGGAAGCTGCTGGTCATGTCGATCTGCTCGACGGTCGTGCCTTTCGGCGCGAGGCAATCCAACGGACTTTGCTGGCGGACCGCATGCGGATTCTCGGCGACGTACCACTTCGAACCCGGCGTTCCCGACTGCGCGGCGATCAAGTACAGATGGCCCGGGAAGCTCGGACCCTCGTTGGGTTGCAACACGTGATCGGCGATGGCGTACTGCTGAGCCAAGTTCCAGTACGGTTGAACGTCGGCCGGGTCGACGTACGAGTATGCCGCGTTCTTCGGACAGTGCGGTCCGCAGCCGTCGAGGTCGAAGCCGTCCAGCTGCCCGTTATCGAACTCGGTGACGAACGACGCGTGCGAATGGACCGGATCGTAGACCGCCCCGAGCGGCAGCTTCCGTAATGCGACCTTGTTGCCGTGGGAGTCGTACCCGTAGTTCTGAGTATCCGCGCCCGGAAAGCCTTGGAAGAGGTTGTCGAACGAGCGATTTTCTTGCACGATCACGACCACGTGTTCCGGCAGCGAGGCCGGCTTCAAATGCCGGCTCGAAAGGGAGCGCGCGAGCGGCAGCGTTGCAGCCGCTCGACCCGTGGGTGTCGAGGCACAGCCGGTAAGCCACGAAGCGATGAGAACGAGCGCGAAAGCACGCTCCCTAAGGAAAGTGGGCATCCCTGCAACATGACCCGCCCGCACTTGAAATCTCCTGCGCCGGGCTCATATCCCGAGATAAGCTCTCTTAATCGACGGGTCGTCGAGCAGTTCGGCGGCCGGGCCGCTCTTGACGATGCGGCCCGTCTCGAGGACGTACGCGCGGCCCGCGAACTCGAGGGCGGTCTGGACGTCTTGCTCGACCATCAGAATCGTCACGCCTTGGGCGTGGATCTGCGCGAGGATCCCGAGCAACTGATCGACGAGCACCGGTGCGAGCCCGAGCGACATCTCGTCGATCAGCAAGAGCTTCGGGCGGGCCATCAGCGCGCGCGCGATCGCGACCTGCTGCTGTTCGCCGCCGGAGAGGCGTCCCGCCGGAAACTCGTAGCGCTCGCGCAGGCGCGGCAACAAGGCGAGACAACGTTCGAGATCGGCGTGCACCTCACGATCGGTGCGCAAGTACGCGCCCATCAGCAGGTTCTCGCGTACCGACAAGCCGCCGAATAAGCGGCGCCCCTGGGGTACCTGCACGACGCCCGCGTGCACTATGCGGTCGGTCGCCGCGCCGGCCAACTCGACGTCGCCGAAAAGAATGCTTCCCGACTCGACGCTCACGATGCCGCTGAGCGCTCCGAGCAGCGTCGATTTTCCCGCACCGTTACTGCCGACCAGGGCCACGACCTCGCCCGGTTCGATCTCGAGCGAAACGTCCCACAACACCCGCACGTCACCGTAACCGGCGCGCAGGTCGCGGACCGTTAACGACGCCGACCCCGTCGGCGTCGCTTCTAGATTCACGTGCGCCCCCGCCCCTGACGCGCGGCGTAGCGCGCGCCGAGATAGGCTTCGACGACTGCCGGGGACGCCACGATCTCGGCGGGCAATCCTTCGGCGATCTTCTTGCCTTCGGCCAAGACCACGATGCTGGTCGAGATCGACATGATCGCCTTCATGAGATGCTCGACCACGATCAGCGTCACGCCGCGCGCGTTGACCGCACGCAGCAGGTGCAGCGCCTCGTCGACCTCCGACGCGTTGAGCCCGGCCATCACCTCGTCGAGCAAAAGCAGGCTCGGATCGAGCGCGAGCGCCTTGGCTACTTCGAGACGCTTGCGGTCGGGGATGGTCAGGTCGCTCGCGGGACGCTCGGCAACACGCGCCAAGCCGACTTCCTCGAGCAACGCCTGCGCGCGGTCGAAGCACGCGGCGGTCGAAAGCGTCGCGCCGTCGCGGCCGTACATCGCGCCCACGGCGACGTTCTCGCGCACCGTCAAGCCCGCGAAGGGCTTGACCACTTGAAACGTGCGCGCGATGCCCAACCGGCAGACGTCGTGCGTGGGCACGTCCGCGATCGTGCGGCCGGCGTAGGCCACCTCGCCTTCTGCAGGTTTGACGACCCCGCTGATCACGTTCATCAGCGTGGTCTTGCCGCTGCCGTTAGGACCGATGAGCCCGACGATCGATCCCGGCCGCACCTCGAACGAGACGCCCTTGAGCGCCCACAAGCCGCCGAAGCGCATGCCGACGTTCTCGATGCGCAACACGCCGTCCGCGCTCATACCCGGAACGCCGCGCGGTCGGCGAGATAGCGGCGCATGCCGCCGCGCAAGCCGATGAGGTACACGATCCCGCGCGGCAGGAAGAGCACGACGAGCACGATGATCGCGCCGAAGAACAGCGAGTGAATCTTCACGAACTGCGACTGCAAGATCTCGTTGAGACCCGCGAGCAGCAGCGCGCCGATGAAGGGGCCCGCGGCCGTGCCCATGCCGCCGAGGATCGACATGACGATCGGGAAGACGTTGTCGTCGACGGCGAAGGCGATGCTCGGATCGACGAAGCCGTTGGCCGGCGCGTAGACCGCGCCCGCGGCGGCGGTCATCATGGCACCGAGCGCGTAGGCCGTCACCTTGTAGCGCGTCGGCCAGACGCCCAGCACCTGCGCCGCGTCCTCGTTCTCCCGAATGGCGACGAACGCGTAGCCGAGCTTCGAACGCGCGATCGCGAAGGTGCCGAGCATGCAGGCCAACGCCACCGCCCACATGGCGTAATAGTAGAGCGAAAACTGTTCTTGGGGCACCTGCTTGAGCGCCAAGCCGCCGCTGCCGCCGAGCACGTCGAGGTTGTTGGCCAGGTCGGCTGCGGCGAGCGCGATGCCCAGGGTCGCGATCCCGAAGTAATGTCCGCGCAAACGCAGGATCGGGACGCCGACGACGATCGCGAAGAGCGCCGCGCAGACCAGCGCGACGGGCACGTCGGCGAGCAACGAATCCACGTGGTGCGCCGAGAGCACGGCGCTGCAGTACGCGCCGATGCCGAAGAACACGACGTTTCCGAACGAGACGTAGCCGGTGTAGCCGCCCAGCAGGTTCCAGCCGTAACTCATCGCGGCGAACATCAGGATGTTGCGGAAGGTCAGTTCGAGATAGCCGTTGTGCAGCGCGGGGAGCGCCAGCAACAGCGCCATGATCCCGAGCGACACGGCAAAGGCCTGGGGGCTGCCGGTTATTCCGCCGAGCCCGAGGCCGCGCAACAGCCGGTTCATGCGGCGGCGCGGCCCATGATGCCCGTCGGCCGGGCAACGAGCACCACGAGCAACACCACGAGCGCGATCACGTCTTGCAGGCCGCTGCCGCTGAGATGCTGGCCCAGAACCGTCACGTCCAACTGCGACGCGAACGACTCGACGATGCCGTACACCAAGCCGCCCACGAGCGCGCCTTGGACGCTGCCCAAACCGCCGAGCACGCAGACCACGAACGACTTGATCAGGAACGGCTCGCCCATCGACGGATTCAAGCTGTAGGACAGGCTGAGCAACGCGCCCGCGGCCCCGGCTAGGCCCGCGCCCAGACCGAAGGTCACCGCATAGACGTGGGCCACGCGTACGCCCGCGAGTTGCGCCGCACCAACGTCCATGGCCATGGCGCGGATCGCGCGGCCGAGCTTGCTGCGCACGAGCCACACGTGCATCAGCGCGGTGATGAGCAGGGCCGCCCCGAGCGTGGCGAGTTTCGTCCAGGGCACGGTCACGCCGGCGACCGTGAAATTGGCGCCCGAATAGGCCGGCGACACCGCCCGCGTATCGCCCGTCCACACGATCAGCGCGAGGTTCACGAGCAAGAGCGACAGCCCGAAGGTCAACAGGAACGTCGCCAAGATCGGCGCGCGCACCACCTGATTGATCAGCCCGCGTTGCAGCACGTACCCGAAGCCGTACATGATCGCGAACGCGATCGGAACCGAGAGAAACGGATCCAGGTGGAAGCTCGTGAAGAGTTGCCAGGTGATGTAGGCACCCAGCATGATGAACGTGCCGTGGGCCAGGTTGATGATGTTGAGGATGCCCCAGACCAGGCTGAAGCCCAGGGCCGCAACCGCCAGTATCCCGCCCGCCAAGAACGCCGTTGACGAGATCCTGGAAGAAGAGTTGCAAAATTCAGCGCCGCTGCGGGCGACGGGTCAACGCTGCCCCCACGGCGGCGTCGGATATTGCGGCTTCGCCGCGGCCAGCCCGGCGGGCCAAACGGTCACGAGCTTGCCGTTCTGAATCTGGTTGGTGACCATCGGCTTGTACACGTTGAGCCCGCGCGAATCGAACTTGAGCAACCCGTAAAACGTGGTGACGTCGAGCTTGGACAGCGCGTCGCGCACCTTCTCGGGATCGAGCGTGCCCGCATTCTCGATGGCGTACTGAAAGGCCAAACACGTCGCGGTCGATTCGGCGTTGTGGTAGTCGGGCCGGTGGTGGTAGACCGCCGCGAAGGCTTTCGCGTACTCGGGCGCCGTGCGATAGAATCCCGCACGGTCGGCGTGGTATTTCACCGACTCCGACCACTGCGCGCCGCCGAAGACATAGTTTGCATCCTTGCCCAGCGCCGTCGTGAAATCGGGCGTGTCGGGGCCCACGGAGTAGCCGTAGAGCTTGGCCTGCACGTTCTGTTCCTTGAGGCCCTTGTGCACCAGCAACGCGTCCTGCAAGTGTCCGGCGTTGAGGATCAGGTCGGGATTGCTCGCCTTGATCGCGCTGATGACCGACGAGACGTCGGTCGCAGTCTCGGGATACTTGTTGTTGTAGACGACCTTCAGACCGTGCGCCTGGGCGTAGTCGACGGCGCCGGCCTGCACCTCGAGCGAAAACGCATCGCTCGCCGCCGAGATCGCCAGCGTCTGCGGCCGCGGCTTCTGGTGCAAGGCCAGGTCGATGACGCCCTCGAGATAGCGCCGCGCGGGCGAGAGCACCGCAAACGAATAACGGAAGCCTTGGTTGAAGATCTTCTCGGCGGCGCCGTTGCCCTCGACCATNNGGAATCTTCTTGCGCTCGA
The DNA here is from genome assembly GCA_003136655.1 of Vulcanimicrobiota bacterium. Taxonomy (GTDB): domain Bacteria; phylum Vulcanimicrobiota; class Vulcanimicrobiia; order Vulcanimicrobiales; family Vulcanimicrobiaceae; genus Hesperobacter; species Hesperobacter lustricola. The sequence continues at coordinate 16,536 of PLFC01000108.1, forward strand.
CCAATTGCGCCACGGTGAACGCCGTGCCCGAACCGTAAGGCCCGAGGATGAAGTTGACGTGATCTTGGTCGATCAGCCGTTCCGCGAGCTGCGCCGCGTTGGCCGGCTTCGACTCGTCGTCGTAATACTTGATGTCGACCTTATAGGTCTTCTTCCCGACCCTGATGCCGCCGCGAGCGTTGACGTAGTCTTTCCAGAAGTCGTAGCCCTCTTGGGTCAGCTTGCCTTCTTTCGCCAGCGATCCCGTCAACGAAACGGCCGAACCGAAGACGATCGTCTGGTCGGCGGCATCCGCGGAAAGCGCCGCACCGCCGACGATCGCCACGCTCGCCGTCACGGCGAACAAAAGACGCAGAGCCCTGAGCAACGCGTTGCCTCCTGGAAGAAACTTCGTTCGAGTAGCCTTAACGGCTTACGCGGTCGTGCCCTTCAGACCGCGGGGCGGGGCGGCGCGCCGCGTCGAGTTCGGCGAGCAGCGTGCGGACGCGCGCCGCGGCCTCCTCACCTGCGGTACCGGCATAGGCGTCGATCAACGCGCTGCCCACGATGGCCGCGTCGGCCAACTCGACGGCGCGACGCGCGTGCGCTCCGGTGGCGATGCCGAAGCCGATTGCAACCGGCCGGTCGACGTGCGCCCTGATGGCGGCCACGCGTTCCTCGATCCACGCGAAGTCGGGCTCGCGCTTCGCACCGGTGACGCCGAGCCGCGAGACCACGTACACGAATCCGTCGCTCGCCTCGGCCAAGGCCAGAGCCCGCGCGGGCGGCGTGCTGGGCGCGATCAAGAGCGGCAGGGCCAGGCCCCGCGGAGCGAAGGCGGTGCGCAATTCGCCCATCTCTTCGATGGGCACGTCGGGCACGATCGCACCGGCCGCACCGGCCGCCACGAGCGCATCGGCAAAGCCTTCGATGCCGTACTGCAAGATCGGATTGACGTAGGTGAAGAGCAGGACCGGCGGACCGCCGCCGCGCCGCACGCCGTCCGCGAGCGCGAGCGTGGCGTCGACGCCGGTACCTTGGGCGAGCGCGCGCTGCGCCGCGGCCGCGATCGTCGGACCGTCGGCCAGCGGATCGCCGTAAGGGATGCCCAGCTCGATCACGTCGGACCCGGCGCGCGCCGCCTCCTCGAGCAGCAGCGCCGAGGTCGACGGGTCGGGATCGCCCGCGCAGAAATAGGGAATGAGCGCGCCGCGCCCTTCGGCACGAGCGCGCGCGAAGGCGGCGTCGAGCCGCTCTATTCCGGTCAACGCTCGTCGAACGCGGCGACTTGGCGCACGTCTTTGTCGCCGCGGCCGCTGAGGTTCACGAGCACCAGCCCGTCCGGTCCGCGCTCGCGCGCCAAGCGCGATGCATACGCCAGCGCGTGCGCGGATTCGAGCGCGGGCACGATGCCCTCGCGTTCGGCGCAGGCGTGGAACATCGCCAAGGCCTCCTCGTCGTCGACGGCCACGTAGGTTGCGCGCCCGCTGTCTTTGAGAAACGCATGCTCGGGCCCGACGCCCGGATAGTCGAGGCCGGCGCTGATCGAGTGCGTGTCGCGCACCTGCCCCTCGCGCGTTTGCAACACGTACGAGCGCGAGCCGTGCAACACGCCGATCGTGCCGGCGTTGAGCGAGGCGGCGGTATCGATGCTGTGCAGGCCGTGTCCGGCGGCCTCGACGCCCCACAGGCGCACGCCCGCATCGCCGACGAAGCCCGCGAAGATTCCCATCGCGTTGCTGCCGCCGCCGACGCAGGCAACCACGTCGCTGGGCAAGCGGCCGTAGCGTTCGAGCACCTGCGCGCGTGCTTCGACGCCGATGACCTTCTGGAATTCGCGCACCATGTACGGATAGGGATGCGCGCCCACCACGCTGCCGATGATGTAAAACGTGTCTTCGACGCGTGCCGCCCATTCGCGGAAGGCTTCGTTGGTCGCGTCCTTGAGCGTCCGCGTGCCGCCGGAAACCGGGTGCACGCGCGCGCCCAGCAACTTCATCACGTAGACGTTGAGCGCTTGACGTTCCACGTCGAGTTCGCCCATGAACACGTCGACGGGAATGCCCAGCTTCGCGCCGATCGTGGCCGTCGCCACGCCGTGTTGGCCCGCGCCCGTTTCGGCGATGATGCGCTTCTTGCCCATGCGCCGCGCCAGCAGGCCCTGGCCGACCGTGTTATTGATCTTATGTGCGCCCGTGTGGTTGAGGTCTTCGCGTTTGAGCACGAGTGTGGCCGCCTCGCTCGTGCCGGTCAGTCGCGTGGTCTCCAAGATCGGTGAGGGACGGCCGACGAAATCGCGAAGCATCGCGTCGTACTCGGCCCAGAACGACGGATCGGCGAAGGCCGCGTCCATCCCGCGCTCGAGTTCGGCCAGCGCCTCGTAGAGAACTTCGGGCACGAAGCGGCCACCGAAGCCTTCGCCGAAGTAGCCCCGGCCGTCAGGCTTGCGCATCGGCGGCTCGCACGGCGTTCACGAAGTCGCGCATCTTCTCGGGATCTTTCATACCGTCGGTTTCGACGCCGCCGCGCACGTCGACGGCGTACGGCCGGACGAGCCCGATGCACTCGCCCACGTTGTGCGGCGTGAGGCCGCCCGAGACGACCAGCGCGCGCGTTCGCGCCAGGGGTTCCACGACGCGCCACGCGAAGGGCACGCCCGTTCCGCCGGAAGCCCCCGCGACGCGCGTTTCGAATTGCCAGAGCGCGCCTCGATAGGCCTCGAGCGCGGCCACGTCGTCGGCGTCGTAGCGCTGATCGCTCTTGACGTGGAACACCTTGACGTACGGGCTCGTGCGGCCCACGCGGCTGCAGCGTTCGGGCGACTCGGCGCCGCTGAACTGGAGCGTGTAGCCCCAACGCAGCGCTTCGGCGAGTTCCTCGTCGCTCGGCTCGACGACCACCGCCACCTTGGCCACGAACGGCGGGACCGCCAGGCTCAAGACCGGCAATGCGTCGAGCGGCACGCGNNATCCGCGTGCGCGAACTCACCGCACCGCCGCGCCCTTTAATTCGGCCAGCAATGCCGCTTTGTCGTCGGAGCGCATCAGCGACTCGCCGACGAGGAACGCCCGCGCCCCGCACGCATGCAGATGCGCGACGTCGGCCGCGGAATGCACGCCGCTCTCGCTGATCACGAGCGTGCCGGCCGGTATCGAGGGCAGCAGATGCTCGGTGACGCCTAGGTCGATTTCGAACGTGCGCAGATCGCGATTGTTGATGCCGATCAGATCCGCGCCGGCGACCAGCGCGCGCGCCAATTCGTCTTCGTCGTGCACTTCGACGAGCGCATCGAGTCCGAACCGGCCGGCTTCGGCGAGCAGCGTGCGCAGCACGGCGTCGTCGAGACCGGCCACGATCAAGAGTACGGCATCGGCGCCGTACGCCGCCGACTGGGCGATCTGGTACGGCGTCGAGAGAAAGTCCTTACGCAGCAACGGCAACGGCGAGTGCGCGCGGGCCACGTCGAGATAGGCCAAGTCGCCGAGAAAATGATCGGCCTCGGTCAAGACGCTGATCGCGTCGGCACCGGCGCTCGCATAGGCCGCGGCGATTTCGCCGGGTTCGAAGTTGCGCGCGATCAAACCGAGCGAGGGCGAAGCGCGCTTGATCTCGGCCACGATTGCGGGGCCGCTCGCCGCGCGCAGCGCCGCCGCAAAGCCGCGCCGCTCGCCGCGACGCCTCTCGGCGCGTTCGAGCATCTCGGCGTAGGGCTCGCGCTCCTCTTCTTCGCGCAAAGCTTCGGCCTTCGCGGCGTAGAGCCGCGCCAACATGTCGATCATCCCGGCTCCCCCTGCCGCGGCGCAGCGCCGCGTGCCGACTCGAACACCGCGAGCGCAGCGCCCTCGCGCAGGCTCTTGCGGGCTTCATGCAGTCCTTCGGCCAACGACTCCGCGCGTTCGGCGACCACGAGCGCCAAGGCGGCGTTGAGCGCGATCACGTCGGCCCGCGGCGAGCGTTCGCCGGCGAGCACGTCGCGCAGCGCCCGCGCGTTCTCCGCCGGTTCGCCGCCCGCGATGTCCCCCGCCGATGCCCGGATGCCGAAGGCGGAGGGGTCGATCGTATAGCGCCGCACGCCGCGTGCGTCGAAGTGATGCACGCTCGTCTGCGCGTCGCCGGCAACCTCATCGATCCCGCTCGCCGCGTGCACGATCGCGCCCGAACGCGCGCCCAAACCGGCGAGGGCCTCACCCATCAATTCCACCGCGGCCGGCGCGGCGACGCCGATCACCTGGCGCGTGGCGCGCGCGGGGTTGGCCAGCGGGCCGAGCAAATTGAAGACGGTGCGAACGCCGAGGTCGCGCCGCACCGGGCCGACTTCCTTCATCGCCGGATGGTAGCGCTGCGCGAACAGGAAGGCGAAGCCGTCGCGCTGCAGCGACGCGGCCGCGGCCGCCGGCGACGCGTCGATCGCAATGCCCGCAGCCTCGAGCACGTCGGCGCTGCCGCAGCGGCTCGACGCGGCGCGATTGCCGTGCTTGGCCACCGCCACGCCGCAGCCGGCCACCACGAACCCGACGGCGGTGGAAATGTTGAGCGTGTGCGCGCCGTCGCCGCCGGTGCCGCAGGTATCGAAGACTTCGTCGATCCCGTGTTCGACGTGCAGGCTGCGCGCGCGCATCGCTTCGGCCGCGCCGACGACCTCGTCCACCGTCTCGCCCTTGCTCGCGAGCGCCGCGAGGAACGCGCCCGACTGCACCGGACTCCATTCGGCGTCCATGATCGCCCCGACCGCGCCGGCCATCGTCTGCGCGTCGAGATCGGTGCCGGCGATCAACGCGCGTAAGACCGGCCGAAACTCCCGCGCCTCGAGACCGTTCACGCGCGTTCGAGCGCCAGGAAATTCGCGAAGATGCGGCCGCCCTCTTCGGTGAGCACCGACTCCGGATGAAACTGCACGCCGACGATCGGCACGTGCCGGTGCGCGAGCCCTTGAATCACGCCGTCGTCGCTTGCGGCGTTGGCCCGCAACTCGCTCGGAAAGGGCGTGTGCGCGACGCACAACGAGTGATAGCGCGTGGCCGAAAACGGCGACGGCACGCCGCGAAAGACCCCGGTGCCGTCGTGCGTGATCTCGGAGGTTTTNNGGGCGGCCCGGCCCAGGGCCGATGCAGATCGCATCGTAGCCTTCGACCGAGTGCGCGTCGAGCGCGGGCTCGTCGTTGCGAACCACGCTGACCTCGGCACCGAGCGTGCCGAAGAGGTGGGCCAGATTGTGCGTGAACGAGTCGTAATTGTCGATCAGCAACACGCGAACGCCCTGCCGCACCTCGCCGCGCCCCGTCACGCGTCCAGACCCAGCACGTCGCGCACGATGCGCGTCTTGGCCAATATTTCACGATACTCGGCAGGCGGGTCGCTGTCGGCCACGATCCCGGCCGACGCTTGCCAATAGGCACGGCCGCCGGCGACGGCCACGCTGCGCAGGGTGATGCACGAATCCATGTCGCCGTCGAAATCGATGTGCGCGATGCTGCCCGCGTAGAAGCCGCGACGCACGGGCTCGAGCTGGTCGATCAGTTGCATCGCGCGCAGCTTCGGCGTGCCGGTCACGGTACCGGCCGGGAAGGCGGCCGCGAAGAGGTCGAGCGCGTCCTTATCCGCCCGCAACGTGCCGGTGACGTTGGAAACGATGTGCATCACGTGACTGTAGCGTTCGATCAGCATCAACTCGTCGACGCGCACGCTGCCCGTGGTGCACACCGCGCCGAGGTCGTTGCGGCCGAGGTCGACCAACATCACGTGTTCCGCGCGTTCCTTCGGGTCGGCCAGCAGTTCGGCGGCGATCGCATTGTCGCTTGCGGGATCGGCGCCGCGCGGCCGCGTTCCCGCCAGCGGCCGCAGGCGCGCGCGGTCGCCGTCGAGGCGCACGAGAAACTCCGGCGACGCGCCGAAGATCGAGCGCCCGTCGGCTTCCAGGAAGAACATGTACGGCGACGGGTTACGCGTGCGCAATTGACGATAGAAGTCGAACGGCGTGCCGTCGAGTTCGCACGAATAACGAATGCCGAGTTGCAACTGGTAGACGTCGCCTTCGTAGATGGCTCGTTTGGCCCGCGCGGCTCGTTCCAGGAACTCGGCTTCGTCGAGCGAGGCCGAGACCGGCCCCTTGGAACGCACGTTACCCGGAATCGTCGCGCGCGCGCCCAGCAAGCGCGCGATGTAGCTGTCCAGGCGGTCTTCGACGCCGGCGCGTTCGGCCGGATCGCGCACGAAGCCGATGAGCGCGATCTTGTGCGTGAAGTGGTCGAAGACGATCCACGTGCCCGGCACGGCGACGAGCACGTCGGCAAAGGCGACGTCGGCTTGCGGTTTGGGACCGATCCGCTCCAGCACCCGCGCCGCATCGTACGTAAACGCGCAGACCGCGCCGCCGGGGAAGGGCAGGCCCGCGCCCGGTTCGATGCGATAGCGGTTGAGGATCGCGCGGATCTTATCGAGCATGGCCGGATCGTCGTCGATGACGGCCGTCTCGAGGTAGTCCAGGCCCAGAAACGAGTAGCGTGCGATGCGGTCGGTGCCCTCGACGCTCTCGAGCAAACACGAACGCCCCGGCGAAGCCAGGGCGAGGTATGCGGAGATCGGCGTGAGAGCATCGGCCACGAACTCGCGCACCACCGGCACGAGCCGTTGCGGCTCGTTTCCGGAATCGGTCACGTTGACGTTGACCATATCGGCGCCCGAGGGCTTCGCGCCGCAGCGCGAAGCCGGTCGTTATGCTAGCGCACTAACTCCAAAAGCGAGAGTTCGGCGGCGTCGCCGGGACGCACGCGCGTCTTGATGATGCGCGTGTAGCCGCCGGCGCGATCCTTGAGCGCGGGCGCAATCTGATCGACGAGCTTCTTGGTGACGGCCGGCTCCGTGAGGTAGGCGGCCACCAAGCGACGCGAGTGCAGGTCGCCGCGGCGGGCGGTCGTGATCAGACGCTCGACGACCTTGGAGACTTCCTTGGCCTTGGTCGAAGTCGTTTCGATCTTTTCGTGCTTGAAGAACGAGGTGGCCAGGTTGCGCAGCAAGGCTTTGCGGTGGCCGTCCGTCCGTGACAGGCGTTTCTTCGCGATTTGGTGCGGCATCGTAGCGAGTCGCTAGCCGGGTTGGCGCAGCGACAAACCCCTTTCTTCCAGTACTTGTTTGATTTCGTCGAGCGACTTCTTGCCGAAGTTGCGCATNNCGCATCTTGATGATCTCGTCTTCGGTCATGTCGAGCAATTCCGAGACCTTCGAGATGCCGGCCCGCTTCAAGCAGTTGAAGGAGCGCACCGAAAGGTTGAGCGTCTCGACCGGGATGTCCCACTCGCTGGCCGGGGCGGCCGCGATCGGCACGTCTTCCTGGGTGAAGTTGACGAACAGGTCGAGCTGATCCTGAAGGATCTGCGCGGCGGTCGAGAGCGCGTCGTCGGGCGTGATCGANNGAAGATCGAGTCCATCGGGATCAAGCCGATCATGTGCTCGACGTTCTTCTGCCGGTCGGCGGTGACGTAGCCGCGGGCCTTCTCGACGCCGATCTCCATCTGAATCTTGGCCGACTTGGCCGTCAGCGTCGCGATGTGGTAGTCGGGCTGCAAGATTTCGACGTCGGCATCGGGCGTGATGTCCGATGCGGTCACTTCGCGCGCGCCGCTGACCGAGAGGGTAAGCACCTTGGGCTCGTCGGTCTCGAGCTTGATGGGCAAGCCCTTGAGGTTGAGCAGCAAGTTGGTGGTGTCTTCCACGACGCCCGGAATGGTCGAAAACTCGTGCAGCACGCCGTCGATCTTGACGTACGTGACAGCCGCGCCCGGAATCGAAGACAGCAACACGCGCCGCAGCGAATTCCCCAGCGTAATCGCAAACCCACGCTCCAACGGTTCGATCACGAACTTGGCGTAATTATCCCGCCGCTCGCGAACCTCGATGGTCGCCCCAGCCGAAGCCTCAATGACTGACATTCTTCTTACGATCCTTCCCGCTTACGTTATCCGCCCGAGGCCCAGCCCCAAACGATCCCACGCCTAGCAGCCTATGGTGTTGTTCTTGTTCCGAGCCCCAGCCGCCACCGGCGCGATGCGAAGCGAGCCAGCCGAGCAGAGGCCCCTCGAGGTGACGATTTTGGCGGCGAGCGAGGAGCCTAGACCCGCCGCGTACTCGAGTACGCAAGGGTCGTAGCGACGAAGCTCCCCGCCAAAAGCGTTACCTCGAGTAGTATTCGACGATGAGTTGTTCGTCAACCGGGGTGTCGATCTGCTCCCGGCTCGGCAGCGTCGCCACCTTGATCGCGTGATCCTGATCGTTCCACTCCAGCCACTCGGGGTGCGACCGGTTGGTCACGATCTCCAAGTTCGATTGCAGCAACGGCGACTTCAGCGACCGCTCGCCGATCGTGATCACGTCGCCGGCCTTGAGCAGGTACGACGGGATGTTGACCAGCCGGCCGTTGACCCGGAAGTGCCGGTGGGTCACGAGTTGGCGCGCTTGCGCGCGGCTCGCCGCCAAATTCATGCGGTAGACGACGTTGTCCAGACGGCGCTCGAGCAGTTGGAGGAACGTCTTACCGGTCTGTCCGGGCACGCGGGCCGCTTCGCGGAAGTAGTTCTCGAACTGCGTTTCGATCACGCCGTAATAGCGGCGCATCTTCTGCTTCTCGCGCAGTTGACGGCCGTATTCGGAGATCTTCTGACGGCTGGGCTTGCCCTGCGTCTTCTGACCCGGAGCCGTGCCCCGGCGCTCGACGGCGCACTTTTTCGAGAGGCAACGCTCGCCCTTGAGGAAGAGCTTGATCTTTTCGCCGGTCTTGCTCGTGGCCGTCTCGCGACGGCAGAGGCGGCAAACCGGACCCGTATAACGCGACATCTTCTACTAACCTTATACGCGCCGGCGCTTGGGCGGGCGGCAGCCGTTGTGCGGGATGGGGGTGACGTCCTTGATCAGGGTGATTTCGAGGCCGGCGGCCTGCAGCGAACGAATCGCCGCCTCGCGCCCGGCGCCCGGACCCTTGACGTAGACCTCGGCGGCCTTCAT
>PLFC01000108.1:25543-33806 GCA_003136655.1 Vulcanimicrobiota bacterium
TTGGCTGCCAAAGGTGCTCCGACGTTTATCTTTCCCCGCGCGGCGAGCCCGGGGTGTCGTCGCCTCGACCCTCCCGCCCGAAGGCGGGTCGATCTCATTCGCGGACGATCGGCGAGAACGTCCGGGCGCGCGAAGGCGCGAAGGCTGCCGTCGACAGCCGACAAGCGAGTATACCCGATGAGGCCGTACAGGGTCAACCACTCGGGGGCCCGGAGCAAAGGACACACGGAAGCGGGCGCCGCAGGCCGGCTCTCATTGAGTTCTAAGGCCCGGCAGTCAAGCGAGCAAGGCTGGGGCCGCCGGACGTTCGAAAGCGCGGGGCGAGCCATGCCCTCGACCGTCTCATCCCTCTTCCGCCCGCTCGCGCTCGCTGCGTTTGCGGCAGCGCTGACCTTGGTTGCCTGCGGCGGAGGCGGCTCGGGCGGCGGCACGACGCCCATCCAGCGGCCGTCGGCAACGCCGACGCCCGGCGCTTCACCGAGCCCGCAGCCGACGAACACGCCGAGCGGGATGATCAAGCACGTGGTGGTGATCATCCAGGAGAACCGGTCGTTCGACAACATCTTCCACGGCTTCCCGAATGCGCGCACGGCCAATTCGGGATACTGGCACAGCCAACTCGTCACGCTGCAGCCGTTCGATTTGGCCAGCCCGTATAACGTCGAACACACCCACGGCGCGTTCAAGACCGGCTACGACGGCGGGCTGATGGATGGTTTCGGCGACGTGCCCGGCGGAAAATTCGGCAGCGAAACGCACCAGCCGGCCGGCGTTGCGGCGTACGTCTACGCTCCGCAAGCACAGGTCCAACCCTATTGGGACATGGCTTCGACGTACGCGCTGTCCGACGAGACGTTCGAATCCTATCAGGGCCCGAGCTTCGTGAGCCACCTGTTCATGGTCGCGGGCCAAGCCGATCAGATGGCCGAGAATCCGACGGGCACGCCGTGGGGCTGCGACGCGCCCGCCGGCACGACGGTCACGACGATCGACGCGAAGGGCGAGCACGAGACCGGTCTTTTTCCGTGCGTTACGATGCCCACGATCGCCGACGAACTCGACGCCGCGGGCTTCGGGTGGCGTTACTACGCGCCGCGGATCGCGCCCGCCGGGAAGGGCGACTTCGGACAGAACTGGTCGGCGTTCGACGCGGTGCGCAACGTGCGTTACAGCGCCGACTGGGTCAACGTCGTGAGCCCCGAGACGCGGGTGCTCTCGGATATCGATGCGGGTCTGCTCGCGCCGGTCACCTGGGTCGTGCCGAGCTTGAACAACTCCGACCATCCGGGCGAAGGCATCGACAACGGGCCGCAGTGGGTCTCGTCGATCGTCGACGAGATCGAGGCCAGCCCATATTGGAGCAGCACGGCCGTGCTCGTCGTGTGGGACGATTGGGGCGGCTGGTACGATTCCGCAACGCCGCACATCTACGACTACCAGAGCTTGGGCTTCCGGGTGCCGTTGATCGCCATCTCACCGTATGCGAAAAAGAACTACGTTTCGCACGTCCAGTACGAAACGGCGAGCATCCTCCGCTTCATCGAAACGCAACTCGGCCTGCCGACGCTGGGCGGCGCAGACGCACGCGCGGGGGGTCTCGAGGATCTCTTCGACTTCTCGCAGTCGCCGCGAAAACCGCAGCCGGTCCGCTTGCCGCGCGGGGCGAAACAGCGCGTGATTCAAGCGGCGCGACCCGGCCCGCCGGACGAGGATTAGCGCGCCGCCGGCGGCGCCGGAAAGATCGCGCGTTCGAACGCATCGCAGGCGCCTGCGATCGTGGCGGCGTCGATGCGCGCGGCATCGAGCACGGCCGCCCGGAAGACGCCGTCGAAGAGCGTCAACAGTGCGTTGGCGAGGCGCTCCGGATGGTCGATCTGCGCGAGGCCCGCGGCGTTGAGCGCCTGCAAATACCCGGCAAACGCGCCCGCGGTCTCCGCGCGTCGCGCCCGTCGGGACGCGCTCAGCTCGGCGTCGGTGGCCACCGTCGCATACCAGGCTCGCAAGAAGCCGGGGCGCCCGAGCGGACTGCCCAGTGCCCGTTCGACCCAGCGACGAACGCGCAGGCGCTCTTCCGCGACGTCGCCGAACGGCGGCTCGAAGGATGGCCGGCCGCGCTCGACCTCGGCCTTCGCGCGCTCGAAGACGGCGATCAGCGCGTCGCGCTTGTTGCGGAAATGCCGGTAGAACGTGCCGTGCGCGACGCCCGCTTCGACCGCGATGTCGTCGGCGCCGATGGCCGCGAAGTCGGAGCGCTCCAGAAGCCGTTCCAAGGCCTCGAGCAGCCGTTCGCGCGTCGCGGCCGAAGCTTCCCGCCCGCGCCGCCGGGGCACGGTGCCGTCATCGACGCGGCCGAGATACGTCCAGCGCCCGCGGACCTTGCCCGTTTCGGGGTCGCGGTAGCTCTCGACGCTGTAGCGGTATGCGCGCGCGCCGACCCGCTTGATGACCTCATGCGGCATATGGCGTTCTCCCCCGGGCTTTGGTATACTGACTTCGATGTCAGCGGCTGATACCCTCTACATGCGAGCGACGGAACGGAGTTCGTCATCGCGTCCCTAGCACTACCCTGGCGCCGCAGCGCACCGGCCGTCGTCGCCGCGCCGGCAAAACTCAAACCCGAGCCACCGGTCGTGCTGGTCACGGCGACGGTCATGCTCGGCATGATCATGGCGATCATCGACACGTCCATCGTCAACGTGGCGCTGCCCAACATGGCCGGCAACCTCGGGGCGGCGACCGACGAGATCTCCTGGGTCGCCACCGGCTACATCCTGGCCAACGTGATCATCATGCCGCTCAACGGCTGGTTGACCGCGTTGCTCGGACGCAAGAAATTCTACGCGGGATCGCTTGCGATCTTCACGATCGCCTCGCTGCTCTGCGGCACCGCGCACACGGTGATCGAGTTGATCGTCTGGCGCGTGATCCAAGGGCTCGGCGGCGGCGCACTGCAGCCGACGGCGCAAGCAATCCTCTTCGAATCCTACCCGCCCGAAAAACGCGGACAGGCGATGGCCATCTTCGGACTCGGCGCGATGGTGGGGCCCGCGATCGGACCCACGCTCGGCGGCTGGATCGTCGACAATTTTTCGTGGCCGCTGATCTTCTTCATCAACGTGCCCATCGGCATCGTGGCCTTCTTGATGACGATGGCCTTCTTGCGCGACCCCGATTACATCCGCAAGCCCGAGCGCGGCATCGATTTCATCGGCTTGAGCGCGATGACGATCGGCGTCGTGGGCTTGCAGTACGTGCTCGAGCGCGGGCAACACGACGACTGGTTCGACTCGCCCTCGATCCTGACGCTGACGATCGTCGGTCTGACGGCGCTGATCTTCTTCATCGTTCGCGAGGTACGCGATCCGCATCCGTTCGTCGACCTGCGCGTCTTCAAGTCGCGCGCGTTCGCCGCGGGTAATTTGATCGGCGTCGTCAGCGGCTTCGGTCTCTACGGCCTCAACCTGATCCTGCCGCTTTTCTTCCAAAACGTGCTGGGCTTCAACGCCTGGCAGACCGGCGTCGCGCTCTTACCGGGCGCTATCGCGACGGCGATCAGCATGCCCATCGCCGGCCGCGTCACGGCGCTCGTCGACGCGCGCATCTCGATCGCTTTTGGATTGGGCCTGTTCGCGGTCGGTTCGTGGTTGATGGGCGGCCTGGATCAGACGGCCGGCTTCTGGGACATCTTCTGGCCACGCGTGTATCAAGGCTTCGCGCTGGGCTTCCTCTTCGTGCCGCTGACGACCGCAACGCTCGGCGGCATACCCAACAGCAAGATGGCCAACGCCACCGGCCTCTACACGCTCTTACGCCAACTCGGCGGAAGTCTCGGCATCGCGATCCTCGAGGTGTTGATCGAGCGCCGCCAGGATTCCGTGCAGCAATCGCTCGCCGCCGGCGTGACGATGTCGAATCCCGCCGTGCAAAACTTCATGCAGAGCGCCACCGACAAGTCGCATGCGCTGCTGCAACTCGCGCAACAGGTGGAGATCAACGCTGCAACGCTTGCTTACGACTACGCCTTCCGCTTCTGCGGAATCCTCTTCGCGCTCTCGATCCTCACCGTGTTTCTGCTCAACAAAGGGAAAGCTGCAGGCGGCCCGGCCGCTGCGGCTGTAGTCGACTAAGGAGCACCAGCCCGCCGGTCGAACCTCCAAGTATCGGCATTGCAAACGGAGTTGCTCGTCGGCGCGGAACGCCGCCTTTCGCCCTGATCGTCGGGCTGTGGCTGGCCCTCGGATTTTTTGGGTCGACGCCTCTGCGCGCATCGCAGTCTGGGATGGTCGTCAGTCTCGGAACACCCGAACGAGCGGGAGCCTGGACTCTCTATCCTCTGCGCGTGGAAGCGAGCGGTTCGCCGCTCATCGCCGTGCTTGGCGACGGCGTTCGGCAGTCGCAGTTGATCGTCGACGGCCAAGTCGTTCAGAGCACCGATCGCGGCGGACCGGGATTCCTGCCGTTCGGTCACGGCGTGCAGTCCCTCCGACTCGCAGGCCTACGAGCGGGAAACCGCGTCACGATTGCGCTCCAGGGCAGCGCGGCGCCGCCGCGCATCGTCGGCAACCTCGACGTCGTCGGCGTCGCGTTCGACTCCGGCATGGGCGCCGGAATCTACTTCGGCATCCTGTTGGTCATCTTGCTCTTTCAAATCGTCGCGTTCGCAGCCTTGAAGGATCCGACGTTTCTGTGGTACGCGTTTTGGATCGCTTCCGTCTTGACGTTCGAGTTAGCATTCGACGGTTTGCTACCGCTCGTGCCCGGCTCCGCCGGCTACTCGCTCGCAACGATCAACCTGCTCTCACAACTGGCCTACGTCGGCTTCGTCACCTCGTACCTCAACCTGCGCCGCTCGGCGCCACGCCTTTTCGTAATTTTTATCGGCGCGAGCATGTTTACGGCCGCCGTCCCCGCGCTCGCCGGAATAGTTTTGCGTCACCCGGCGCCGCAAAGTTACATCACGGTGCTCTTTGCCTGTTCGATGGGCCTAGCCATCGTGATTGCGATGCTGCGCCGGCAGGCGGGGTTCACGCCCGCTGCGTTCCTCGTGTTCGGACTGCTCGGCAGCTTCACGATGATGGCCCTCTCGGCACTGCGCGACTTCGTGGGGCCGAGTTCGTCGCTACTGAACTCGGCATTTCTGGATCGCTGGTCGGTACAGCTGGGCTTCGTCTTCGATTTCTTGGTCTTTTCCATCGGCGTCGCGTACCGCGCGCGATTTGCGTACGGCGAGAGCGTAAAGATCCAGGCCGAACTCGATGAAGCCACGAGTGCGGCCGGCCACGACCCATTGACGGGTCTGCTCAACAGGCGCGGCTTGGAGCGGTGGATCGCCGCCTCTACGCCGTGCGCCGGAACCGTTTTATTCTTCGATCTCGACGATTTCAAGATGGTCAACGACCGCGGCGGTCACGCAGCGGGCGATGAGGTGCTCAACCTCGTCGGGCATATCATCCGCCAATCGGTTCGCGAACACGACGCGGTGTCGCGCTTCGGCGGCGACGAATTCGTCGTGGTCCTGGACGGCGCTACGGAGCCCGCCCTGATCGAGCACATCGTAGCGCGGATCACCGCTGCGGTAGCGAGGCTTCTTCCGCTGGGGCCTCAGAGCGACGCCCGCATCGGCATATCGTTCGGAACTGCGCCCTTGGCCCCGGGCACGAGCTTTGCCGACGCGCTGGGCCGTGCCGACGTCGAGGCCTATCGAATGAAAACCGAGCATCACGCGCGGCGGTAGGCCCGCCGCGAAGTCTAGTTTTTCGTGGGCGGCGTAAAGAGAAAGCGCGCGATCCCGACGACGCCGCTCACGGTCGTTGCGGCTTCAGTAAGCCGGCGGCGCGATTGGTCGAGCACCTCGAGCGCGCGTTGAGCGCGCACGAGCAACGAAGGCAGCGCCTCGATGCGAGACTGCGTCGCGGCGAGTTGGTCCAGCGTGCGCGTGAAGAGCGCCTCGATGGGTCGCTCCTTCAACGTTTCGATGCGTCGCTGCAGGACGAGTGCCGGGCCGCCCAAGCGGACGAAACCGGCGATGATGAGCCCCAGCGAGAACAGAACGCCCGCACCGAAGAGCGCGGGCCCCGTCCAGCCGGGCAACATCAAGCTGCCGCGTCGCCTTTGCCGGAGGGCTTGTCGGCGGGCTTCGACTCAGTCTTCGATTCGGAACTGCCCGACGAGCCCTCGCTCGATTTGGGCCTCGAATCGGTGACGTAGAAGCCCGAGCCCTTGAAGACGATGCCGGCAGGATTGAACACGCGCGTCAGCGTCCCGCCGCACTTGCCGCACGGGTCGCTAACGGTCTCCTTGAAACCATGCTGAATGTCGACCGTTTGGCCGCACGCGCTGCAACGATATTCGTAGAGCGGCAAACTCTTCTCCTAAGCAAAGCCCGGCCGCACCGGGCGAATGGGGTACGACGGAAGTATATCCAAAATTAGCAGTGTCCGTCAACGACTGCTAGCTGAGACTTGGCTCGATTCAGAAATCGAGGATCGCCTCGCCACCGTCGGTCTTGAACTCGACCAGCCCCTTGAAATGAACGAGAGAGTCGCCGAGCGCAGCGTCGAGCCGTCTGCGGGCGGTGATGCGATCGAGCAGGGCGCCGATCACCCCGCCGTAGGCCGGGTAGTCGATCCGCGCCACGATCTTCGAGCGCGTGCTCTTCGACTCGATCCGGAAATCGATGCGCCGGCGAACCGAGAAGGCGCCGACGAGCGACACGACGTGCCCTTCGAGAAACCGGTCGACCTCGTACACTTCTTCTTCGTCGCCGGGAATGGCACTGCGGATCGCGACCTCGCTGCCCAGTCCGAATTTACCGGAATCCAAGCGGCGTGCGCTGCGCAAGAAGGACAGCCAGACCGGCCACTTCTCGACCTCGCAGAGGGTGCTGAAGGCGTCGACGGGGCTCGCCGCAACATCGAGGCTGCGGTGGAGCGCGGCCGTTGACATCCGGTCGACGGAGCCGTGCGTAGCGAGCATGGCATCCGGTTCGTCGCTCTTAATGAAAACCCTTCGGGCCGGTACCACCGCTTGGGGTGGCGGCGCCTGCCGCCACAAGCCCTAGTGGTGTGCCCGGCGCTACGCCGCGGCTCCGGTTAAGATCGGCCGCAGCAGCTCCTTGAGACGCGCCCGCGCCCGGGAAAGCCGCGAGCGGACGGTACCGATCGATATCCCCGTCTGAACCGCGATCTCCTCGTACGAGAGGTCGTCCACCTCGCGCATCGCGACCACGTCACGAAACGCTTCGGGCAACCCGGCGATCGCGTCGCTCAGCGCGCGCTCGGTCATCGTGTCGTAGCAGGCGTAGTACGGATCCTCGCCCTCGAGCCGCGTCGTGCCGACGTCGACGAGCGCGTTTTGCAACCGCTGCAGACGCACGTCCGCGCGCTTCCGCTTCTTATTGTGGTCGAAGAAAACGTTGACCGTGATGCGGTAGAGCCAGGTGTAGAACGACGACTGGCCCCTGAACCGGTGCAGATTGCGGAAGACGCGCAGGAACACTTCCTGGGTCAGATCCTCGACTTCGGCCGGCACCACGTTGAGCTGCGCGAGTACCCGGCGCACGTGGCCGTCGTAGGCCACGACGAGCTCGTCGAAGGCCTCCGTCCGGCCGGCATGATAGGCCTCGATCAGGCGCAGATCGCGCGCGGCACGAAGTTGCTGTTCCGGATTCGCCTTCTTCCGGACTGTGGACGCGGCATCGGTGGCGACTGCAACTCGCGACATGGACGTTACGATACCCGCGACCGGAGCGGGGTACTGTGAGGTCCGATACGGTAGGGCTCGCCGGCCCTCAGCCCGCGGCGCGCCCGGAGCCGACGGCCCGCGCAAATGCCGCCAAGGTCTCGATGCCCACCGGAATCGCATCCTCGTCGATGCGGAATTGCGGGCTATGCCCGGGATGGATGCTGCCGGCGGCCTCGTTGCGAATGCCCAGACGCACCATGACGCCCGGCGCGCGCTCGGCAAAATAGGCGAAGTCCTCACCGCCCATCGTCGGCGCGGGTGAGGCGACCGGAAGCGCGGGCAACGCTTCGCTCAAATACGCCTTGAACGAGACGGCGAGCTTCTCGTCGTTGACCACCGGCGGGTAACCGTAGATGACCTCGAGCGACGCCTTCGCGTTGTAGGCCGCGGCGATGCCCTCGAGGATACGCCGCGCCCGCGGTTCGAGCGTCTCGCGCACCGACTGCTTCTGCGACCGAAACGTGCCGGTCATGCGCACGCGGTCGGCGATGATGTTGTTGCGGTAGCCGCCCTCGATCGT
>PLFC01000005.1:0-4465 GCA_003136655.1 Vulcanimicrobiota bacterium
CCGACCGCCGACCCGCGTCCGGGACCTACCGGGATGTCGCACTCGCGCGCGTATTTGATGAAGTCCCAGACGATCAGGAAGTACGAAGCGAAGCCCATCTGAAGGATGACGCCGAGTTCGTAGTCGAGCCGCTCGCGCAGCGCGGCATCGTTCGCGGCGCGCTCCGCCCCGTAGCGCTCGACGAGCCCGGCCTCGCACTGCTCGCGCAGGTACTCCGCGTCGGTCTTGTCGCCGAGCAGCGTCGGCGGATCGGCCTGCGGCACGGGATAGTACGGGATGTTGAACTGCTTCTCGGGGATCGCGATGTCGATGCGATCGGCGATGACCAGGGTGTTGTCGCAGGCGTCGGGCACGTCGGCGAAGAGTTCGCGCATCTCCTCCGGGGTCTTGACGTAGAACTCGTCGGTCATGAACTTGAGCCGGCTCTGGTCGGCTACGGTTTTACCCGTGCCGATGCAGAGCAGCACGTCGTGCGCCTGCGCGTCGCCGCGCGCCAGATAGTGCGAGTCGTTGGTCGCGACCAGCGGCAGGTTCATCTCGCGCGCGAGCTTGATCAGGCCGGCATTCACGATATCTTGCTCGGGAATGTGGTGGCGCATGATCTCGATGTAGAACCGGTCGCCGAAGATCTGGCTGAAGTGCAGCGCGGCTTTCTTGGCGCCCGCGTAGTCGTTCTTGAGCAGCGGCTGCGCGCAGAGGCTCGACATGCAGCCCGAGAGCACGATCAGGCCCTCGTTGTGCTTCTCGAGCAGATCCATGTCGATGCGCGGTTTGTAGTAGTAGCCTTCGAGGAAGCCCTTGGAGATCAGGGCGACGAGATTGCGATAGCCTACGAGGTCGGCGGCGAGCAGCGTGACGTGCGCCTCGTCGCGCACGGTGCGGTCGAAGCGGCCACGCGGGGCGATGTACGCCTCGCAGCCCACGATCGCGGTGAGCTTGTGATCGCGCGCGGCGTAGTAGAACTCCATCGAGCCGAACATCACGCCGTGATCGGTCAGCGCGACGCCGGGTGCGCCTTGATTCGCCGCCTGCTTGCAGAGATCGTCGACGCGGCAAGCTCCGTCCAACAGCGAATACTCGCTGTGCACGTGCAGGTGGACGAACGAAGACAACTCCTGTAAACCCTCAGACTCGCGGCGGACCGGGCTTGGTTATGAAAACTGAGGCTTGGTACCTTCGGCCCGATGGTTCGCGCGAAGCGCGCAGCGGCGCTTTCGAACTACGGTAACCCTGCGTCTTTGCGTTCGCGGTCGACTGTGGCGCTCGACTTTTTTCCGCGTGCCGGCCGGCCGTTTTCGCGCTCGGAAACGATCCGCGAATCTTCGACGAGTCGAAGCGCTTCCTCGGCCCGTTCGGTTCGCGCTTTCAACGCCTTCCATTCGCGAGCGGAAAGGATGACGCCAAGGGTCTCGCCGCGCCGCTGCAGGCGAAGCTTGCCGGTCTTCTGCAGGCGAGGCGTCCACTCGTCGACCCTCCGAAGGTCGCTCACGCTGAGGTCGTCATCCAGGTCGAACTTCAGATCCGGCATCCAGCACATCCTAGTCCGTTTACCGTTTGGATGTCAACGCAATGCCACTTCAATGACGGCCAACCGGCCTCCCGGCTCGAAGCGGCCTGGGTTCGGTTGAACCTGGTCGTCGCTTCACTCGAACATGCGTGCGACGTAGGTCGCCGCATGACTCGCCGGACGGGTGTATAACGTGGAAGGAAGTTTCACGACTCAAAAGGGGCAGCAGGCTTGATCAAGCACGACATCGTCGTCGTTGGCGGCGGCTTAGCCGGTATGCGTGCGGCGGTCGAAGCCGCCGAGGGCGGAGCCGACGTCGCGATCGTCTCCAAGATGCATCCCGTGCGCAGCCACTCCGGCGCAGCGCAGGGCGGCATCAACGCGGCCCTGGGTAACCGCGAGGAAGACTCCCCGGCCAACCACGCGTTCGACTGCGTCAAGGGTTCGGACTACCTGGGCGACCAGGACGCGATCGAAGCGATGACCGACGACGCGCCGCGCCAGATCGTCTGGCTCGAGCACCGCGGCTGCATCTTCTCGCGCCTGCCCGACGGACGCATCGCGCAGCGGCCCTTCGGCGGCGCCGGCTCGCCGCGCACGTGCTACTCCGCCGACGTGACGGGCTTGGTCATCCTGCACACCCTGTGGGAGCAGCTCGAACGTTTCGGGGTCAAGGTCTACGAAGAGTACTTTGCCACGGCGCTGGCCATCGAAGACGGCGTCGGCGCCGGCGTGACGGCGTACAACATGCGCACGGGCGAGTTGGAACTGGTCACCGCCAAGGCGACGATCTTTGCCACCGGCGGCCTCGGCCGCGTCTACGCCAAGACGACGAACGGTTATGCCTCGACCGGCGACGGCATGGCCATCGCGTACCGCGCGGGCATCCCGTTGATGGACATGGAGTTCGTCCAGTTCCATCCCACGAGCTTAAAGGAAAACGGCGTGTTGCTCTCCGAGGCGGCGCGCGGCGAGGGCGCCTACCTGCTCAATAGCGAGGGCGAGCGCTTCATGTTCAAGTATGCGCCGAACAAGGGCGAATTGGCCTCGCGCGACGTCGTCTCCCGCGCGGAGTGGACCGAGATCCTCGAAGGCCGCGGCATCGACGGCTGCGTGATGCTCGACCTGCGTCATCTCGGCCGCGAGAAGATCCTCGAGCGCCTGCCCCAGATTCGCGAACTCGCGCTCGACGCGACCGGCAAGGACGCGATCGACACGCCGATTCCGATTCTACCCGGCATGCACTACGCCATGGGCGGCATCGAGACCGACAAGTTTGGAGCGACCAGCGTGCCCGGCGTCTACGCCGCGGGCGAGTGCGCCTGCGTCAGCGTCCACGGCGCGAATCGTTTGGGCGGCAACTCGCTACTCGAAACGATCGTCTTCGGCGCGCGCTCGGCCCGTCACGCGCTAGGCTACATCAAGGAAGCCGGCGCCGTACGCGAGTCGGCCCGCACGCTGAAGTCGGAACAGGATCGCATCAACGGCATCCTGGCCCGCACCGGCGGCGAGCGCCATACGGCGGTGCGCAAACAGATGAACGACGTGATGTCGGAGAACGTGTTCATCTTCCGCAACGAAGGCGAACTCACGCGCGCGGTGGAGGGCCTGCGCGAAGTGCGCGAAGCGGCCAAGACCATGACGGTGATGGATAAGTCGAAAACCTTCAACACCGATCTCGTCGGCTTGCTCGAAACCGAGTTCTTGGTCGACGTTTCGCAGCCGATCGCGTTCGGCGCGCTCAACCGCACGGAGTCGCGCGGCGCACAGGCGCGCACCGACTTCCCCGAACGCGACGATGAGAAGTGGCTCGTGCACTCGCGCATGCATTACACCGGCGCCGACCCCAGGCCCGACTACGATCGCAAGGTCACGTTCACCAAGTACGAACCCACGGTGCGGAGCTACTAATGGCCGACAAAATCGTCCTCGACCTCTTCCGCTTCGACCAAGCCGTCGACGAGGTTCCGCATCGCGACCGCGTCGAGATCGACTTCCCCGAGACTTCGACGGTGCTTGACGCGCTCGAGTACGCTAAGGCCGAAGTCGACGGGTCGATCAGCTTCCGGCGCTCGTGCCGCTCGGCGATCTGCGGTTCGTGTTCGATGAACATCAACGGCACGACCGGCCTCGCTTGCAAGACGCCGCTCAAGACGGTGCTGCGCGACGACCGTTCGGTCAAGCTCGATCCGATGCCGAACTTCGAACCCATGAAAGACCTCGTGGTCCACATGGATCCGTTCTGGGATCGCTACTCGCGCCTGAAGCCCTACCTCCAGCCGGCCGACAAAGACTCCGACCACGAACGCGAGCGCCGCGTCTCCCCGGAAGATATGAAGAAGCTCGTCGCCGTGGCCAACTGCGTCATGTGCGCGACCTGTTACTCGCTCTGTCCGGTAGTCAGCGTGGACCCGTCGTTCGCGGGTCCCGCCGCGATCGCGTATGCCTACCGCTTCATCGAAGACGTGCGCGACTCCAAACGCAAGGAGCGTGTCGCGCAGATCTCCGACGACTATCTCTGGCTCTGCGCGCACTGCTACGCGTGTTCGTATTGCCCCAAGCACGTCGAGCCGCAGGACGACATCATCGCCGTCAAGCGCATCTCGATCGAAGAAGGCTTGACCAACGCCCCCGGCCCGCGCCACGCGCTGGTGGTGGCCAAGACGATCAAGCAGAGCGGCATGCTCAACGAAAACGAAGTGATCATCGGTACGGTGGGCCGCTTCAATTTCAAGGGCATCGCCTCGATCATGCCCCTAGGCCTGCGCATGGCCGCGAAGGGCAAGGTTCCACCGCTCTTCATGAAGCCGGTCGATAAGGTCAGCGAAATCCGTACGATTTACGAAGCTCTGGAGGTCCCGGTCGGATGACTGTCATGACGCCCGAACCCGCGCTACTGCCGAAGCGGCGCTCGAAATCCGCCGAGACGAAGCGCTACGGCTTCTTCCCCGGCTGCGT
>PLFC01000005.1:4472-13927 GCA_003136655.1 Vulcanimicrobiota bacterium
ACCTGCACGGGCCACATGCGCGCGGCCAACAAGGAACTGCTCGAAGACGAAAACCGGATGGAGCAGGCCAACGGCATCCTGGGCAAGTTCGGCGCAAACTACAAGGGCACGGTTTCCGTGCGTCACCTGCTCTGGCTTTTGATCGACGACATCGGTCTCGACAAGTTGAAGTCGATGGTGGTCAACCCGCTCAACGGCCTCAAGGTCGCGCCCTTCTACGGCTGCCACATCATCCGCCCCGAGTCGGTCAACGGCTGGGAGTCGGCGCGCAATCCGCACTCGCTCGAGGACGTCATCACCGCGCTCGGCGGTGAAGCGATCGACTACGCCGGCAAGACGCGCTGCTGCGGCTTCCACGTGCAGCTCGAAAAAGAAGGCATCGCGCCCAACATGGTGGGCCAGAACATGCGCATGGCCAAGGATCGCGGCGCCGAAGCCGTGCTCACGCCGTGCCCGCTCTGCCATCTCGCGCTCGACGGCTATCAGGCCGATTCGGCGGAACGCTGGGGCCGCACCGACCTGCCCACCTTCCATTTGCCGCAACTCGTCGCGCTCGCGCTCGGCGTGGATCCGGCCGCCCTCGGCCTCAAACGCCACGTCATCTCGCCCGGCCCGATTCTCCAGGCCCGCGAGCTGGCCCAGATGCACGTCGCCTAAGGGGCTCCTGCTCTCGGCCGGTACTGTGCGCTACGTCGCATCCGGTGCGAAATACGGGAAACGACCGCCCTTTCGCTCCGATGTATCCACTGAATGGATACGACTTCGCGGACGGCTTCCGGGGAGCGGAAGCTTTCAGTCGGCGCCGGTGCCAATCGTCTCAGCTTCGGCATCGACGACCTCTGCCGTCATACGCTGATCCTGGGCTCGTCGGGCTCGGGCAAGACGACGCGCGGCTTCAACCCCATGCTGGCCGGCATGCTCGGCGACCTCGACGCCGGGGCCTTCATCATCGCCCCGAAGCCCGAAGCCGTCGACGAGGCCATCGAGATCGCCCGGCGGGCGGGCCGCAAGGCCGTGGTCGTGCAGCCGGGCACCGAGATGGGCTTCGAACTGCTCAGCGGCAACCCCGACGTCGACGCGATGTACCTGCGCGACACGCTCGGCCGCAGTTCCGACGAGGACAAAGCCTACGTCGAAGCCGCGGTCGCCCGCCTGAAGAATTCGCTGCGCATGCTGCAAGCGGCGGGCGTGCAGTACTACAACTTCCAAAACCTGACCGAGTACGTCTTCGACGACCGCTTCGCGGCCACGGCGCGTAACCACGCCTCGAGCCGGCTAACCACGCTCGATCACGAGTCAGAAGCCGCCTGGACGATCCGCGAAGCGATCAACTACGAAGACACGCGCTACTTCCAGTTTTCGCCCGAGACGCGCCGCGCGGTGCTCTTCACGATCTCGCAGTTGCTCGAGCCGCTGCGCGACGTGCGCATCATGCGCACGTTCTCGCCCAAGCACGGCCTCTTGCCCGTGGAATCGGTCTTCAACGGCACGGTGATCATCCTGCACGTGCCGCGCACGCGCTACGAGCGCGCGGCGCAGTCGATCTACACGCTGGCCAAACGCCGCTTCTTCAGCGCCATCGAGAACCGCCGCGCCAACCTCGAACACGATCAAACCAGGCCGGTCGTCTTCGCGGTCGACGAATATCAGTTGTGCATCTCGGAGTCGGACATCCAGTCGCTGGGCATCATCCGTTCCGCGGGTTGCATGGTGCTGGCCGCAACCCACGGCGTCTCGTCGCTCTATTCGATCCTACCCCGCTCGCTCGTCGATGCGGCCGTGCAGAACTTCACGCAGAAACTCTTCTTCAAGACGGACGACCACGAGACGCTCAATCTGCTCGACCGCGCCACGAAGAGTTCGTCGCGCGACATCGACGCGGGCACGCTCTTCAAGATGACCCGGAACCAAGCCGTCGCGCACCTGACCGTCGGTGACAACTCCGTCGACGACGTCGTGGACATGCCGCCGCTCTTTTTGATGCCGGACTACTTCAACTCGAACACCACCGGCGGGTAGGCTCGACGGCAGGACGGGCCTCCTGGCTTTGCGCCCTACTTTCTGGTCAACCACGCCGAGGCAACATCGATCGTCGAGCGCGTGAGTGATGCGGTCGGTGGTTGGGGAGCCGTCGCGGACGACCTGGGCATCAAACGCAGCGAACGGGGAGAGATGGCGGACGCCTTCGGTTAAGACGACGTTGACGCCGGGCACAGCTGCGGCAAGAGCGACTCAGTATCCTTATCCGGCGACGTACCCTTGAAATAATAACGTAGGGCGTAGATGGCGTCGTCCCGGCGAAACATGTACATATCCATGTTGAAACGCGGCGCCACGAGCGCGAGACCGGTAGCCACGAGGTGTTCGGCCGGAGCGCCGCAGATCGTCGTTTCGTCGACGTTGACCTTGACGTTGTCGAGCTTGCCGAGCACCGTCTTCAACTGCGCCGCCGCATCGGCCGGTTGGCAATCGCAAACCTGTTTCGCGACCACGACGAAATCCAAGCTGTCGTCGGTCCTGATCAATCGGACGACCTCACCGTCGCGCGGCGTGGTGTACTTCCAGTCCGGACCGAGCGGACCGGGCGGCAGCGCCTGCGCGAGTAGCATCGAAAAGAGCAGCGCAACGAACATCAGGAATTCGTCCTCCATGGGCGCTCGTTGAGATAGTGACGCACGCGCTCGACGGGCAGGCCGTAGTAGGTGATGCCGCGAGCGCCCGAGAGCGTGCGCGCGGAGAGCAGCGCATCGATCACGGCGGCCTCGGCGGCTTCGGCCGTTGCCGCGAAGAGTGCGTCGAGACGATCTTCGTCGTACACGGCCGGCGGCGAGTTGGGCGGACCTTCGCGCGGATAGAGCCGGGTCGTGCTGAACGCGATCAGCAGGTCGCCGCTGGAAACGTGCGAGGTCAGACCGACGCGTCCGAGGCCGAGCACCGCACGCTTGCAGAGTTCGCGCAATTGACGTGCCTCGAGCGGCGCATCGGTGGCGATGACCACGATGACGCTGCCGTCGGCGGCCCGGCCGTGCGCGGCGTACGCCGACCGCTTTGGATACACGGGCAGATACTCGTGTTCCAACAGGCGCCCGATGGGCACGCCGTCGATGCGCAACTCCGCGCGGCTGCCGGTATTGGCGTTGACCAGGATGCCGACGGTGTCGGCGCCCGGCGCAGCGCTCGTGCGGCGCGACGCGCTGCCGATGCCGCCTTTGAAGGCGAAGGCGCGCATGCCCGTGCCGGCCCCCACGTTGCCCCGCGGGAATTGCCCGGTCGCGGCGGCGTCGAGCGCCTTGACCACGTCTTGCGGCGAGACGTGGCGGCCTTGGATGTCGTTGATGCCCTGATCGTCGCACTCGGCCACCACCGGCAGCGGCACGTCGTCGTCGACGCCGATGCCCGGCCAGCGCGAGATGAGCCAATCGATCACGCCGTCGTCGACGCGGGCCACGTTGAGCGTGTTGGTCAGTGCGACCGGCACTTCGAGAAAACCCGACTCCTCGACCCAGTGCGCGCCGCTGAGTTCGCCATTGCCGTTGAGGTCCCAGGTGGCGGCCGCGACGCGCTGCGTCCAGATGTTTTTGTTGGGCAGCACGAAGGTGGCGCCGGTGCGTACGGGGCCAACGCCAGGCACGAGCGGGCCGGCCGCGCCTTCGATCTTGGTGACCTGGCCGACGGCTACGCCCGCAACGTCGGTGATGCCGTCGAGCGGCCCGGGCGGCAGCGTGCCGATCGTGATGCCCGCCTCGGCGGCGCGCAACGGTCGCACCGGCGCAAAGGCGCTGGCGGCCAGGGCCGTGCTCGCGGCCACGAAGGTGGTACGCCTCACGCGCACGCGACTCGGGAAAGCATCGCGGCTCGGTTCGGGGGCACGCGGGGCGCCGCCTCGTCGCTCGCGAATCGGGAGCTTATCGTGCTGGTCGATTTCTTGCGGCATGGCAGCAACGCGGTGCTCGCAATCGCGATAGCCGTCGCCTGCGCGGCCGGGCTCGCCGGCTTTGCGCCGCTCGTGCTCTGGGCCGTGGCCGCGGGCGCGCTGTGCTTCTTCGCGAGCGAATACACCACGCACCGTTTCATGTTCCACGCGCCGCCGTCGAAGGTGCCCTTCGTGCTGCGTTTGCAGCACCGGCTACACTACGACCACCACGTCGAACCGAGCCGCCTCGATCTGCTCTTCTTGCCCTTGTGGTTCGTCGTGCCCGCAACGGCTGCGTTCGCCGCGGTTTACGCCATCGCCACGCGCGATGCGACGCTGACGTTTTCGCTCGTCACCGGCAGCCTGTGCGGCTTGCTCTCTTACGAGTGGGTGCACTACGTCGCGCACGTGCCCTTCAAGCCGCTGACGCCGTACGGCCGCTGGATCAAGAAATACCACCTGTGGCACCACTTCAAGAGCGAGCGGCACTGGTTCGGCGTGACCAATCCGCTCGTCGACGTTGCCGGCCGCACCTACGCGGGGGTCGACGACGTGCCGAAGTCGCCCAGCGTACGGATCCTGCGCCGGTGATCCGCGCGCATAGTGCTCCTCGCCTTCTGCCGCTGCTCGCGCTGCTCGGATGCACGGCGTGCGCGACCTCGGGCGGCAGCGTCGCCACGCCGCAAGCGCAGAGCCTCGCTCGCCGGGCGATCGCACAGAACGCCGCCGTCCGGCAGAGCGCGACGATGATCTTCGACGATGAATTCAGCGGCGACGCGCTCGACCCGAGCAGATGGAATACGTGCTACTGGTGGGCGGTCGACGGCACGTGCACCAACGGCGGCGACTTGGAACGCGAATACTACACGCCGCAGAACGTGAGCGTGCACGACGGCTATTTGGATCTGGTCGCGCAGAAGCAGTACGTCGATCCGAAGCACGATTATACCTCGGGCATGGTCTCGACCAACGACTGCTGCGGCCAACCGGTCACCTTCGAGTTTCAATACGGCTATATGGAAACGAGCGCGCAACTGCCGCCCGGCAAAGGCATGTGGCCCGCGTTCTGGCTCGTGCCGGCCAACCACACCTGGCCGCCCGAGATCGACGCGATGGAGTGGCAGGGCCAGAAACCGCGCACCAACTTCCTGACCATCCACTGGGGCAAGGCCAAGGATCCCCAGCAGAGCGGCGGGACGTTCGTCGGCCCGAACATGAGCCACGGCTTCCACACCTATGGGCTCGATTGGGAAGCCACATACGTCACCTGGTACGAGGACGGCAAGGCCGTGCGCACCTACAGCGACCCGGCGCACATCCCGCACCTGCCGATGATCGTGATCCTCAACCTGGCCATCGGCGGCTGGCTCGGCTTCCCCGATAAACACACGGTCTTCCCGGCGCACATGCTGGTTGACTACGTCCGCGTCTGGAACGCCTACCCGTACTGAGCGGCGGCCGGGGCCCGGCGCCGCGGACGATGTGTAGCCCGGCGCGAAAGCGGGATACCTGGAATGGAGTGAAAAACGATTTCACTTCAGCCCGGAGGGACCCGATCATTCTCACTCTTCCAGATCAGACCGACGAACGACTCAAGGCCCATCTCGCGAGCCTGGGCATCGTCGCGACGACCGTGCACCGGAACCTTTCGACGCCGGAGCTGTACGAGCACGCGCTGCGTCGCGGCGAAGGCACGCTGGGCGCGGACGGGCAGCTGCTGGTCGAGACCGGCTCTCATACGGGCCGGGCGCCCAAGGACAAGTTCTTCGTGCGCGAGCCGGGCTCCGAATCGCGCATCGACTGGGAGGCCAACAAGGCCATCGAGCCGGCCCGTTTCGACGCGCTGCTCGAACGGGTTTCGGCCTATCTTTCGGAGCGCGAAGTCTATTCGCTCGACGCGTTCGTAGGCGCCGACGGGCGCTACCGGCTGCCCATCCGGGTGGTCACCGAATATGCCTGGCACAGCCTCTTCGCAAGGGACCTGTTCATCACGCCCGAGGCATCCCCGGCCGGTTTCGAGCCGGAGTTCACGGTGGTCGACGCGGCCAACTTCAGCGCCGACCCGGCGCGCGACGGAACCAACAGCGGCACCTTCGTGCTGGTACATTTCGGCAAGCGCCTGGTGTTGATCGGCGGCACGCGGTACGCGGGCGAGATAAAGAAGTCGGTCTTCACCATCATGAATTACCTGATGCCGCTGCGCGACGTGCTCTCGATGCACTGCTCGGCCAACGTCGGCGAAGCTGGCGACGTGGCCATTTTCTTCGGCCTCTCGGGCACGGGCAAGACCACGCTCTCGGCCGACACGAAACGACCGCTGATCGGCGACGACGAGCACGGTTGGTCTGCCGACGGCGTCTTCAATTTCGAAGGCGGCTGCTACGCGAAAGCCATCAAACTCTCGCAGAGCGCCGAGCCGGAAATCTGGGCAGCATCGCACCGCTTCGGCACGGTGCTCGAAAACGTCGTCTTCGATCCGCAGACGCGCGCGCTCGACCTCGACTCGGATGCGAAGACGGAGAATACGCGGGCGGCCTACCCCGTTGAATTCATTCCGAACATCGTTCCGGGACTGCAGGCGGGCCACCCGAGCACGATCGTGATGCTGACCGCCGACGCCTTCGGCGTGCTTCCGCCGATCTCGCGCCTCTCGAAAGAGCAGGCGATGTATCACTTTCTATCCGGCTACACCGCGAAGGTGGCGGGCACCGAAAACGGCGTCACCGAGCCGACCGCAACCTTCTCGACGTGCTTCGGTGCCCCGTTCATGGTGCACCATCCCACCGTCTACGCGCACCTGCTCGGCGATCGCATCGCAAAACATGAAGTGCAGTGCTGGCTGGTCAACACCGGCTGGACGGGCGGCCCCTACGGCGTAGGCAAACGCATGGCGATCAAATACACGCGCGCGATGATCGATGCAGCACTCGCCGGCGAACTACGCGACGTAGAGTACGAAACCGAACCGTTCTTCGGCCTCTCGATTCCAAAGAGCGTACCCGGTGTGCCCGCCGAGGTGCTCAACCCGCGCAACGCCTGGAGCGACAAAGCTGCTTACGACGCGCAGGCGAAACGCTTGACGGGCCTCTTCTCCGAAAACTTCAAGCGCTTCGAAGCGCATGTGAGCGAGGCGGTCCGCGCGATCGCGATCCGCGCCTAGGGCTTTAGGCGACGCCTGCGCAGACCGTAGCAATCGACCTATCCGCGCGCCGTTCAAGCGGCCCCGGTACCCTCGACCAAAACGAAGGAGCCGGCGTCCAAAAACGCCGGCTCTTCGCGACACGATGAATGTTCAGACCCTACAGATCTTCCGGGTTGATGCCTTTCTTGAGGTACTGCGTCCGCGTCGGCGGTGCGATGACCGAGACGTCGGAGCCGTAGTCTCCCTCGTAGTGCACCGTCTGCTCGAGCGGCGGACGACGGTCTTGGAAGCCGCTGACCAGCTTCGAACCGTACACCGCAGGTTCGGGTTCGGGCGCATACTCGGCGCCGTCGAGGAAGGCGCCGCGCGGACGGCCTTCCTCGTCGAGATCCTGGCCTTCCGGTTCGATGGCGATGTTGCGGTACCGCGACATGCCCGTGCCGGCCGGGATCAGTTTGCCGATGATCACGTTTTCCTTGAGCCCGAGCAGCGGGTCGTGCTTGCCTTTGATCGCAGCGTCGGTCAGGACGCGCGTGGTCTCTTGGAAGCTCGCCGCCGAGAGGAACGACTCCGTGGCCAGCGATGCCTTGGTGACGCCGAGCAGAACCGGCTTNNCATCCGCGTGTCGCCGCCGTCGACGATCTTGACCTTGCGCATCATCGAGCGAACGATCGTCTCGATGTGCTTGTCGTTGATGTCGACGCCCTGCGAACGATAGACCTTCTGGACTTCTTGCACCAGGTATTGCTGGAGCGCGTTCTCGCCCTTGTACTCCAGGATGTCGTGCGGATTCAACGAGCCTTCGTTGAGCCTGTCGCCCGCTTCGACTCGCTGTCCCTCCTGAACGCTCATGTGCGTCTTGTAGGGCACGTCGAACTCGTGCGCTTCACCGTGTTCGTCGATGACGATCACGAGGCGTTTGGTCTTCTCGTCGGTGATCTGGTTGACCGTACCGCCGACCGTCGTGATCTTGGCTTCACCCTTCGGTTTGCGCGCTTCGAAGATTTCTTCGACGCGCGGCAGACCCGTGATGATGTCCTCGGTCGCGACGCCGCCGGTGTGGAAAGTGCGCAGCGTGAGCTGCGTGCCCGGTTCGCCGATCGATTGGGCGGCGATGATGCCGACCGCTTCGCCTATATCGACCGCGCGGCCGGTAGCGAGATTGCGACCGTAACACATCGAGCAGACGCCGTACTTCGCCTGACACGTCAGGACCGAACGGATCTTCACTTCCTTGATGCCCGCGGCGATCAAGGCCTTGGCCTTCTCTTCGTCGATTTCCGAGCCGCGTTCGACGAGCTTGGTCTTCGGCTTGAGCGGGTCTTTGATGTCCTCGGCCGAGCGACGGCCGATGATCCGGTCGTACAGCGGCTCGATGATTTCCTTGCCGACCGCGATGTCGAAGACGACGATGCCTTGCGACGTGCCGCAATCTTCCTCGCGAACGATCACGTCCTGCGCGACGTCGACCAGACGGCGCGTGAGGTAGCCCGAGTCGGCGGTGCGCAGCGCCGTGTCGGCGAGACCCTTGCGCGCACCGTGCGTGGAGATGAAGTACTCGAGAACCGTGAGGCCTTCTTTGAGCGAGGCTTTGACCGGGATCTCGAGGATTCGGCCCGACGGGTCGGACATGAGGCCGCGCATACCGCCTAGCTGCTTGACCTGCGAGATCGAACCACGCGCGCCCGACGTCGCCATCATGAACACCGGGTTGAGCGGGCTCTGCGCGGCTTGCATGGCGGCCGTTACGTCTTCCGACGCGCGCGACCAGATCTCGATCGTCTTGTTGTACTGTTCGTCGCCCGAGATGAAGCCCTGGTTGAAGTAGTCCTGCAATCCGTCGACCGTCTCTTGAGCGGTGTCGAGGATCTTGAACTTCTCGTCCGGCACCACGATGTCGCTAATCGAAACGGTGGTACCCGACTGGGTCGCATAGCGGAAGCCCAGCGACTTGATCGCGTCGAGGAACTCGGCCGTGGCGGCATTGCCGTGACGGCGATAGCACTCGGTGATCAGCTTCTTGAGCGCCGACTTGTCGATGTTGTGGTTGCGGAACGACTCGTTCCAATACTTCGGGAAGGCCTCGTTGAAGATGACCCGGCCGACCGTGGTGCGCAGGAGCTGGCCTTCCCAGCGGACGCGAATCCACTGCTGCAGGCCGATCGTCTTGTGCTCGTAGGCCATCTGTGCGGCGCTCGAATCTTCGAACGTCGGCAGATTTTCGTGACCTTCGGGCGCGCCATCGACGACGCCGTTGGCCTTGCCGTTCTTGGCGTCGCGATAGCGGTACGGACCCTGCATCGCGTCGTCGGGAACGGCGCCCTTGGCCGGACCCTTGTACTCGTCGATCTGGAACGTGAGGTAATACAGGCCCAGAACCATGTCCTGAGTCGGGATCGA
>PLFC01000067.1 GCA_003136655.1 Vulcanimicrobiota bacterium
TGGCGAGGAGATAACTGAAGCGCGCGCGGCCCCCGCGTTTTACTCGCATGGGAATTTCGATATGTTGCGGATTCGAACTGCCCTCGTGTTCCTGTTTATTGCGGCTGGAGTTTTTCTGGCGGCGGCGCCCTCGCGTGCGCAGAGCGGCGGGCTCTCGAACATTCAGCACATCGTGTTCATCGTGCAAGAGAATCGCTCGTTCGACAATTACTTCGGGACGTACCCGGGTGCGGACGGGTTTCCGAGTCCGTTGCCCTGTTTGCCCAGTCACTGGTATCCGAGTCAGTGCTTCTCGCCCTATCTCGAGCACAAGGCCAACCAACTNNGAAAAAGAGCTGAAAAACAGCAAGTGCAACCCGGGCAATCAGGCGCGGCGCGGCTTCGCTACGAGGCCGCTCGAAGTGACCATCGACGACGACGAGATCGGGCCGATGATCGCCAAGTGCACGCAGGACGTGATGAGCTATCACGACGGCACCGACATGAGCAACTATTGGGCCTACGCTCAGAACTACGTGTTGATGGACCATTTTTTCGAGTCGGTGCATTCGCAGAGCCATCCGGCGCACCTGGAGCTCTTTTCGGGTTGGGCCGCGAAGTGCAAAGACCTCGATCCGCCCGAAGTCGANNACCTACTTGCTCTATCAGAACAACGTGAGCTGGAAGATCTATCTCGACGGCGGCCTCGGGCCGCTCCACGATCATGCCACGGTCGGCGCGCTCTGGGACGTGCTGCCGGGTTTCGAGACGGTGCAGGAGGACGGGCAAGTCGGCAACGCCGAGAACTATCTGGATAGCGACTTCTTCAACGATGCGGCGGCGGGCACGCTGCCTCAGGTCACCTGGCTCCTGCCGCATTACAACGATAGCGAGCATCCGCAGGCCAACATCTATCAGGGCATGTCGTACGTGACGGGTTTGGTCAACGCGATCATGAGCGGGCCGGATTGGCAGTCGACGGCGATCTTCATCGTGTGGGACGACATCGGCGGCTTCTACGACCACGTGCCGCCGCCGTTCAACTTCGACACGCTCGGCTTGGGCATTCGGGTGCCCTCGATCTTGATCAGTCCGTATGCGATTCCGGGCCTCGTCGACCATCAAGTGTGCTCGACGGACTGCTATCTGACGTTCATCGAGGACGTGTTCTTGAACGGCGAGCGGATGTCGCAAGCCGGTCGCCCCGACCCCCGGCCCGACTACCGCGATGCGGAGCCGGAGTACGGCAATCTGGCCAACGACTTCAACTTCAACCAAGCGCCGCGGCGCCCGCTCGTGCTCTCGACGCATCCGATGTCGCTGCTGCGTTGACCGTTGACCTTGACTGGCGGGGTCTGCCGGGCTACGCTCGGGGAAAGCGCGTCACTTGCCGGCGCGCCGGAGTGATGGGTGCGGATACGCTGGTTCGGGATTTTCCTCGTCGTCGTCGCGGGTTTCTTGGCCCTTCCGGCCGCGCGCGCGCAGGCGTCGTTGCCCTCGCCGCTCGAGCGACCCGACAACGCGGGTCTCAAGAATCACCTGAAGCACCTGATCTTCATCATTCAGGAAAACCGCTCGTTCGACAACTATTTCGGCACGTTTCCCGGCGCGGACGGCTTTCCGAGTCCGCTGCCGTGCTTGCCGAGCAAGTGGCATCCGAGCCAGTGCGTGACGCCGTGGCCCGATCACGCGGCGAGCAATCAGGGTGGCCCCTACGACGCGCCGTATCAGACGGCGGACATCGACGGGGGCAAAATGGACGGCTTCGAAATCGAAGCGGAAGAAGATCTGCAGAACAAATTCCATTGTCCGCCGAGCGCGCGGCAGGGCGAACTCTCCCACCGGCGCTTCATGGCCACCGACGACGAGGTTGGTCCGTACGTGGCCAAATGTACGCTCGACGTGATGGGCTATCACGACGGAACCGACTTGCCCAACTACTGGACGTACGCGGCAACCTACGCGCTGCAAGATCACTTCTTCGAATCGACGTTTTCATCCAGCCATCCGGCGCATCTCGAACTGTTTTCGCTGTGGTCGGCGAAGTGCACGCAGCTCGACCCGCCCGACGTCAACTCGTGCGCGGCGAACACCGATCCGGGCAACATCTGGAGCCCAACGCTGCCGACGCCATATCTGTGGACCGACATCACGTATCTGATGAATCAGTACGGCGTCACCTGGAAGGCCTATCTCGACGGCGGTCTCGGGGATCTCAACGGGCACAACGCCGTGCAGACGTTGTGGGACGTGCTGCCCGGCTTCGAAACGGTGCAAGAGGACGGCCAGGTGGGTAACGCCGAGAATTACACCGACGTCGACTTCATGAGCGATGCGGCCGCCGGCACGTTCCCGCAAGTCAGTTGGGTGTTGCCGAAGTTTCCCGATAGCGAACATCCGACCGCGAGCATCGCACACGGTGAAACCTACGTGACCAATCTGATCAACGCGGTGATGTCGGGGCCGGCTTGGAACGAGACGGCGATCTTCGTGGCGTACGACGACTGCGCGGGCTTTTACGACCACGTGCCGCCGCCGTACACGTTCGACTCGCTCGGGCTCGGCGTGCGCGTGCCGGCCTTCATCGTGAGCCCGTGGGTCAAGCCGGGCTTGATCGATTCGCAGATCTGCTCGACGGACTGCTACGCGAAGTTGATCGAAGACGACTTCATGAACGGCGCCCGGCTGAGTTCAGCCGGACGCCCTGACCCGCGCGTGGTCTACCGCGATGAGGAGCCGAAGTACGGCAACTTGGTCAAAGACTTCGATTTCAAGCACAAGCCGCTGCCGCCCGTGCTCTTGCGAGCCCATCCGCTGAGCCGCTTGCGCGACGATTAGCCGCCGGCGCCGGCCTCTTCGGCGCGCTAGGCGGTCGCGGCGGCCGCGGTCGAGCCGTTGCTGGCGTGCGTTTTGACGTGCGCCAGGTCTTCGACGAAAGCGACGAAGGCACGCACGGGCACGCCCGTCGGACCCTTGGCGCGGAACGAGGTCTCGCCGTCGAGGTAGGCGGTGCCGGCGATGTCGAGGTGGATCCAGGGCGTNNTCGCTCTTCACCGCGGTCGAGTAGTCTTCGTACAGCGGCAACTGCCAATAGCGCTCGCCGCTGGTGTTGGCGACGGCCAGGAACTGCTTGACGAAGGCTTCGTCGTTGGAGATCGCGCCGGTGGCGGCGTGGCCGAGGGCCACGACCATCGCGCCC
This sequence comes from Vulcanimicrobiota bacterium, assembly GCA_003136655.1. Classification (GTDB taxonomy): domain Bacteria; phylum Vulcanimicrobiota; class Vulcanimicrobiia; order Vulcanimicrobiales; family Vulcanimicrobiaceae; genus Hesperobacter; species Hesperobacter lustricola. The sequence goes on from PLFC01000067.1 coordinate 3,179, forward strand.
GTGAGCGTGGCGGCGTCGATCAGTTTGGTGGCGCCGAGTTCGCGGGCGTAGCAGAGCGCGTCGGCGAGGATCAGGCGGCCTTCGGCGTCGGTGTTGATCACTTCGATCGTCTTGCCGTTCATGGCGGTCAGCACGTCGCCGGGCTTCACGGCGCGCGGGCCGGGCAGATTTTCGCTCGAGGGCACGACGCCGATCACGTTGATCTTGGGCTTGAGGCGGCCGATCGCCGACATCGCGCCGATCACGGCCGCGCCGCCGCTCATGTCGTACTTCATCTCGTGCATGTTTTCCGAGGGCTTGATCGAGATGCCGCCGGAGTCGAAGGTAAGACCCTTGCCCACGAGCGCCAGCACTTCGGGATTGCCCGGGTCGCCTTCGTATTTCAGGACGGTGAGCGTGGCGGGTTCGTCGCTGCCGCGCGAGACGCCGAGCAGTGAGCCCATGCCGAGCTTTTCCATCCGGGCCTCGTCGAGCACGTCGACCGTGAGGCCGGCGGCGGCGCCGAGCCGTTGGGCGGCTTGGGCGAGGTGCGTGGGCGTCATGTCGTTGGCGGGCGTGAGCGCCAGGATGCGCGTCTCGTTGATGCTCTCACCGAGGATGCGGCCGTGCTCGACGCCCTCGGCCACGGCCTGCTCCTCGAAGGTGTGGTCGCCGGCGGAGGTGGCCACCAGCACGTGCTCGACCGGGTTGACCTCGCGGTCGGTGCGGTACGTGGTGGTCTCGATCGTCGCGACCAGGGCGCCCTCGGCGACGAACGAGGCGGAGCGGCGGACGTGGTGCTGGGCTTCGAGCGGCAACGCGATCGCGACGGTCGTGACCTTGCGCTTGCCGAGGTAGCGCACCGCGGTGCCGGCGTAGGACGCGAGCGCCGAGGGCTGCAGCTTGTTGCGGTCGCCCAGGCCGATCGCCAGGACGCGCTTGACGGCCAGGCCGCCCGCGTGGATCAGCACGGTCTCGTTGGCCTTGCCGCCGATCTCGCCCGAGGTGAAGGCCTCGGTCAGGGCGCCGTTGAGGGCTTTGTCTGCAGCGGCCGCCGCGCCGTCGAGTTTGCCGTCGGAGAAGACGGGGACGACGAGCGCTCCGGCCTCGATGTCGAGCGCGGAGCCGGGCGAAACGCGAATCTGCATGACGAACCTTTCGAGAAGTGGAACGGGATTGCGGCGATGAGCAATCCAGAGTCGTTACTGCGGGACGGGGAGCCCCCCCTGCGCGATGCCTACGCGCGATCCGGCGTTGATATAGACGCCGGAAACGAGGCCGTTGCGCGCTATCGCGACGTGACCGCCGGCTGGCGCCATCCGAGCCAACTGGGCGCGCTCGGCGGCTTCAGCGGACTCTTCGCGCTGCCGGGCGACGAGAGCCGGGCGCTGGTGGGCTCGGCCGACGGCGTGGGCACCAAAGTGTTGATCGCATCACGCCTGCAGCGCTACGACGGCGTGGGGCGCGACCTCGTGAACCACTGCGTCAACGACATCCTGGTGGTCAACGCCAAGCCGCTGTTCTTCTTGGATTACTTCGCGACGGGCAAGCTCGACCCGGCCGTGGCCGCGGCGGTGGTGGCGGGCGTGCAGTCGGCGTGCCGCGCGCACGACGCCGCGCTCTTGGGCGGCGAGACGGCGGAGATGCCCGGACTGTATCAGGGCGGAGATTTCGACGTGGCGGGCACCATCGTGGGCATCGTGGACCGCAAAGACATTCCCGATCCCGCGAGCGTGGAGCCCGGCGATGCGATCATCGGCCTGCCCGCCGTGGGCCTGCATACCAACGGCTACAGCCTGGCGCGCGCGCTGCTGCCCGAGAGCGAGTGGCTTTCGCCGTTTCCCGAATACGGCGAGGGCAAGACGTACGCCGACGCGCTGCTCGCCGAGCATCCCTCGTATTACAACGCGGTGCGCGCGATCCAGACCGTGGCGCGCGTGAAGGTTATGGCGCACATCACCGGCGGCGGTTTGCTCGACAACGTGCCGCGCACGTTGCCGCCGAACTGCAAGGCCGTGTTCGAGCAGCAGCGCTGGACGGTGCCCGCGCTGCAACGCGAACTGATCGCGCGCGGCGGGCTCGCGCACGAGGAGCGCTATCGCACGCTCAACATGGGCGTGGGCTTTACCCTGATCGTGCCGCTGAGCGACGCGCCGAAGGCGCTGGCCGCGGTGCCCGCCGCGCAGGTGGTGGGCTGGGTGGAAGCGCGCGCCGACGACGAACCGCAAGTGGTCGTGCATCCGGCGCGCACCGCGTAAGCTGAAGCGCTTCGCAAACCTGCTGACCGAACTCGACGACGAGCGCTTCGGTCAGCAGAGCGTTCACCACGCGCTCGAGGCTCTCGATCGTGCGGGCATCCGCCCGCTGCGCGAACACCGCACGCCGGAACGGATCCTCTCGTGGATCGACGGCGAGTTCGGCGGCGTGTGGTCGAGCGAAGCGGCGGCCGGCGGCGCGTGGTGGGCTGAAGATAAGACGACCGGTGCGATGCTCGGCTTTGCGGCGTTCGACGCGCGGGGGCTCGGCTATCACTGGCTGCGCAACTGGCGCACGAAGCCGCACGTGGGCGTGTTTGGACCGTTCGGCTTGCGCGCGGACGTGCGCGACGGCGAACTGGGGCGGGTACTGTTGCATGCGTCGCTGTTTTCGTTGAAGGAGCGCGGATATCGGCAGGCGTTGATTCCGGCGGTTGGCGACGAGCGGCTGGCGGCGTATTACGAACGCGAGGCGAACGCGCGGCCGGTGGAGTCGTTTACGCTCGACCGTCCGGGGAAGCGTTGGCGTGCGACGGTATTGGCTTCGGGGAACGGGAGCAACTTTCAGGCGTTGATCGACGCGGTGGAGGAGGGCGTGTTGCCGCTCGACCTGACCATGCTGATCGCGAATCGCGAGGATACGTATGCGCGCGAGCGTGCCCGGCGTGCGGGCATTGCGGAGCGCGCCGTCGTTTGGCGGCGGGCTGAGGAGACGCGCGAGGCGTACGACGAGCGGCTGTTGGCTGCGGTGGCTGAGACCGAGCCCGATGTGGTGCTCTTGCTGGGGTGGATGCACGTGCTGTCGGCTGCGTTTGTGGCTCGCTTTCCGCAGATGTTGAACATTCATCCGGCCCTCTTGCCGTTGGATCCGGCGGCGGATTTCGTGACGGCTCCGGATTGCACGGAGATTCCGGTGTTTCGTGGCGCGCATGCGATCGATGATGCGGTCGCGGCGGGTGTCGGCTGGGCTGGGGCGAGCGTGCATCGCGTGGGCGTGGCCGTGGATCGCGGTGGGTTGATGGCGCGCGCGCCGTTACGCCTGGAGGCGGGGGAGATGCGGGAGTCGCTCGAGTTACGGCTGCACGCGCTGGAGCACGAGGTGCTGATCGCGGCGTTGCGGCGATGGACCTGGGAGCGGCCTTGATGGGGACGGCCGACGTCGTTGAAGTCGACGCCTCGCGCAGAGGTCTGTAGAGGCTAGGCTTTAGGCTCGCGTACCATCCACAGTTTCCACAGGCTGGGGATGTGGACGACTCGGCTCGGGCAGGGTGAAGGGCAGGCTTGGATCGGCGCCGAGGCGGCGCGGGTCGACCCGGACGGCTTCGCCCTGGCGGTCGGCGGCGGCGGCGATCATGGCGGCGTTGTCGGTGCAGAAGCGCTTCTCCGGGATCGCGGTCGCGATTCCGGTGGAGGCGCCCCAGGCGGTGAAGGCTTGTTGCAGGGCCGAGTTGGCCGCGACGCCGCCGGAGAGGACGGCGAGGCGGAAGCCGCCGCCGCGGGCGGCCTTGTCGAGGCGGTCGATCAGCACGTCGACGACTGCGGCCTGGAATGAGGCGGCTACGTCGGCGGGGGCGGCGGCGCGTCCGGCGGGGGAGTCGAGGAAGTATTTGACGGCGGTCTTGAGGCCGGAGAACGACATGTCGAGCGAGCCGCGNNAAGGGCAGGCCCAGCAGCCGGGCCGACTTGTCGAAGGCCTCGCCCGCGGCATCGTCGCGCGTGCGGCCGAGCACCTTGAGGCGCGTGGGCGAGTCGACGCGCACCACCTGCGAGTGCCCGCCGGAGACGAGCAGCGTGACGAAGGGGTACTCCGGCCGGACGTCACTTTCGAGGAAGGCCGCGAACACGTGGCCGTGCAGGTGGTTGACCGCGTAGAGCGGTTTGCCCGCGGCGAAGGCCAGCGCTTTGGCCGTGGCGACCCCGATGACGAGGCTGCCGATGAGCCCGGGGCCGGCGGTCACGGCGATGCCGTCGAGGGCCTCGAGGCAGGTGCCGGCGCGGTCGAGGGCGTCCTCCACGGCGGCGCTGAGCAGCGCGAGATGCCGGCGGCTGGCGATCTCCGGGACGATGCCGCCGTACTTGGCGTGGAAGAGGTCTTGGTTGGTCGAGACGCTCGAGAGCACGGCCGTCCCGTCGCGAACGACGGCGGTGGCCGTGTCGTCGCACGACGTCTCGATTCCCAACAGAAGCACGGACTCGGGTTCGGCTTGGATAATAGGCGCTCATGCCCGAAAGCCCGTCGGCGGCGTTTACGCTCCTGTTTCCGTTCCAGTTCGTGCTCTACGGCCTGGCGGCGGGGCTTCTGGTGGAGTTTCTGCTGCTGCGCCGCGTTGAGGCTGCTTTGCGGCGGCGCGGGCAGACCTTGGCGGCCTCGATCCTGCGTTCGCTGCATTGGTCGCCGCTTTTAGCGCTGACGGCGCTTGGCTTGCACGAGGCGTTTCGCACCTCGAGCTTGCGGTACGCTCTGCAGTTCGATTTGGACAAGGCGCTCGGGGCGGCGGTCATCTTCGTGTTCACGTTGCTCGCGGGGCGCGTTGCGGCGGTCTTGCTCGGGGAGTATCTGCAGCGCAATACGGCGGCGCAAGCTTCGGCTTCGCTGCTGACGAGTTTGGCGCGGATTGCGATTTGGTCGATCGGTGCGTTGCTGATCTTGCAGTCGTTCGAGATCTCGATTACGCCGCTGCTCACGGCGCTCGGCGTCGGCGGTTTGGCGGTGGCGTTGGCGCTGCGCGATACGCTCGAGAACCTGTTTTCCGGGTTGCAGATCATCGCCTCGCGGCAGTTGCGNNACCTGGCGGAATACGACGATCCGCGATCTGTCGAACAATACGATCGTGGTGCCGAACGTGAAGTTGGCGCAGGCGACGTTTACGAACTATGCGCTGCCGGATCGGGAACTGCAGGTGGCGGTGCCGGTGCTCGTGCCGTACGGTACCGATTTGGATGCGGTGGAGCGGATTTCGCTCGACGTGGCGCGGACGGTGCTCAGCGATGCGAAGGTACAGGTGGACGGGTACGAGCCGTACGTGCGCTTCCAGGAGTTCGGCAGCGACAACGTGCGCCTGACGGTGAATCTGCGCGCGGCGGAGTTTGCGGATCAGTTCGCGCTGCGGAGCGATTTTCTGAAGCTGCTGCACGCACGGTTTCTGGCGGAGGATGTGGAGGCACCGTTTCCGGCGCGCGTTGCTCCTTCCGGGGTGTCGGCTTCGGAGGCGGCGGTGGCGGCCGCCGTGCCTGGGGTCGTGGTGCCTAAGGCGTAATTGGCGGCATCGCGGCGCACGTCGGTTGCCGCGGTACGGTCTCGATCGCTTTTCTCTCGCCGGCCTCGTAAGAACTCGACTTCCGCGACGCTCAATAACACCACGTTGACGCCGCGCACGTTGCCGACGTCGCGGTGCTAGAGCCGGTTCTCGTTCAGGGCGTGCGCGGCGGCATCGAGGTCGCCGGTTGCGAGGCTCAGGTGCCGGAAACGGCAGCCCGGCGGCGAACGGCCGGTTGCTATGGAAGATACCGAATCGGTCGCGTTATGATGCTCGCTCTGTTCGTGCTTGCGGCGGCGTCGCCGGCGGCGACCTCGCCGCTTGCCGGGCTCGACTATCTCGTCGGTTCGTGGAACTGCACGTACCGCGCGGGAACGGCGCGGCTCGCTTACGGTGCTACCTATGCGTACGATGTGGACGGGCACACGTTACGGGAGATTGCCACCTGGGCCGGGGGCGGAGACGAAGAGCTGCAAGCCTATGATGCTCAGCACCGCGCTTGGACCGCCACGGTTCTCGACGATCACGGCAATGCGACCGTCATGCGCGCGTCGGGCGGCGATCCGCACCACATCGCGTACCGCAGCGTCTACCCCGATGCGAGCCTCGCCGTCACCTTCGATCGCGTCTCGGCGACCGAGTACACCCTGCACGGGACGGTGCACATGGGCGGCAAGACGATCGCCTCGGTCGACACGTGTTTGCGCGGCACGCGTTAGAGCCTTTCGCCGGGACGCGGTAACCATCTCGTTCGATCTGATGGACGATCTTCGCGGCAGCGATGGCGCGCGCATTTGGCGAGGTCTCGTACTGAACGCCGCGACCGGCCCGAGTACGGCACGGTTCTAACGCCGCTGCGAAACCCGATCCCGCAACTCAACCGCAAACGCGTCAACCGTAACAGCAGGCCTCTTCTCTTCGACACCACGCTCGTTCGGAGCGACGGTGTCGTCAGCGGCTTCTTGGCGTCCGACGACCAGGATATATGGGACTTTCTGCATTTTCCATTTGCGGATCTTGTAGCCCATCTTCTCGTTGTCGTCGTCGACGTGGATGCGGAAACCGTGGGCGCGGAGGCGTTCGGCGACGCTCGCGGCGTACTCGTGCTGGTGCTCGGAGATGGGCACGATGACGGCTTGGACGGGTGAGAGCCAGGCGGGGAAGGCGCCGCCGTAGTGTTCGATCAGCACGCCGAAGAAGCGTTCGAGCGAACCGGCGAGCGCGCGATGGATCATGACGGGCGCGTGGTCGGCGCCGTCGCTGCCGCGGTATTTGAGGTCGAAGCGGCGCGGCAAGATGAAGTCGACTTGCACGGTGCCGAGCTGCCAGCGGCGGCCGATCGCGTCGTGCACGTTGATGTCGAGCTTGGGACCGTAGAAGGCGCCGCCCTCTTCGTCCACCTTGTAGGGCAGGCCGCGCGAGTCGAGCGCCTTGCGGATCGCGTCTTCGGCGATGGGGTCGGTGTCGGTGCGGTCGGCTTCGGGACGGCGTGAGAGATAATACTCGATGTTGTCGAAACCGAAAGCTTCGACGATGCGGATCGCTTCGTCGGCCGTTTGCTCGAATTCCGATTGCAGTTGTTCGGGCATGCAGAAGAGGTGCGCGTCGTCTTGCGTGAAGCCGCGCACGCGCGTGAGGCCGGCCAGCGTGCCGCTGCGTTCGAACCGATAGACGGTGCCGAACTCGGCATAGCGCAGGGGCAGGTCGCGATACGAGCGTCCGGCGCTCTTGTAGATCAGGATGTGCCCGGGACAGTTCATCGGTTTGAGCCGGAAGCGCTGGCCCTCGACTTCGAGCGGACCGAACATGCCGTGCGCGTAGTTTTCCAGGTGTCCCGAGATCTCGAAGAGTTTCTCGTGCACGATGTGCGGCGTGACGACTTCTTGATAGCCGCGCGCGTTCGTGCCTTCGCGAATGAAGTTCGCGATGATGTTGCGCACGATGACGCCCTTGGGGTGCCAGAAGATCAGGCCGCCGCCGGCCTCTTCCTCGATCGAAAAGAGATCGAGTTGCTGGCCGAGTTTGCGATGGTCGCGCTTCTCGGCTTCTTCGAGCATCAGCAGATAGGCGTCGAGTTCCGGTTGCGTGGGGAACGCCGTGCCGTAGATGCGTTGCAGCATCGCGTTGTGCTCGTCGCCGCGCCAATAAGCGCCCGCGACGTGCATCAGCTTGAGGCCTTGGATCGCGCCCGTGGAGTGCGCGTGGCCGCCGCGACAGAGATCGGTGAAGTCGCCGATCGTGTAGAGCGTGATCGGGTCGCCTTCGCGGATGTCGCGGTTGATGATCTCCGTCTTGTACGGATTGTCTTTGTAGCGTTCCAGGGCGGTCTCGCGCGTGACCCGTTCGCCCCTCATCGGATAGTCGGCCGCGACGATCTCGTGCATGCGCTTTTCGAGGCGCGCGAGGTCGTCGGGCGTAAACGGCTGGCCGCGATCGAAGTCGTAATAGAAGCCGTTCTCGATCGAGGGACCGATGGTGGGCTTGGCATCGGGAAAGATGTCCTGAACGGCGTAGGCCAGGACGTGGGCGGCGGTGTGGCGGAGGGCGTCGAGCGACACGTCGTCGTGCTGGTGCGCGGGGGCTGAGACCATACGTTCGATTTGGCCGCGGAGCGCGGGCGCGCCTCCGCGTAACCTTCGGCGACGCTCGGTCGTCTTAGCGCGCGTGAGACTTCTCTCGTATGGTCTGTGGGCGTGCTGGGCCGTGTTGGCCGGTGCGGCCCTGCCGGTGCAGGCCGGCATCAACGTCCACCTGCGCGGCATCTTCGGCAATCCGGTGCGCGCCTCGTTCGTGCAGTTCACGGTGGGCGCGCTCTTCTTGCTGGCGCTGACGCTCTTCGCGCGCGACCCGTGGCCCGCGCTCAACGCCCTGGCTCGCGGGCCCGCGTGGGCTTGGACCGGGGGCATCCTCGGCGCGCTCTACGTGGTGAGCGTGATCGTACTCGTGCCGCGGTTGGGCTCGGCGGTGACGTTCGCGTTGATAGTCGCGGGACAAATGGGCATATCCCTGGCGATCGACCAGTTCGGTCTCTTCGGCCTCCCTCGTTCGCCGCTCTCGCTCGCGCGGATCGGCGGCGGCGCCCTGCTCGTTGCGGGCGTCATCCTCATCAGGAGATAGTTGCGCCTCATGCATTCCACGGCTCACAAGATCACGATCGGCGGCGACCTCGAGGTGGGGCGGCTCGGCTTCGGTGCGATGCGCACCTGCGGACCGCGCGTGCTCGGCGAGCCCACGGACCCCGCGGCGGCGCGCGCGCTCTTGCGCGAAGTGGTCGAGTTGGGCGTCACCCTGATCGACACGGCCGATGCGTACGGACCCCATGTGAACGAGCATCAAATTGCCGACGCGCTCTTTCCGTATCGCCCGGGCGTGCTCGTTGCGACCAAGGGCGGATACACGCGGCCGAGCGGCGGCGCGTGGGTGTCCAACGGGAAGCCCGAACATCTCACCGCGGCGTGTCATGCGAGTTTGTTGCGGCTGAAACTCGACACGATCGACCTCTATCAACTGCATACGCCCGATCCGAACGTGCCGCTGGCCGAATCGGTCGGCGCGCTCGCGACGTTGCGCGAGGCGGGGAAGATTCGTCACGTCGGGCTGTCCAACGTTGANNTCGGAGGACGTGGTGCAGGCGTGCGCGGCCGACGGTATAGCATTTTTGGCCTATTTCCCGATCGATGCGGGTGGGTTAGCCAAGGCCAAAGGCGAGCTTGCGACGATCGCCCGGGCGCACGGTGCGACGACCGCGCAAATCGCGCTCGCTTGGCTCCTGGGTCACGCGCCGAACATCGTGCCGATTCCGGGGACGTCGTCGTCCGCGCATTTGCGCGAGAATTTGGGCGCTGCGGAGATTCGCTTGAGTGAAGCGGACATGGCCGCGCTCGATGCGATTGCGGCGTAGATTGCGGGACGGGCCGCGCTCAGGTAGGCGAGCGGACTAGCGTGCTTTAGGTGTCGCCGCTCGGTGGCATACTACAGCATGAATCAACGCATGAAGACGGCAGCCATGGGAATGGCGGCGCTGGCAGGGGCGCTCGCCGTCGGAATTCGACCCCAAGCGGGCGCGGCATCGGCCGCCGACCCGAGTCTGCAAACGCCGCCGAGTCCGAGCGCCAGCGGCTTACCCAGCGCAGCTCCCTCGATGCAAGCGCAACTCGTGGCGCAGATGCCGCCGAGTGCCGCGCCCAGCGTGGGCCCGAGCAGCAATCCGACGATGGCGGCGCGAGTGGTGGCGCAAAATCCGTCGCCGAGTCCGAGCCCGACGGCGGCCATTGTGGTGAATCCGACGCCGTTGCCGTCGCACTCGCCGACGCCTCCGTAATCCGGTACAGGCCGGCTCGCTCGCACGCGCGAATCGGAAGCGCGTGCGGACGGGCCGGCTTTTTCTCTTCTTCGTCGCTGCGGCGGCAGCGCTCGTTGCGTGCGGCGGCGGGGGCTCGAGCAACGGGCCGCAACCGCAACCGTACGCTTCGTCGTTTACCAGCGTGCCGACGAGCCCGGCGACGCAGTCGCCGGTCGATCCATCGACCGTCATCCACCATATCGTCTATATCATTCAAGAGAATCGCAGCTTCGATAATCTCTTTCAGGGGTATCCCGGCGCGGATACGGCTTCGAGCGGGTCGACCAGTACGGGTGCTAGGGTCGCGTTGCAGCCGCTTCCGCTCGAGAACGATTACGATCCCAATCACGAGTTGGCCGACTTCCTGACCTCGTTCGACGGCGGGAAGATGGACGGGTTCGATAAGGTGCAGTGGACCGGGTCGCCGCCGGGCGGACCCGACCCGCAGTACGCCTACGTGCCGGCCGCCGAGACCGCGCCCTACGTGGCTTTGGCGCAACAGTTCGTGCTGGGCGACCGGATGTTCACCTCACAGATCGACGCGAGTTTTTCGGCGCATCAATTCCTGATTGCGGGGCAGTCGGGCAAGACGGTGAACAGTCCCGACGGCTATCCCTGGGGCTGCGACGCCGCGCAGACCACGACGGTCGAGACGATCACCGCGAACCGGACGCTCGGGCCTTCGATTGCGCCGTGTCTCGATTACACGACGATCGGCGACGAACTCGACGCCAAGAATCTGAGTTGGCGCTACTACGCGCCGACGCTCGACGGCGATCTCGGCGGCCGTTTGTGGAGCGCATACGACGCGATCAAGCACATCCGTTACGGCGCGGATTGGGCCAACGAGGTGTCGCCGCCGAGCCAGGTGATGGTCGACGCGGCGGCCGGTCATCTGGCCAACGTGACCTGGGTGGTACCGGATTACGGCGACTCCGATCATGCGGGCAGTTCGAGCGCGGGCGGACCGGGCTGGGTCAACTCGGTCGTGAGCGCGATCGGCAAGAGTCCGGCGTGGAGCTCCACCGTTATCTTCGTGGTGTGGGACGATTGGGGCGGCTGGTACGACCACGTCGCGCCGCCTCAAGTCGACGTCCAGGGCTTGGGCATTCGCGTGCCGCTGCTGGTCATTTCACCGTATGCGAAGACGGGGTACGTATCGCACGTGACCTACGAGACGGCGGGGTTGCTGAAGTTTGCCGAAACGGTGTTCGGCTTGGCGCCGATGGCCGCGGCCGACGCGCGCGCGAACGCGCTCGACGACTGCTTCAATTTCGCGCAAGCGCCGCGCTCGTTTTCTTCGATCCGTCGTCGCCTCTCGCCGGTCAGGTACGTGCCGCACCCGCCGTCGGGATTGCCGCCGGACCGGGACTGATCGGCTTCGCTTTCTCGAACGCATTGTCGCGCGAGGCTTCCTCGAGGTCGAGGCCGTTGGGTTCGGGCAGCAGCTTCAGCGTGAGCGCGAAGCCGGCGACGCACGATGCCGCGGCGACCCACATCGGGCCGGGCAGGCCGAACTTCGCTTGCAGCAACGGGAAGCTGAAGGTGCCGACCGCCGCGCCGACTTTGCCCACCGTCGCGGAGATGCCGTGGCTCGTGGTGCGCACGCGGCTCGGAAAGATTTCCGCGGGCAAGACGAAGGTGGTGGTGTTGGGCCCGAACTCGGTGAAGAAGTAATTGAGGCAATAGAGCGCGACGAACGGTGCGAGGATCGCCGACGCGTCGCCGAGCAACGCGATCCCGAGAAAGCTGGCGGCCATCATCGCGAAGCCGAGCAGTTGGATGCGTTTGCGACCCCAGCGGTCCATGCCGTAAATCGAAAGCAAATAGCCGGGAAACGCGGCGAACGCGAAGACGAGCAACGAGACGTAGAGGTCGTGCACCTGCGACGCGTGCGGGCTGACCGCGGTGACGAAGGCCTGGTTGGAGATCGTGTTGCCGTAATAGGCGAGATCGAGGAAGAACCAGGCCAGCGCTGCGCCCACGAGCCAACCGCGTAATTGCGGATCGCTGCCGAACGCCTCTTTCATGGCGCTCACGAAGCCCTTGCGTTTGGCTTCCTCGGCGGTCGCGTCGTCGTGCCCTTCGCTGAGTTGTGCGAAGCGCGGCGTCTCTTTCAAATGGCGGCGTGCCCAGAAGACCGCGAGCGGCGGAATCGCTCCGGCGGCGAGCAAGAGGCGCCACACGAGATCCTGTGGAACGCGAGCCGCCAACAACGCGATAGCCAGCAACGGGCCGACGATGAGCCCTATTCCCTGCATGGCGAAGACGCTCGAAATCATCAGGCCGCGCGTCTTCTTTCCTGCGAATTCGCTGGCAATCGTGGCGCTCACCGGGTAGTCGCCGCCGATGCCGAGTCCGAGGATGAAACGGAACGCAACCAGCCACCAGACGTTCGGAGAGAACGCCGACGCGATCGCTCCCGCGCCCAACACGAGGACCTCGAACCCGTAGATGTACTTGCGACCGAAGACGTCGGCAATGCGGCCGAACACGGCCGAGCCGATCGCCGCCGAGACGAGCGCCGTGGCGCCGACGACGGCCGTTTCGAGCGAGCCGATGTGCCACTCCGATTTGAGCAGCTTCAACACGACGCCTATGATGAAGAGGTCGTACGCGTCGGTGAAAAAGCCCATACCGGAAATCAGCACGATGCCCCATTGGGCCTTGCTCATCCGGTCGTCGTCTATTTCCGAGAAGCGTGCGGCCGAGAAACGCGAGCGACTTTCCACGAGCACCTCCGCTGCTTCGTTCTCCGTCCTCCGTGCGTCCGAAACATTAAGCCGCTTTAAGGTTTACGCGCTGCTCTTCGCGCTTGCGGGCTGTAGCGGGGGCGGCGGCGCGACGCCCGGCGCGGGTTCCGGGCCGAGTACGGGCCCGACGGCGGCGCCGTCTCAAACGCCGGTGAGCGCGGGCAGCGTGATCAAGCACGTCGTGTTCATCGTGCAAGAGAACCGGAGTTTCGACAACCTCTTCCACGGTTTTCCCGGCGCGGACGCGGCTTCGAGCGGGCTGATCAATACCAATGCGACGGTCTCGCTGCAGCCGGTGCCGCTCGAACAGTCGTACGACCCGAACCACGCGCTGATCGATTACGTGACCTCGTACGCGGGCGGGCAGATGAACGGGTTCAACCTCGTCGGTTACGTCGGCGGCGCGCCGCCGTCGAAGTACCCGCAGTATTCGTACGTTCCGGCTTCGGAGACTGCGCCGTACGTCGCGCTGGCCAAGCAATTCACGCTGGCCGACCACATGTTCACGTCGCAAGTCGATTCGAGTTATTCCGCGCACCAGTTTCTGATTGCGGCGCAGTCGGGTTTGACCGCCGACTATCCCGATGCGGAGCCGTGGGGCTGCGACGCGCCGACGGGTACGATCGTCCCGACCATCACGGCGCAGCGCACGCTCGGGCCGGGCGTTGCGCCGTGTTTCGATTACTCGACCCTCGGCGACGAACTCGACGCGAAGAACGTCAGTTGGCGCTATTACGCGCCGGCCATCGGCAGCGATCAAGGCGGCACGTTGTGGAGCGCCTACGACGTGATCAAGCACATCCGGTACGGCGCGGATTGGGCCAACGACGTGTCGCCGCCGACGCAGATTCTGGCCGACGCGGCGGCCGGGAATCTGGCCGGGGTGAGTTGGGTCATTCCCGATTACTACGATTCGGATCACGCGGGGAACTCGAGTAAGAGCGGGCCGGCCTGGGTGCAGTCGATCGTCGACGGCATCGGCACGAGCCCGGAGTGGGGTTCGACGGCGATATTCGTAGTGTGGGACGATTGGGGCGGCTGGTACGATCACGTGCCGCCACCGCAACTCGACGTGCAGGGCTTGGGGTTCCGCGTGCCGCTGATCGTCATTTCGCCGTATGCGAAGCCGGGTTACGTGTCGCATGTACAATACGAGACGGCCGGACTGCTCACGTTTGCGGAGTCGGTCTTCGGCCTGGCGCCGCTGGCCGCGGCCGACGCGCGCGCGAACGATCTCGCCGACTGCTTCGATTTCAATCAAACGCCGCGCTCGTTCCAAGCGATTCGGCGACGGCTGAGCAGCGTACGCTACGTGCCGCATCCGCCCTCGGGTCTGCCGCCGGATCGGGAGTAGCAGGGCGTCAAGAAACGAAGAAGCCCGCGCGAGCGGGCTTCCTCCAAATGGTGGGCACGATAGGTTTCGAACCTATGACCTCTACAGTGTCAATGTAGCGCTCTCCCCCTGAGCTACGCGCCCCCATCAAGGGGCCATCGTTGCGCGCCGGGGCGGGGAAATCCTACCTCAATCGTCGTCGGGCGAGCGGTGGTCGGCTTGTGCGGCACGGATCAGGTCCTGGGTGCGGACGTCTTGGGGGATGACCTGAAAGCCGCGCGGCTTTTGGTTGAAGTCGAACATCTCGGTCAGGTCGCTGGCGCGCCTGTCGGCGGTCGACATTTCGGCGAGGCCGAAGCGGTTCTCGATGAACTTCAGGATGCTCGCACTCTCGTGCTGCGTGTGCGAGACGACGCCTTGGAGCGCGTAGGGCGAGATCGCCAGTAACGGCACGCGGAAGCCGTTGCCTTCGTAGTCGTATTGCGGCGGGGAGACGTGATCGTACCAGCCGCCCCAATCGTCCCAGATCACGAAGATAGCCGTTGAATTCCAGTACTTGCTCTGTCCGACTGCGTCGACGACGCTTGCGACCCAACTCGGTCCGCCGCCGGTATTGAAGCCGCTGTGATCGGAGTTCGCCGCGGACGGCACAACCCAGGTGACCGTCGAGAGTTCGCCGTTCTTGACGTCGTCGAGAATTTGCGTTTCCGGCGAGATGACGTCTTTACTCCAATCCGAGCCGTCGCGGATCGTCTGGATCGCGTCGTAGACGCTCCAGTTTCTGCCGAAGTTCGAGCGGTCGCGAACCGAGGGTGCGTAGTAGCGCCAGGTCAGGCCCGCTGCGTCTAGCTCTTGCGCCATCGTGGTCGCTATCTGCGTCGTGTTGAAGCAGGGAAAGATGCCCGGCTCGATCTGTTTTCCGGTGTTCGGATCGACATAGGCCGCACGCGTTCCGGGCGGCGCGTCGCAGCCCCACGGGCTGCCGTCGGGATTTTCCGAGACGTGGTCGGACTGCCCGGCAATGAGGTAGAGATGCGCCGGGAAGCTCGGGCCGCCGTTGGATTGGAACGTGTCGTCGGAGAGTACGTACTGCGAGGCCATCGTCCAGTACGGCCTTATTTGCGACTTCGGCACGTACGAGTAAGCGAAGTACTTGTCGTGGTAGACTTTTCCGTCGAGGGAGTGCGCCCGCACGCGATCGAATCCGTCTATGTTTCCATCGGCGTATTCGGTATAGAACGCACCGCGCGTGTGTTCCAGATCGTATGGGTTCGCGAGATCCTCGGGCACGAGCTCGATCGTTTTTCCTTTCGAGTCGAGACCGCTCCGGACGGTGTTCGCACCGGGGAATCCATTGAAGAGGTTATCGACGGAGCGATTCTCCTGGATGATCACAACCACGTGCTGAATCACGCTTCCGGTCTTCCCCGCCTCTTTTGCGGGAGCACGTGCGAACTGCGACGCCGTTTGCGTCGTGGGTTGGGGCGCTATCGTCGAACTGCAGCCGGTCAACGCGAAGATGAGCGAGGTCAAGCCTGGGGCTAGGCGCTTCATCGTGAGGTAGAATGTTCGACGGCTCGGCTAGGTCCTCCAGTAACCCGGGGCGTGCCGAAGGAACTACTCGCTGTCCGGCTCGCCGTTCCTCGTCACCATGGCGTGCACGCCGGCCCAGTCGTCGAGGTCGTTCAGACGGATCGCGTGCGCGAAGCTTTCGTCCGCGATCCCGAAGCGTGCGCGCCGTTCGCTCGCGAGTTCTTCCCGCATGTTGCGGGTCAGGATGTCGAGATTGTGCGCCGCGATCGTGTTTGCGTCGAGCTTGGTCGCGTGTTCGCGCACCCACGCTTCGAACTGCAGGTAGTCGGGCAACGCCGTGTCGATGAAGCGGATCAGCTCTTCCACGTCGATGCCCAGGTGCACGCACGTCAATTCGTCCAGACCGCCGTTGCCGTGACGGTACCCTTCGGGAAGACGACCGCGGGCGTGCAAGAGAATTTTGAGCCATAGGCGCGGTAGATGCGTGATGCCGAGCGGGCCGACGACGCTCGAGCTGATCAGCGGCACGATGGGTTCGGGCATCAGACCGGCAGCACCGCAATCTCGAATGCCGCAACGGCGGCGCGCCACGCCTCCGGCACGGCGATCGTTTTCCCGGTCTCGTAATTCATCGCGACCACGGTCGTCACCGCGCGTGCGGACCTGAGGTTGCGGTCCTCACTCCAGACTTCGTAGGCGAAGTCGAACGACTTTCCGCCGATGCGCGACACCTTGCAGCCGATGGCGACGCGCTCGCGATACTGCAGCGCGACCTCGTAGTCGACGTTGAGTTTGGCCATAATGATGCCGCGTTCGCCCGCGACCTCGCCGCCCAGCACCTCGGCGAAATACTCGCAGCGGATCGTTTCCAGCCAACGCACGTAGGCAGCGTTATTCACATGGCGCAGCATGTCGATGTCCGATAACGTGACCCGCAAATGTTGGATGAAGCGAAAGGTTTCGAGCATCACAAGTCGTTGATATCGAGCGGCGCGGCTGCGTACCTCCAAGCCTGGACGAAAGATGCGTCGACGCGGGCCGCTTCGTCTGCGTTTCCCGTCTTCCGCAAGGCGGCGGCGAGGCCGAACAGCGAGCGCGGGTTGCCGGGATTTCGCTCGAGATCGGCGCGGAAGACGATCGCCGCGTCGGCCGGGCGACCCGCGCGGAGGAGCGCGCCCCCGAGCGATTCGCGCACCGGAAAGAAGAAGCTGGGCGGTTCGCCGTACCCCTCGGCATCCTGGAGCTTCACCGCGCGCTCGAGGGCCGTTATTTCAGCCGGATGTTCGGCGTTTGCGCGCGCGATGGCGGCCTCGAGCACGCCGGCGGCAATCGAGGCGACGTCGTCGCCCATCTTCCCGAGCGACTTCGCGTCGAGGCTCGCAACGTGCAGGTGGCCGGCGGCGACCGATGCCATGCCGTGCGCGAACGGCGTGATGTCGGAGCGTGAAGCGAGGTCGCCGTAATGCCGGAAGCGCACCGCGACTTCCGACGAAAGCACGCCGGCGTTTCCGTCGCAGCGTTTCGCTTCCCGCGCTGCTGTGCTTTCCTCGCCCGACATCATGTACGCCGTCACGGCAAAATGACAATCGTGCGCGCGATAACCTTCGTGGCCGGGTGCATGGTCGGAGGTGAGATACGCGTCGAACATGTCGATGGCGCGCGTATTCGCGACACCCGCGGCGTGGTAGTCGCCGGTGCGCATGTAGGTGTGCGCGGGCATGTGCGTCATGTGTTCGGCGCCCGGCTCGAACGTGTCGGCTGCCAGCCGGTCCGCGGCGTGCAGCGAGCCTTCCGGATGGGGCGATTCCTCGAGCGCGTGAATCAGGAGATGGTTTGCTTGCAGGTGGTTTGGATTGTGCGCCAGGACGGTCTCGAGGCGAGCCACTATGTCGGGCACGCGCGGGTTCGCCGGCTTTCCCGAGGCCGTCCAGTAGTCCCACGGCGTCGCGTCCATCTCGGCTTCGGCCGTCTGCACCTGGATTTCATCGTTTTCCGGAAACCGTTCCGCCGCGCGGACCATGGCGTCGGCGTAAGCCGTCGCTGATGCGTCGCCGTCGTTCTTCCCGGTGTGCGCGAAGCGCACCGTCGCCGCGTCGATCAGGGCGACTTCCGGGGGCGTCGCGCTCCCTTCCAGGTTTTTCGCCTTCCCGATCTCGGCTTTTCCTTTCAGTTGCGACGCCGGATCGAACGACGTGTTGATGTTCACGCCCCAGGACATGGCCATTCCCCAGTGCGCCATGGCAAAGCCGGGATCGGCCGCCAGAGCGCGCTCGAAGCGCCTTCGCGCCTCTTGGGGGTTGAAGGCATACAACAAGGTCAACCCTGCATCGAAGTCGCGCTGGGCTTCAGCGCTTGCCGTCGAGGTCGCGAAGTGGGCGAACACCGGCTGCCGCAAGGGCGCTTGACCGGTGAGGAGCGCTGCCGAAAGCAGCAGCGAGAGGAACGCGCTCGCGACGGGCAAACCACGCATGTCACGGCGATACGCGCAGCGACGGCGCGAATCCCGGAGGCGCGGGC
>PLFC01000044.1 GCA_003136655.1 Vulcanimicrobiota bacterium
ATGCCGCTGTCGCCGCGGCCCAGGGCGTAGCGGACCTCAATGTTCAACCCTCGGCCACCGGTGTCTCCCTTGACGGCGACTTCGGCGCGCGCGCCGCGCAAACGAGCCGGCGCGGCGGCCTCGTGCAGCCGTACCGGCTCGACGGCCGCAGGCTCGTCGGGCCGCTGGAGTCGCTCGCCGGTTCGCATCCGGACGACGACGTGCTGGTCGTGCTGGCGGGGCCGGTCGCCGTGGAACAGGGACGCGATCCGATCGTGCGCGTGATGCGCCAACCCGTGCAGATCGCGGCGCGCTGGTACGGTTTGGTGCGCATCGTCGCGCCGGCGGGGGACGAAACGCTCGAAGTCGTGCACTTCAATCGCGAAACGCGCGCCTTCGACGGGCCGGCCGAAACGCTACGCGCGCCGGCGCCCGTCGCCGACCGCAGCGGCCTGCCCACCTCGACGTTGCTCGGGCTGGATACTTCACCACTCAACGAACTCGGCTGGTACGTCTACGGCATGCCCGATGCCGAAGGACGCTTCGTGGTGCGCGCGCTCGCGCCGCGGGCGCTGCTCGGCCTCACGCCGCAACGCTCGCTGCCCGCCACCCGGGCGCGCCGGTATCTCGACGACGAGTGCTGGCGCGACATCGTCGCGCACAAGGGTGGCGCGCTCTCGGTGCGTCTCGACGAGAGCGAGTGGAAGACCGGCGACTCGGCGTTGCTCGTGCACACCTACGGCGGCATCGGCGGCGCGCGCGCCGAGGGCTCGGGGAAGGGTCCGCTCTATTTCGGACACTTCGCCTTCGGTTTCGCCGACGTCGTCGACGACCCGGTCTCGCTCGAACCGCGCTTCGAGATCGTCTTCGAGCAGGTCTACACGCACAATACCGACGGCCTGATCGCCGGCGCGCTGCACTGGTCGCGCTACATCGGCGACCGCCAATTCGGCTGGGAAGGCCTGCGCCCCACCTGCAACATCTTGCTCAAACTCGACGCCTTCGGCCCGGCGCGCATCGCGCTGCTCGGCCAATTGGAAGCGATGACCGCGCGCTACCGCATCGGCGACGGCACCGGCGGCACGTATGTCGGCGCGGCCAACAACTGCGCGCAAGACTCCAATCGCGCGCTGTTCGGCGCCCTGCGCGCGCTCGACGCGTTGCCCTCGCGGCGCTGGTGGAAGCCCGCGCACAAGAAGCATCTGCCGGTCTTGACCGCGCTGGCCAAGGATCTGCGCGACCGCCTCCAGCCGTTCGGCGCGCCGCGCCAAGACTGGACCGAGAACCGCTTCGATCTGGGCAGCACGATGCAGGACGAGCCGCTGGAACAACTGCGTATGGGCCTGGGCAGTTGGCGCGTCGCCATCCCGCGACTCGCTTCCGACACGATCGTGGGCGCGTTTCTGCGCCACGGCGCACGCGCGTGGGTGCTCGGCACCTCGCAACTCGGCGAGCGGCCGGAGATCGAGCCCGTGGTGCCCATGACGTTGCCGATCGCCCGGTAGCGATACAGGCTCCCGGCGCGGCCGCGTCCTACATGAGGGCATGGCCCTTCCTTCGGTCGACTTGCAACGCACCGCGCCCCGTCGCTGGAACGAGCGGGTCAACGGCATCTGCTGGCTGCCGCGCATGATCGATAAGGCCCGCGCGTACGACGCGGGCGCGCTCGGCCACTATCTGTTCGGCCAGAGTCCCGTCGACAACAGTTTGCTCGGCGCGGCCCGCCTCGGGCATGGCGACGTGCTCGAAGCGGTCCGCGCGTGCGCCGACGATGCGGGCGTGCTGGCCGAACTCGAACGCCGCTCCCCGGGTGCGACCGCGCGCATGCAGGCCTGGAGCGCGCGGCCCGGCCCGTTCAACGTTTTCGTGTTCAATCTCGTCGATGCAGATGAGGGGTATACGTCGGGCGTCTTTCCCTCGCTGCTACGCGCGTTGCCCGCAAACGGGATCGCCGAACTGTTGCGGCGTGCCGGGCCGCGTTCTCCGGGGCAAACTGCGTGAACGTTACCATCTTCGGTGCGACCGGCGGGGTCGGCACGCATCTCCTGCGCGACTGCCTGGCCGCAGGCCACAGCGTGCGCGCGCTCGTGCGCGATCCCACGAAGATCCCGCGCGATCTCGAAGCCGCGCAGGTGGAGCCGCTCGTGGGCGACGCGCGCGATCCGGCGGACGTGGCCGCGGCGATCGCCGGAAGCGAGATCGTCTTCTCCGCACTCGGCGGCGACGACCTCAAGGAGACCACGCTCTATTCCGTCGGCGGCGGCAATATCGTCGACGCGATGGAACGAAGCGGCCCCAAGCGCTTGATCGTGGTCACCTCCGGCGGCGTGGAGCGCGAACCCAATGCCAACTTCATCCAGCGCACGCTCGTGTTCGGCGGCATCCTCAAGAACGTCCTGACCGACA
Organism: Vulcanimicrobiota bacterium; assembly: GCA_003136655.1. GTDB lineage: Bacteria > Vulcanimicrobiota > Vulcanimicrobiia > Vulcanimicrobiales > Vulcanimicrobiaceae > Hesperobacter > Hesperobacter lustricola. The sequence continues at coordinate 2,386 of PLFC01000044.1, forward strand.
TGCGGCGCATGGAAGAGCGCATCACCGCCTCGTCGCTCGCCTGGACGATCGTGCGCCCAACGCGCCTCATGGACGATCCCGCAACCGGCAACTACCGCGCCGTCGAGCGCTACATGCCCAAGGGCGCCGCCCGCATCAACCGCGCCGACGTCGCCGGCTTCATGCTCAAAGCCGCCGCCGACGACGCAACCATCGGAAAGATCATCGCGCTCGCCGAATAGCGCTTCCGCTAAACCCCACCGTTAGGGCCGAAGTTCGTAATACACCCCGTCGGGCCGCTTCGCCGCCTTTAGTTTGCGCAGCGCCGAGGTCGGCGGCGCTCCGGCCAAGGCTTGGCGCGCGTCCGAGAGCACGCCGGGATCGATCTGATACGAGTGGCCCGCCCGGTCGGAGATGTCGTGGTAGCTCACGTCGATCGTATCGGTGCCGTTGCACACGATCATCTCGCTCGCGGCTTGGCCCGCACGCTGATGACCGTGAATCTTCTGCGAGGTGGCCAGCGCTTTGTCCCTATTGGAGACGTACAGCGTGATGGGCGCGGCGGCGACCGGCGTGGGGTTCGGCGGACCGTTGCACCAGCCCAGTCGCGCGAACTCGCCGTACAGTGCGTCGGAATCGGCATCGGGCGCGAAGAAGATCGAAGGCCCGACGCACTTGGCGCAGCCGAAGTGACGCACGAGCGACATCCCGTCGGCGGCGAAGCGGCTGCCCATGCTGTGCGAGACGAACGTGATCGGCATGCCGGGATATGCCGCGAGCAGATCGGCGACGAGATCGCGCCAGTGCGCGAGCGACCACTGAGCGTTGCTTTCGTCGTTACTGTACGTCAGGCGGCTGGTCACCTTCGACGGCCACGAATACAGCAGCATCGGACCGGTGAAAGAGAGCGCTTTGCGCAGTTTGAGCGCATCTTCGGCCGCCGACTTGAACGACGTGTAGTAGCCGTGAATGTAGATCAGCAACGAACGCCCGCGCTTGGGATCGAACTGGGTCTTGAGCGCTTCGATCAGATTCGCTTGCGAACTGCACGGAAACATATTCGCCGGCGTCGGCGGGTCCGCCAGCACGCCCGTGCTGACCAGCGGCAAGCGCCCGAGCGTGCCGCGTTCCCCGGTGAACAATTGGCCGTCCGACGCGGGCTCGCGATCGGTCTCGAAAAATATGCGGGAAGGCCCGGCATGTGCCGCGCAGTCGGCTCGGGCCCCGGCCGAGCCGAGAAGGGCGAGCAATGCGGAAAAAGCCGGCGCACAAAGCAGCCTGAGGAACGGACGCTTCACGCTTGCTCCCTTCGACGGGCATGCGCCTCCTCACTCTCAGTGTGACCCGCGCTACTTTATGCGCGAATGGCGTCAGCGGCGCGCTTCGCCAGGCCGAAATCCGAAGTAGGTAGGCCGAGATGCACGGACGCAAGAATCGCCGCTCCTTTCCTATTGTCAGCGCACCCGTCGGCGGCATCGCTGCGCTGGCGCTCGTCCTGGTGCTCGTCATCGGCGCCTACTCGGCCTGGCAATATCGCGACAACCGGCTCGCCGCGCACGCGGTGGAGCGCGAAGCGCGCGGCCTCGACTTCGTGACCCGGGCCATGGACACGCTGGTCGATTGGGGCCGCATGGACGCAACCGCGCCCGGTTCGGCTGCGCGCGTCGAGGCGGACCTCGCCGCGCTCGATCGCGTCGCCGCCGCAATGCCCGACGTGCGCGGTGCATCCGAAGCGGCGACGGCGGTGCGCACCGCGTGGAACGCGGCAAAGCGCAGCCCCGGCTCGGCGACCTCGGCGAATTTCGGCGAGGCGCTCCTCGACGGAATCGGCCGCGTTGCCGACGTCTCCGGCTTGGCCTTCGATCCCCGAGGGGAGGCCAACGCGCTCGGCGACGCACTCGACAATCCGCTCGCGCTCCAGTTCGAACGGCTCGACGCGGCCTACGACGCCGCGCACGAAGCGGATGCCCGCGGTCTGTCGATCTCCAAGCGACTGCTCGTCGCCCAACAGGTCGGCGCGGCCGAGACCGCCTCGGGACCGCTCGAGGTCGACCTGCACGGCGCGTTCGCGGCCGACGCCGGAGCCCGCGCGAGACTCGAAGCGCCGTGGACCGCCGCCGAACTCGCGGCCGCGACAATGCAAGAACATCTCGCGGCTGCGACCGCCGGAGCTACGTCGCCCGCCTCGCGTGCGGCGCTCGACGCCGCCCACGCCAAGCTGGTTACGACGACGGCGGCACTCGTTTCGGACCTGGCCGTTTCCGTGCGCGATTTGCTCGACGCGCGGACGGCGGCAATCGCGCGCGACCGGATCGCCATCTTTGCCGAACTCGGTTTGGGCGTGTTCTTGAGCGTCGTGGCAGCCTTTCTGATCGTCCGCGACGTCACCCGCAGGCAACGGCGAACGCTGCTGCGCGCCCAGCGCGACGCAGCAGCGCAGCACTTCCGGACGGTCTTCGAACGCTCACCGATCGGCATCGCCATGCTCGACCGCAACGGCGAGACCGTCGAGTCGAATGCGGGCCTGGAACACATGCTTGCCGCGCCGCGTGCGCGGGTCATCGCCGAAGCCGATCCGGAATACGCCGACCTCGTCGCCGGCCGGATCGGGCTCTATCGCTTCGAACGTCTTTGGACGCGCGCCGACGGGACGTCGCTGTGGGCGGAGGTCACCGTCTCGCCGGTGGGCAGCAAGACGAACGGGCCCGTCGTGGCCATCGCAATGCTCCAGGACGTCACCGAACGCCGGGCCTCGGATGCGACCCTGCGCTACGCCGCAACGCACGACGCATTGACCGCCTTGCCCAACCGCACCGAGTTCGTCCGCCATCTCAAAGACGTCATCGCCTCGGATGCCGGCGCCGCGGGCCGGTACGCCGTGCTCTTCATCGACCTCGACGGGTTCAAGGCGGTCAACGATCGCTTCGGCCACCTGGCCGGCGACCGCGTCTTAGAGATCGCCGCGCAGCGCATCCGCAAGGCCAGTCGCGCTTCCGACCTGGTCGCGCGCTTTCACGGCGACGAGTTCGGTCTCCTGACGGTGGGCGTGGAAGGCATGCGCGTCGCGAGTTCGGTGGCCGAGCGGGTTCAGGACGAGTTGCGCGCGCCGATCATCGTCGACGGTCAGCGCGTCTTCGTCGCGCCCAGCATCGGCATCGTGCTCGGCGACCCGCGCTACGCCTCGGCCGAAGAGATCCTGCGCGACGCCGACACCGCGATGTACCAAGCCAAATCCCTCGGGGGGTCGTGCGCCGTGGCCTTCGATTACCGCGCGGCGAGCTGACGCCAAGGCGGCATTGTAGGAAGAGGCGAGCGGCGAAGCGCACCACTCGCGGATGCCCGATTATCGGAAGCGCTTTTTCGTGGAACCCGGTGAGGCTCTGCGCCTGAGCAAATTCGACACGGCCTATCGCGGAAAGCACAAATCCCCTGCGGCAGCCAAAGACGATACCGAGCGCTACGTCAAGAGGCTGACCGAGTTGCAGTTACGCCTCTACGCAGCGAAGAGCAACGGCGTGCTCGTCGTGTTGCAGGCGATGGACACCGGCGGCAAGGACGGCACGATCGACCACGTCATGGGTGCCTTCAATCCGCAAGGTGCCACGGTCGCGCGCTTCAACGTTCCCACACCGCTCGAAGCCGCGCACGACTTCCTCTGGCGCGTACATCCGCATGCCCCCGCCAAAGGCGCAATCGCCATCTTCAACCGTTCGCATTACGAGGACGTCCTGGTCACGCGCGTGCTCGGCACGATCGGCAAGGGCGAATGCGAACGCCGCTACGAAGCGATCCGCGACTTCGAGCGGCTGCTCGTGCAATCGGGCACCGTGGTGCTCAAGTTCTTTCTGCATATCAGCAAAGCCGAGCAACTCAAACGCTTCGGCGACCGCCTGAACGATCCGTCGCGCAATTGGAAGATCAGCGAGAGCGATTACACCGACCGCCAATATTGGGACGACTTCGTCAAAGCCTACGAAGACGCGTTGAGCGCGACGAGCACCAAGCACGCGCCCTGGTACGTCATCCCCGCCGATCGCAAGTGGTTTCGCGACCTCGCGGTCTCGCAGATTCTCAGCGCGACGCTCGACGACTTGAACCTGCACTATCCCAAGCCCAGCGTCGACCTCGACGAGATTCGCAAGAAGTATCACGCTGCGCTCGGCGATGGCTGAGGCATCCGCGGCGAGACGCCTCTTCTTTCCCTCGCTCGCGGGCTATTCCGCAGCCTGGCTCGCGAACGATCTCGTCGCCGGTGCGATGCTCGCCGCCATCGCCATCCCCGAACAGCTCGCGACCGCGCGCTTAGCGGGCATGCCCGCGCAGGCGGGCCTCTACGCCTTCATCGCGGGCTCGCTGTTGTTTGCCGCGTTCGGCGCGAACCGGTATCTCTCGGTCGGTGCCGATTCGACGATCGCGCCGATCTTCGCGGGCTCGCTCGCGGCCTTGGCCGCGACCGGTTCGGTGGAGTATGCCGCGCTCGTGGGCTTTACCGCGCTTGCGGCGGGATCGTTCTTGCTCCTCGCGGGGCTGCTGCGCGCCGGCTGGATCGCCGATCTGCTCTCGGTGCCGGTGACCGTCGGCTTTCTCGCGGGCATCTCGGCGCACATCATCGTCGGCCAATTACCCGCGCTGTTGGGCACCGCGGATCCCGGCGGACCGCTGCCGCTACGCTTCTACGGCATTCTGCGCACCGTGCCCGGCATCAATTGGTACGCCGCCGGCGTGGGCGTGCTGGTGCTCGCGATCACGCTCGCCGCCGAGCGCCTCAACCCGCGCATCCCCGGCGCACTGATCGGACTCGGCGCTGCGGGATTACTCACCGCGCTCGGGCACTTCGAAGCCCACGGCGTGGCCATGCTCGGCGCGCTGAGCTCCGCAGCGCCGCACCTGACGCTGCCCACGCTCGACGACGTGCCGCAACTCTTGCCCTCGCTGCCCATCGCGGCGATCGTGGCGCTGGTCTGCATGATGCAAACCTCGGCCACGGTGCGCAGCTTTCCGTCGGCGACGGGCCCCGAACGCGAGGACGTCAGTCGCGACTTTGCCGCCGTCGGCCTGGGTTCGATCGTGGCGGGGCTCGCGGGATCGTTCGCGGTCGATGCCAGCCCGCCGCGCACTGCGGTCGCGCAGACGGCCGGCGGCCGCTCGCAGTTGGCGGGAGTAATCGCGGCAGCCGCGATCGGCGCGCTGCTCGTCTTCGGCGCAGGCTTGCCGGCATACTTGCCCAAGGCCGCCCTAGCGGGCATCTTGATCTTCATCGGCATGCGCATCTTTCGCGTCGGCGCCATGCGCGAGATCGCCGAGGGCGGCGGTCCCGAAATCTGGCTGGTCGCGACGAGCGCGCTGCTGGTGATCGTGCTGCCCATCGAGATCGGCATGCTCCTCAGCATCGGCCTCTCCTTGGCCCAAGGCATCTTCATCGTCGCGCGCCCGCCGAGCCAGCAACTCTTCAAGGTACCCGGCACGACGATCTGGTGGCCGTCGCAACCCGACGCGCCGGGCGAGCGCCTCCCGGGCGTGCTGGTCTTTGCACCGACGGCGCCGATCTCGTTCACCAACGCAAACTACGTGATCGATCGCTTGCGCGCGTCGCTCGCGGCCGCCCCGGAAACGGTTACGTTGATCGTGATCGAATGCGAAGGCGTGATCTACGTCGACTACACCGGCTCGCAAGAGTTGCAGCGCGAGATCGCCGCGCTACGCGGGGCGGGCATCGCGGTCAGCATCGCGCGCCTGGAGGATCCCCGCGCGCAGGCGAGCGCCGCCCGCAGCGGCTTGCTCGACGCGCTCGGCCCGGGCCACGTCTTCAAGTCGGTACACGAGGCGCTGGTCGCCGCCGGAAAAGAAAAACCCCCCGCGTCCGTAGACGCGAGGGGCTTTCCCGTTTCAGATTCGCGCTAGCAGCGCGGATCTCGTCGGCTCAGCGGTACGACTGCTGCGGTTTGAAGCAGTCGCGGCAGTAGACCGGCTTGTCACCACGCGGTTTGAACGGCACGGTTGCCGTCTTGCCGCAGGTGCTGCAGATCGCCTCGAACATTTCGCGCTGGCCGCCGCCGTAGCCGCCGCCTCCGCCGCTCCCACCGCGTGAGTACGACGATCCGCCGCCCTCTCCGCGTTGGGCCTTACGCGCCGCGCGGCAATCCGCGCAGCGGCTCGGTTTGTTCGTGAAACCTTTGGAAGCGAAAAATTCCTGTTCGCTTACCGTGAACGGAAAGCTGGTGTTGCAATCAACGCAGCTCAGCGTTTCTTCTCTGTACATTCGGTACTCCTAGCGTCGGGTGTGGATATCGTGCGATGTACCGAATGACGAGGCGCGGACGCCCCCAACCGCGGGACAAATTTCGTACGTTTTCCCGGGCGGTGCGACGCCGCCAGTTCGCCCGGGCCGTGATCCATAACCCCTTGGGACGACCTTAGTTGCAGCAAACCCTGCTTTTCTCTGTTCGCTTGGTCGAGAAATGCCGTCATTTCGGGCGTTTCGCGGCATCCACCAGAATCTGCAGTTGCTCCCTCAGTGGCGCGAGCTCGGCCTGAACTGCCCGTTGTACCCGCTCTTCGAAGCGCCGGTCTTCTTCCTCGACCTCTTGCTCGGTGCGCCGCAAGAAGATCGAAACCAACGCCGCCGAGATGATCCCGGTGAAGGCGATGCCCACGATCATCAGCGCGATCGCGACGAGCCGGCCCGCCCACGTGACCGGGTACTTGTCGCCGTAGCCGACCGTCGTGATGGTGGTCAACGCCCACCAGACGCCGTCGCCGAGGTCGGCGATGTTCGAACCCTTGGCCTTGACCTCGAAGTGGTAGCCCAACACGCCGCAGGTGACCACGGCCAGCAACACGATCGCGATGGCGTAGGGCACGTTGCGGGTCTTGCAAAGATGGCTGATGTCCTTGCCGATCTCGAACGCCATCACCAGCACGCGCAGCGAGCGCAACACCGAAAACGCGGTGTCGTTCTCCGCGACGAGCGGCGTCGGCAGGGCGATCAGAATCACGGCCAGATCCGTCAGGTTCTCGCGCACGAACGCCCGCCGGTCGTGCGCGAAGTACAGCCGCACCCCATACTCGAGCGAAAACAGGAGCCACGCGATCCAGCCGATCCGGTCGGCCATCTTCTCCGACGCCGCGGGCAGATCGACCATGAGCGGCACGATCAGCGTACAGAGAATCGTAAAAGACAACACCAAAGCGGGGGCGGTGGTGTATCCCTCGATCCTCTTCACCAAGCTCTTCTTGGTTCTGGTCACGCCTCTTAGTATCGGCGCTTTGGATTGCGTGGCCTTGCCTCCCTTTGGCCGGCGGCGCATGGGTGCGTCGCCGGCCGAAGGGGGCCACGCTTGCCGTGGGCTGCTCGCGCGATCCGGCGCGGCCACCCGCTGATCGCTAGAACAGGTTCCAGAGATACTGGTTGTAGACTTCGTGATGGTACTGCACTTCCTGCGCCTTCACGAAGGTTCCCAGCAGACGCGGACACCGATCGGCGCTGCCGCGTTTTAGATCGACGTACCGGCCTTTGACATCGGCACCTAAGAGCGCAGTCGTCCACTCCGACTTTTCAAAGTTTTCGAGCGCGGTGTAGATGTTGTCGGGCAGGTAGTGTTCGGCCTGACGCAGGTTGGCTTCGCTGCTGATGCTGCCTTCGAGGCCGGTTTCGAAGACGGCGAGCATCACCATGTACGGGTTTGCGTCGGGGCCGACCGAACGCACTTCGACGCGCGAACTGCGCTCGTTGCCGATCGGGATGCGCACCATCGAACCGCGGTCGACGGCGGAGGCCTTGATCTGGTTGGGCGCTTCGAAGTGCGGGTCCAACCGGCGGTAGGCGTTGACGCTGGCGTTGAGCAGCAGGCAGATGTCGTTGCCGCTCGTGAGGATGCGGTCGACGAATTGCCAGGCGAAGGGGCTCAGGCGCTCTTCGCCGTTCGGATCCCAAAAGATGTTCTTGCCGCCTTTGCTCACCGAGACGTTGGTGTGCATGCCGTTGCCGTTGACGCCGACGACCGGTTTGGGCAAGAAGCTCGCGGTCATGCCCAAGCGCGTGGCGACTTGACGGCAGATGAGCTTGTAGAGTTGGATCGTATCGGCGGCCGCCAC
>PLFC01000032.1:0-6549 GCA_003136655.1 Vulcanimicrobiota bacterium
GAATTCGCTAACGGTGGCCATAGGTAAAGTATTACCGCGCGACCGTCCTCACAAAACAACCACGGTAGCGAATATCGAGCACCTGTTTGAGGGCCCAATGCAGGGGGAATCATGAGCGCGTCCTACCGAAAGCCGTGGCAAATGGGTTTTAGTGCTTTCCCCACGCGCCGCGACACCGCCAGAAGCATGAGGTAGGGGAAGCGCAGACTTCACGCGGCCACGTGAAGCAACCCGGGAGACTCCGCGAGGGGTCTCTCTTTCATGTGTATCATACCGTGCAGACGCGGTAGCGCCTTGTGAGTCGGCAGCTCCGATTTTGGGAAAGCCCCAAAGGTGGACACCTTTGCGCCTGCGGACTCGATTGGTTTGCCGGCGAGCGAGCTCGATGCTCGCTCGGATTTCGGAGATGCCGTCACCCTCGAATCGATTGGAGCGTTCGGCAACGTCTCGTTCGAGGTGCGGCGTGGAAAGCGTAACGTCTGGCTGATCTCTTCGATCGATGGGCGAGACGCGCTCGCGCTCAGGCTCGGCTTTAGCAGCATTGATCTCGAACGTATCCACACGACGACGGGCTCCGACGGCGTATTCGTGTTAGAGTTCAATGGGTCCCTGGGAGCGATGCGCGCGAAAATCGCACTCGTCGATCCCGAGTCCGGCATCGTGCGCTGTACTACGTCGTTGCTGCCGGCTCTCGATGTCGTGGTGGCGGGGTGGCCCAACGACCTCTATGCCGTTGAACCTCACATCGGCACCGTACATACGTTTCAGCGCGGCCTGAGAACCGGCATCGTGTTCGCGAGTTGCGGCCTCCCGACGCCGTTCTCGCTCTTCTATCTGCAAGACTTTTCTTCGCTCGACGAGTTCTTCACAGCCGTCAAACGCTCGCCGGCCGCCACCGTGAGCGGCCGGTGGCCCGAACTCGGCTACGCCTCGCCCGGCGGCGATGGGTGCATTCTCGAGAAGGCCCACGAAGTCGTCATCTCCGACGTGTACCTCACGCTCTCGGAACGCGTGCCCTCGAACGAGGCCGAGACGGCGGCGCTCTATCTCGATCTGCTCGCCGCAACCTACCTGCGGCTGGAGCGGCCGAAGCCCGAATATCACGATTGGCCGTCGCGCGCCGAGAAGACGCTCCGCGACCTGTCGCTTTCACCCGACTGCACCGCAGCCCATGACGGTTTACGTTATCTCAAACCGTACGTCGGCGACGATGCGAAGCCCCCGGAAAGCATGGTGCAGTTCACCGTCGCGTCCAACATCCACGAGTACGAGCGCTGGGCAAAGCAGGAGACCGTTTTGGCCGCTCTTCTCAGGGCGACCGTACCCACGTTCTTCGACGAAACCGTCGGCTCGATCGTTCGCTGGCTGCCCACGGCGCAGTTCGCCGATGCGCAAGCCGAAGAGAACATGAACCACAGCGCCATGGACAGTTGGTACCTGCACCACGCGCTCTTCAACGCCTGGCGCATGGCGCGTGAGTGCGAGAGTGCCGATGCGAAGCGTCTTTTCCGCGCGTCGCTGCCCTACGTGGTGCGCGTGGCGCGACGCTTCGGTTACCGTTGGCCGATCTTTTTCGACCTGCGTACGCTCGACATCATTCGCGCGGAGGCCGAACCGGGAAAGGGCGGCGAAACGGATGTGGGCGGCATCTACGCGCTGGTCATGCTGCACGCCTACGAAATGTTCGGCGACGCCGACTACCTCGAAGAAGCGAAGAGAGGCGTGGAGTCGCTCCGGGGGCTGGGCTTCGCGCTCGGCTATCAGTTGAACACGACGGGTTTCGCCGCCGAGGCGGCGCTGCGCCTCTGGAATCTCACCGGCGAACGCACCTATCTCGAACTGTCGGAGATCTGCCTGGCCAATATTTTCGACAACATGTGGCTCTGGCGCTCGAGCTACGGCAACGCGCGTTACTATCGGACGTATTTCGGGCTCTTCCCGCTGCGCGACGCACCCTACATCGCCCCGTTCGAGGAATTGGAAGCGCAAGCGAAGTTCTTCGACTTCTTGGCAAACGGCGGCGACGACGTGCGTCCCTCGCTCCGTTTGCTCTTGGCCGAGTACCAGAAGTATAATTTGGATCGCGCGTGGTTCTATTACCCCGACACGTTGCCCGTCGACGTCGTCAGCGAGGATCCGCGCAACGGCCGGATAGAACGCGGCCTCTCGGTCCCGTTGGAAGATCTGCAAGACGGGTTCGCGACGTCGGGGCAGGTGGGCCAAGAAATCTATGGAGCGGGCCTGCCCTTCGTGCTTGCGAGCCGGCACTACGTTCGCGTTCCCGACGCCGGCTACATGCTCTACTGCAGCTATCCGGCCTACGACTTTGCGTTGAGATGCGAATCGGGCGGCGTACGAGCAACCTGGCGCATCGGAGGCGATTCGCGCGGCGCGTGCGACCTGCGGCTAATTCCCATCGAGCCGAACATGGCGCCTGCCGTCGTCACGGTAACGGTGGAGGCCGGTACGATTCGCGTGCCGCTGGAGGGCCGGCTAACGCCGGAGGGTCACGCGGCGTTCGAGGTGCGAGGCGGAACCGACGTCGAGATCGGCATCCTCGCGCCGGCCGGAGCCGTGCCCGAGCTCGGCCTCCTGATCGGAGCGTCTGCCGTTGCAGATGCCTAGTTTCTCGTATCGCCGCTGCGGCATCGTGCTCGCTCCCGACGGGTCGGAGAACGAAGCCGCCGGCGTGCTGAATCCGGCGATCGCGCGCGACCGCTCGGGCAATTTGCTCATGTATCCGCGCATGGTTGCGCCCGGCAACATTTCACGCATCGGCATCGCGCGCGGGATCGCCGGCGCCGATGGTCCCGTGTTCGAGCGGACAGGCATCGTGCTCGAGCCGGAAACGTCGAGCGAAATCCGCTTCGAGCCCGGCGGTTACGGCTGCGAGGATCCGCGCGTTACGTTCATCCCGAGCCTCGATGCGTATGTGATGGCGTACACGGCATTCGGACCCGAAGGCCCGAAGGTCGCCCTCGCGATCTCGAGCGACGCGTACGCCTGGTCGCGCCTCGGTCCGGTTCGGTTCGCCGACGCCGCGCTCAATGCGCTGCCGAACAAGGATGCAGCCTTCTTTCCGGAGGTCGTCACCTCACCGTCCGGCGTGCCTTCGTTCGCGTTCTACCACCGTCCGATGCTGCTGGAAAGCGTCACGGGCCAGGCGCCGATCGAATTGATGCAGTCGCTACCGCCCGAGGAGCGAGAGGTGACGTGTATCGGCTACGTGCCGGCGGCTGCGGCGATACGCGGCGCCGAGGCGCTCTGCGGCGCAGCCGAAAGCGTGCGCGTGCTCGAAGTCGGCGAGACGTGGGGCCGCCTGAAAAACGGCTGCGGTACGCCGCCGGTAAAGACGCGCGATGGCTGGCTATCGCTCTTCCACGCCGTCGACGCGCGCGAACACGGTGATGGCCGGCAAACGGTCTACTATCACGCGGGCATCGTCGTGCACGACCTGGAACGCCCCGACCGCGTCCTCTTCCGGTCGCCCGAGCCGGTTCTCCAACCGGCCACGGGAGCCGAACGCTTCGGCATCGTCGACGACGTGGTCTTTCCGACGGGCATCGATCCTCGGCCCGGCGGCGGCTACGACATCTATTACGGCGCCGCCGACGCGAGGATCGCGCGCGCGGAGATGCACCCGCGATGATGCTCGTTGCGAACTAGGAGAGGCAAGGCCTGGCTCATAATGGTGGTGGTCCGTGTTTGGATGAGGCTTCGGGACATGTGATGGAGTTGATTTGGCGTTGACCCGAGGAAACCGGCCAGCCGTTTTGGTCGCCGGATCGGTCCTTTTGGCCGCGCTCATCGCGGTCGCCGACTGGTTGTTGCCCTCTATTCAACTCGCCTATCTGGAAATCGTACCGGTGCTCGTGATCGGTGCCGTGCTGGGGCTGCGCGCCGGCATTGTGGCCACAATCGCCATAAGTGTGCCGCTGACGTACCTCGAGTACGCGGGCGGATTTCGGCCCCGCGAGTCGAGCATTGCGGCCAATATCGCGATCATGATCGCCGTCTTCGTTTTCGTTTCGCTGCTCTTCGAGCGCTGGCGGAGCGCCGAGAGCGAGCGCGTTCGGCAACAGGCCGCGGCGGATCGTGAGCGGCTCGTCGAGCGCTTGGTTGAAGCCAGCGCCGATAGCGTTAACGTGCTCGACGCCGCCGGCCGCATTGTGTTCGTCAACGCACACGGCCAACGGGCTCTCGGCATCAGAGATTTCGCGTCGATTGCCGGTACCGACTGGCTGGATTTGTGGGCGGCAGAGTATCGAAGCGATGCGAGCGCAGCGTTCTCCGTCGCCCGTTCCGGCGGCAGTGGCCGGTTCGTTGCCGCGCGCGCCAGCGGAGGGCGCGACACGTGGTGGGACGTTTCTGTAACGCCGATCGCCGAGGGTGACACAGGTGTTCGCCACTATCTTGCGGTCGCGCGAGACGTCACGGAAACCGTTATGATCCAGCGCGCCCTCGCTCGCTCGGAAGAACGCTACCGGCTGGTGGGCGCGTCGTTGCCGGGTACCACGTGGACCGCAACGCCCGATGGCCTTCTCGACCACATTAGTGAGGGTGCCAACCCCATGGACCTTCCGGTCGAGTCTCTGCTCGGCCCCGCGTGGCTCGACATCGTGCATCCCGACGATCGTGACCGCGCGCTCTCCGTTTGGCGCACGGCGCTCGAGGCGGGTGCGCCTTACGACGTCCAGTTTCGCATCCGCATGGCCGGNNGGCGTCAACGTCGATATCGACGAGCAGCACCGGGCGGACGAACGGCGCGCGAAAATCGAGAACGGGTTGCGCGCGCTCGCCGAGGCCGGCGCGGAGATGTACGGCTCGCTCGACTTCGAGGAGACGCTGCGGAACATCGCCGAAGCGGTTGCGAAGTCGTTCTCCACCGCGTGCACGATCGATTTGCTCGGCGACGGCGGCGAATATCGGCGCGTGGCCGTGGCTCACCCGCGCGTCGATATGCGTTCGCTGTTCGAGCGGTACACGGATGCGAGCCGCTTCACCGAGCAACATCCGATCGTTCGAGCGATCCGGTTTGGACGTTCGACCTGCGTCACCGACGTGCTCGACGGCTGGTCGACGACACAATCGGAGTCCCTCGTCGCCGTTGTCGAGATGCTCCGCTTGAGATCGATCCTGTGCGTTCCCGTTCGGGCGCCCGATGGATCGGTGATCGGCGCGCTCACCTGCAGCCTCGATCGTGACGATCCACGGCCGGCATACGTCCCCGAGGATATTCCGTTCGCCGAGGAACTCGGACGACGCGCCGGCATCGCGGTCCAGCACGCACGCGCGTACGAGCGGGAGCGAACGATCGCGATGCGCTTTCAGGAAGCGTCGCTTCCCTCCACTCTGCCGGCGGTCGGCGGCCTGCGCTTGTCGGCGGACTATCGGCCCGGGAACACGGAGGCGACGGTCGGCGGCGACTGGTATGATGCCTTCGAACTCGATGATGGCCTCGTCGCGATCACGATCGGTGACGTCGTCGGGAAAGGTCTCGGAGCCGCCGTCACGATGGCCACGCTACGCCAGGCGATGCGCGGCGCCGCGTCGCTCTTGCCCAAGCCGAGCGCGATGCTCGACGTCGCCGAGCGCACGATCCGCAACATGCCGGCCCAAACCTACGCAACGGCGCTGGTTGCGATATTCGATCCCCGGCTCCGTGAAATGATCTTTGCGACGGCGGGCCATCCCCTACCGGTCGTTTGCTTCGCCGATGGCGCCGTGCGCGAGCTGGTCGGTGCCGGTCCGATGCTCGGGCTCGGCGAGAGACACGTCGAGGAAACGACGGCCACCGTCCCGGCCGGTTCTGCGCTTGCATTCTTCACCGATGGTCTGACCGAATCGACGCGGAACCTCGACGAAGGCTACCGGCGCCTTCGCGCCGCGCTCACCGATCCTCGGGTGCGAGCGGCGGAAAACCCCGCGCGAGCGATCGTCGAGCACGTACTCGAACGCGGACAGGCGCGTGACGACATTGCCGTTCTCGTGATGCAAACCGCGGTTGCGAAAGGCGACGCTGAAAAAAGCGCCCGTGAGGGCGCTTTCTCCTTGGCGCGTTGATGCGGGCGGTTACAAGGTTACGTTGAAGATCCCGCCCTGCTCGTTTGCGCCTCCGCTGTACAGCGTACCCCAGAGCGCGCCTTCGAAATACACGAGCGGCGCGAGGGACGAGCCTCCACCGGTCGATGCCGGAAAATTGCAGAGTTCGGTTTCCGTACCCGCCGGCGTGACCGAGAAGATCGCGCCCGAGCCGTCCGGGTTCGTGTTTGAGTATGCCGTGCCGTAGAACGTGCCGTTCACGTTGATCAGGCTCGAGGCCGGCAGTTCTGCATCGTTCTGAGCCGCGAAGCTATAGATGACGGTCTCAGACCCGCTCGGAGTGATCTTGAAAACCGAGCCGGTGTTATTCGCTCCGCCTTGGTATGTGGTTCCGTACAGGTCGCCCTTATATTCGAGCAGGCCTCCAGTGGGCTGCTGGCCGTCGGGTTGTCCGGTGAAGCTGTGCAGCACCGTTTCCGTGCCGCCCGGCGTCACCTTGAAGACCGT
>PLFC01000032.1:6640-27779 GCA_003136655.1 Vulcanimicrobiota bacterium
GTAGAGCCGCCCGCAAAGCTGTAGACGATGTGCTCCTTCCCTTTGGTCGTAATGGCGAAGACGCTGCCGTCGTTGTGTTCGCCGCCGTTGTTCGTGGTGCCGTAGAGCGTACCGCCGACATCGAGGAGGGAGGATTGCGGACTAAAACCGTCGGGGTCGCCCGTGAAGTCGTGCAGGAGCGACTCCGTTCCCGACGTGGTGTACGCGAAGACCGTGCCCGCGCTTGCGCTTCCACCCCCCGCCGTGCTTCCGTACAACGTGTTTTTCACGGCGGTCAGACCGCCCCACGGTGAGGCACCGTCGGGCGTGCCTTTGAAACTGTACAGCACGTTGCAGCTGGCGCCGTCACGCTTTACGTTCCGCTGCAGCGACGCTTGCGTCCGCTGACCGGCACCGAGCGTCGCGTTGCCGGCGGCGGTTGCCACCGGCACGTTGCCGCCGCCGCCGCCGCAGCCGGCCACGGCGGCCGTAGCGCACAAAGCCAAGAATTTGCCGCTTCCTTCGCGGAAGCGAAGGCGTCGAGTTGCGAGCATGGTGTAATCCTCCCGAGATGTAGGCGGCGCTCGCGGCCACGCTCGAGATCAAGCGAACCCCGACGCCTCATCCCGAGGATGGGGCATCCCGGGCCCCACTTCTATGGGGGAAAGTACTACTTTTTGCTAGGTTGGGCTCTCGCCACGTCGTCGGAACTAAGGTTCGCGCTTGCGAAAGGAATAGACGATGACCCGGTGGCCGTCAAGGTCGTTACCTTCGAGCACGTCGCCCCAGCCCATGCTCTTTGAGCGAAATCCCGATACGCCGTATTGCGCGAACCGTGCTTCGAGAGCGCCGAGGTCCTCCGTCTCGAAGCCGAGTTCCATCGTTCGGGAAGGCTCGGAAGCCGAAGCTTCTTCGGGCGTCGAGAGCGTCACCCCGCAGCCTTCCGACTCGAGATAAACGAAACCCGGGGCGTGCGACCGTTCGAGATTTTCCGACAGGCCGAGCGCGTCCAGGTAAAAACGCTTTGAACGCTGCGGGTCGGCGACTTCCAGGTTGATCGTAGCGAGCTTGACCCTCTGCTGCATCTCAGACCTTTCGAGCGAGCTGTGTATCGTGCGTGCGCGTTTGGTCCCCCGAAGCGAGCCGCGGCGCGCTGAAATGCACGTAGTCGGCCTCATTCTGGTCGGCATAGGCCTCGGCGAACTCCACCAGCGCGCGATCCATCGCCTTGCCGGCGCCGAGGTAGCCGGCGATCGCCGCCGCGTCGCCGGAGCGGGCGTGCGCCGCTGCGAGCGCGTAGGCGCAAAAGCGGCCGTATACGCGCAACTCGCCGGGGCCGACCCCGTCCAGATCGGCCGAAGCCTTCATGTCTTTGAATTGACGCACGTAGAAATCGTGCTTGCCGGACGACGCCCAGCCCAAGAAGGCGTCGCTCGCAGCCTGCATCAGGCGCTGGCCGCGCACGACCCGCTCGCCGTGCGTGGCGTACGCGCTCGGCGCAACGTATCCCTCGAGCACGGACGGCAGCGCTTCCTTCACTTGCAACAGCAGCGGGTCGTGATCGTCGGCGACGAAGAGCGCGATGGCGCACCGCGTGCCGACGCTGCCTACGCCCACTACCTTCATCGCGTGATCGACTTGGCGATAACGCGAGAGCAAGTGTTGCATGTCCGGGCTGAGCGTCGTGCGGTAGTCGGTCAGGATCGCGTCGACGTCGAAGCCTTTCTCCTCGGTTGCTGACGAGTGAAACAGTTTCGGCGGATCCTCTATGAAGCGCCGTGCGAAGCCCGTGCCCGAGGTGAGTTTCTCGACGGTTGCGTGGATCGTCTCGGTCGCTACCTGCTCGCCGATCTTCCGTCGTCTCCGCTTGGCCGCGATGGTTTTTGCTTCGTCGAGTATCTTGGTCGCGTCGAGCCGTGCATACCACACGTCCAAGGCGGGCAGGGTCGCGAGCGTGCGCATGTGCAGCCGGTAGGCCGCCGCGGTCGCGCTCGCGGCCGCCCGCGCTTCGTCCCCCGTGTGGCCGCCGTCGCGACCCGCGATCAAGATGCTCGTCACGAGGCGTTTCACGTCCCACTCCCACGGGCCCGGCAGCGTCTCGTCGAAATCGTTCACGTCGAAGAGCAAGTTGCGTTCGGGGCTGGCGAAGCCGCCGAAGTTCAGGCAGTGCGCGTCGCCACAGGCCTGCACCGTCAGGCCCGTTTTCGGCGTGTTCGCGAGGTCGCAAGCCATCACGATCGAGGTCCCGCGAAAATACGTAAACGGCGTCTCGGCGATGCGTTCGTCGCGCAAGGGAATCAGAAAGGGCAACCGGCGCTTCGCCAGAGCATCGAGCATCTCGAGCGGATCCGGCCGTCCCGAGGCGGGTTCGTAGTGGCCGTGCGCTTCGCGCGGCACGTCCTTACGCAGGAGCTTTCCCGCTGCGGCGCGTTCGCGCGCCAGGGTGGTCGTAATTTGACTACGGGGCATCCATCACGAGCTTCTCGGAGCGTCCGCGAATACCGCCCCGGCGAAGAGTCGACGGTTCCGGCGTCATCGTGTCAGCGCTCGTCCTGCGTTGTGCGCCGACCCCAACGCCTTTTGTCGAGGCATTTACCGATGCACGCGCCGGAAGGTGAGCGCCAGCGGCCAATTCCCGCGTACGACGAACAGGCCCACACGGCGGCGATCGATCGTTCGCTACACCCGTAGACCGCTCGGCCGCTGCGTCAGAGGTATGCGCGCTTTCTGCATCGCGGGCTGCATCCTATTGCGTGCCCGCCGAGGCACGTCGAAGGGCAAGACCACGCGAGCGTGGCTACCGCCGTCCTTACGCGGAACGACGCTGAACTCGCGCGCCAGCGCCGCCACGATAAAGAGGCCCCGCCCCGATTCGCTCATCAGGTTGCGCGGCAATCGCGTCGAAAAGTGAAAGCCCGGACCGCGATCGAGAACGTGGAGCACCGGAGCCCCTTCGTGCACGTCGATCGCCACGTCCACGCTGCCGCCCACGTGGCGCACGACGTTCCCGACCAGCTCGCTCACCAGAAGCTCCGCAACCGCGACGTTGCTCTCCGGCACGCCGCGCGCGCTCAACGCTTCGGCGACGCCGCGGCGCATGTTCCCGGCCGCCGGCATGTCGCTCGCATCGAACGTCCACCGCGACTTCACAGGCGAATCGCTATCCTCACACGAGCGCAGCGGCAGGTCGTCGAACTGCACGACCAAGAGCGCGACGTCGTCGTGGACCTGGCTGAGGCTCGTGGTGGCGATCGCTTGTGCCGGGTCGTCGCAGTCGAGAACCTGGGGATCGGCCATCATCCGGCGCAAGCGGGCTTCGCCGTCGAAGATGTTCCGGGAAGCCTCGGTGAGGCCGTCGGTGTACAGCACGAGCATCGAACCCGGCTCGATCGTCAGCGCGTGCGAGGCGTGATCGCTATGGTCGACGCGCAGGCCCAACATCAGGTCCGACGCGGTCAGCTCCACCACCGCACCGTCGGGATTGCGCAGGAGCGGCGGGGGATGGCCGGCCGATGCGTAGGTCAGCGTTCCGGTCACGGGTTCGAAGATGCCGATGAATGCGGAGACGATCGCTTCGGGATGTTCCGAGCGCAACGCGCGGTCGGCAGCGTCGAGCACGGCGCAGGGGTCGGGATAAATTTGCGACGCACCGCGTATCGACTGTCGCACTGCGCTCATCGTGACCGCCGCGCTGAGTCCGCTGCCGGTCACGTCGCCGATGGAGAGCACCACGCGCCCGTCGGTAAGCCGGAAAGCGTCGTACCAGTCGCCGCCGACGTTTGCTTCCGAGTTTCCGGCTTGATACAACGCGCTGAAGCGCAGTCCCGGAATGTCCGGCAGCGCTTTGGGCAAGGCCGCGTCTTGAAACGCTTCGGAGGCGCGGCGTTCCCGATCGTAACGACGCTGGTCGGCGTCTACGTCGGAGCACGTGCCGATCCACCGTTCGATCGCGCCCGCCGAATCGCGCACGCACACCCCTTGCGCGTGAAACCAGCGATACGATCCGTCGCGCAAGCGCAAGCGATACGTCGCTTCGTAAGGTTCGCCCGTCGCCAGCGCTTGCTGCCAGCGTGCGACGGTCGCGGGCACGTCGTCCGGGTGAACGACCTGGAGCCAACCGCCGCCGAAGGCTTCTTCCGGCGATAGGCCGGTATACTCGCGCAGTCGCTGGTTGAAATAGAGGCCCCGACCGTCCGGCCCGGCGGTCCACACGATCGTGGGCAGGCCTTCCGAGAGCGCGCGCAGGTCGCGTTCGCGCTCGGCCGCGGCGTGCCGCAACGTGCGTTCGGCCTCTTCGCGGAGGTAGGCGTCGTGGACGTCGATGATCGAACCGATCCAGCCCATGAATTCGCCGCGCTCGTCGAATTGCGGAATGGCGTTGGCATCGTACCAGCGGTAGCTATCACCGTCGGCGTCGCTGGCCCTCAGGCGATACGCGACCTTATAGGCGGCGCGCGAAGGTATGGCGGTCGTCATGAGCTCGATCATCTTGCCGAAGTCGTCGGGATGCACGATTCGCTGCCAAGCTTCGGCCGTATGCGACACGGGGTCTCGCGGCAGCCGCAAGAGCTTGTGCCAGGCCGTATTCGTGAACGAGATGGCGCCGAATGCGTCCTGTTGCCAGATCGGAATGGGCAACTGGTTTGCGAAGGCGCGAAACGCGACGTCGTTGGTCGCGCTGTCGCCTTGCCGCTCGAACCAGCGCCGGCTGGAAAGCTCGGCGTAATGCGCTTCGTGCCGGCGAGCCGAGCGGAGCGCGGCGTTGACGCGAGCCAGCAATTGGTCGTTCGTAAAGGGCTTGACGAGATAGTCGTCGGCTCCGTGTCGCAAACCTTCGATTGCGGATTCTTCACCCGCTCGTGCGCTGACGAAGATGAACGGCACCGCGGCCAATCGCTCGTCGCTCCGAATCGCCGCCAGGAGTTCGAAACCATCCATTTCCGGCATCATCACGTCGCTGAGGACCAGGTCGAAGCAACCGGCTCGCGCCGCCGCCAGCGCCGCCGTACCGTTCTCGACGGTTACGACGTCGTGGGCGGACGAGAGCGTCTGCGCGATGTAGTCGCGTAAATCGCGATTGTCGTCGGCCAGGAGTATGCGGGCGCGCCGCGCCGGGTTGACCGAACCGCGTGGCGACGGGGCTTCGAGGCCGGGCGGCCCGATCGTCGCATCGAGTTCGGCCACGAATTGATCGATGGAACGCACGTGACCGTTCGACGCATCGTGGACGATTTGTGCCGGATCGAGATGGTCCGATCCAAAGGGAAGGCGCACCCGGAAGGTCGTGCCGCGACCCACCTCGCTTTCGACGTCGATGCTGCCTTTGTGGATCTGCACCAATTCCTTGACCAGGGCCAAGCCGATGCCGCTGCCCTCGTGCGTGCGCGATTGGGACTGCCGGACTTGCTGGAACCGGTCGAAGATGCGCGGCAGTTCCTCGGCGGCGATGCCTACGCCCGTGTCGCTCACCGCGAGTTCCGCGAGGCCGTTACGCGCGACCAGCTCGACGCGAATTGTCCCGTGCAGCGTGAACTTGAGGGCGTTCGAGAGCAGGTTGAGGACGATCTTTTCCCACATGGCGCGGTCGACGAACACCGGTCGATCGAGCTCGGTCGCGATCGTCAACGTCAGCCCCGCCCGCTCGAGCGAAGAGCGGAACATCGAGGCGAGTTCGCTCGTCGCCGCACTGAGGTCCGTCGCAACGAAACTGGCCTCGTGGCGCCCCGACTCGATCCGCGAAAAATCGAGCAGCGTGTTGACGAGCTTGAGCAGGCGAAGCGCATTGCGTCTGGCGATGTCGACGAGCGGAAGTTGTCCGCGTTCGACTTCGCCGGCGAGGGTTTCCAGAGGTCCGAGCATGAGCGTCAGCGGGGTGCGGAACTCGTGGCTGACGTTGTTGAAGAAGCGCGTTTTCGCCGTATCGAGCTCGGCGAGCGCCTCGGCGCGCTCGCGAACGTGGCGCTCGCGTAAGACGATCTCGGTCGTTTCCGTGACGGCGGTAAAGATGCCGGCGACGCGGCCTGCCTCGAAGATCGGACTATAAGAAAAGGTGAAATAGCATTCGGCCGGGCGTCCGTCGCGTTCGAGCGGCAGCAGAGCATTTTCGGACCACGTGGCCTCGCCGGTTTCGAGCACGCCGTGCAGCATGGGCCCGACCGACGACCAAATATCCGGCCAGCAGTCTTCCGCGCGTTGCCCGAGCGCGGCGGGATGCCGCGGCCCGAGGATCGGTACGTACGCGTCGTTGTAAAATTGGATCAGCTCCGGTCCCCAGAAGATGATCATGGGGAAGCGCGAGCTCATACAGATGCCGAGCGCCGTCCGCAGACTCTGGGGCCAGTCCGCAGACGCGCCGACCGGGGTCGAGGCCCAAGCGAATCGCTCGACCAGCGAGCGAAGTTCCGGCAAATGGCTCATTTGACGCCAGCGTATGTATGACGGAATGTCGCTCGCAGCCTAGCAGGCAAGGGACCGGACCGATTTGCGTTTCGAGGCGGGCGCGACGCGGTAGACTCCAACAGATGCTACCGTTGACCCGCTGGCTCGGGGCCGCTCGGCGCGTAGTTTCGCCTCGGCCGGACCGCACGCTCGAGCCGGATTACTTCGAGCGGATGTATGCCCGCAAGGAAGACCCGTGGAACTTCGCCGGCAGCCCGTACGAACTCGACAAGTATGCGGCCACGCTCGCAATCCTGGGCGAACGGCGCTTCGCGCGGGCGTTCGAGATCGGCTGCTCGGTCGGCGTGCTGACGGCCCGGCTGGCAGCCCACGTTGATTCGCTGCTTGCGGTCGACGTCAGTCCGCGCGCCGTGTCCGTCGCGCGGCGCCGCTGCGCGGCATCGACCAACGTGACCGTCGAGCGCCTGAACGTGCCGCACGAGTTTCCGCTTGAGCGGTTCGACTTCGTGTTGCTTTCGGAGGTGGGCTACTATTGGTCGCGGCACGATCTCCGTTTGGCGATCGACCGCATCGTCTCGGCCACGCCCGGCGGATGGGTCGAACTGGTCCATTACCTGCCCAAGGTGCGCGACTATCCGCTCTCGGGCGACGAGGTGCACGAAACGTTTCTCGCCGACGCCCGCTTTTGCAGCGTAGCCGCGAAGCGCGCGGAACGATACCGTATCGATCTGCTGGCGGTGCGCGCGTGATCGCCGGTCTGGGCTTGCCTCCGCCCCGCGCGACGTGCCGGATGAGCGTTACGATTCCGGCGCGCAACGAGGCGGCGGTCATCGGCCGGGCGCTCGAAGCGCTCGCGGCGCAACCGGAAGCGCCTGAATTCGACGTCGTGCTCTTCGCCAACAATTGCGACGACGCGACCGCCTCGGTTGCGCTCGAGGTTGCACGCAGCCGCCCCGCCTTGCAGCTGCACGTGGTCGAGGCCAGGCTGCCGCCGGGCCAGGATCACGTCGGCGTCGCGCGCAGGCTGCTCATGGATGCGGTCGCCGCGCGCTTTCTCGCGGCGGAACGTCCGCTCGGCATCGTGGCCACCACCGACGCCGACACGGTCGTCGCCGAGGATTGGGCTGCCCAGACCTTCGCTGACATGAGTACGGCGGATGCGGTGGCCGGCTTCGTCGAGATCGGCCCGGAGGAACGCGCGGCGTTGCCGCTCGCCGTGCGCAAAATCTACCGGAGCGAAAACGAGTTCCGAGCGGCCTGGGCCGAACTCGAAGCGCTCGTCGATCCGCGGCCCGAAGATCCGTGGCCCCGCCACTGCAGTTTCGTTGGGGCGAGCGTAGCGGTCGGCGCCGGCGCGTACGCGCGCGCCGGTGGTCTGCCCGCCGTTTCGACACTCGAAGATCGCGGCTTTCTCTCGGCGCTGCGCCGGATCGATGCGCGCGTGCGCCACAGCCCGAACGTTCGGGCATACACCTCGGGACGGATCGCGGCGCGCGTGCGGGGCGGGTTTGGAACGCTCGTCGCGCATTTGCACCGGCAGGCCGCGGCAGGGCGGCCGTTTCTCGTCGAACATCCGCGCGAGATCATCGACGATCTCGAGGGCCGTGCGGCGTTGCGCCGCGTGCATGCGGGCGCTCCGCGCGAGGATGACGTTGCGCTCGTCTCGACGATCTTCGGCCTTGCGCCTGAGGAGTGGCTGGGCGCGATCGAGCCGGCCCGCGCGTTCGGTGAAACGCACCACCGGATCGTCGAGCGATCCGGCCCGCGCAGGCGACGCTACGAGATGGTTCCGGTCGATGAGGCGATAGCGGCGCTGCGTGCGGCGGTCGCTTCGCGGAAAGCCGTCTTCCCGACGCGGATCAGCGCGGCATCCGGCGCGGGCTGACGCAAATACATCTGCAGATCGCGCACGATGCCGGCGATCGGCAGCGGCTCCAGCAGTCCGCGCGCGCCGACGCTGCGCACCGCCGCTTCGATCACGTCGAGCGCGGCGCGCTCCACCACGCTTCGCGCCATATCCACCGTATCGACGACCGCAACGCCGTTGGCCTCCGACTGCTCGGCATCGAACGCAGCCCACGCTGCGGCTCCGGCCCGCAGCCACTGCACACAGGTGTGCGCGGCGATCCGCATCTCGGCCGCCCGCACTTGCTGCAACGTATCGGTTTGCCGTTCTTGCGCAACGATGAAGCGCGCCGCCTCGGCCTGCAGCCGCTCCACGATCCCGGCCTGCACCGCCAAGAATCGCAAGGCACCGCCGAAGAACCACGGCTGCTGCTCGTACTCGCCGGGCGTGCCGATCAGGTCGTCTTGCTGCAGTTTGACGCCCGTAAAATCGACCCGGAAGCTCTCCGATGCTTCCATGCCGATCGGCCGCCACTGCGAGCGGTCGATGTCGACGCGAACGCGATCCAGCGGGATCAAACACATCTGCGAGGTCCCGTCCGGCAGCGCCGCTGTCACGATCGCGCGCGTGATCGAGCCCGCGCCCGAGGCCCACGTCTTGGCGCCGCGCAACGTGAAAGCGCCGGCGTCGGCTTCGAGCTTGACACCGTCGACGTCTTGCGTGTTCCACACGCCGAAGACGTGACGTGCGTCGATGTCGCGCGCCGCGCTGGCCCGCTGTGCGGGGGTACCGCAACGCGCCACGAGTTGCGCCGCGTTGAGGTGGCCTTCGTAGATGCGGCCGAGGCTCGGTTCGCGCCGGCCGACCGTGCGCAACGCATCGAGTTCGGCGCTGCGGCCGGCGAGCGGCACGCCCGCATCGTCTGCGTGGGCCATGCCGAGGAGTTCGTCACCGAGATCGTACGAAGTCATCAGGACGCTCCTTGGACGGCAGCAGATGATAAAAGCGTTCGACGGGCCGCAGCCACCACGCCAGCTGGTTCGCGTCGATGCGAAATCCCTGAGGATCGTCGTCGACGAGGCCGGTCGTTTGGGTTCGATGTTGCGCCAAGGCGCGCCGCTTCACTTCCACTTCTTGCGGCGTGAGGAAGACGTCGAATGCCGTCGCTTCGCGGCTCGAAGGTGCGATCGTTGCGTCGCCCCGCAGGTCTGCCCACACGCTGTAGGCGAGCCGCCAAGTCTTGAAGTCGAGCGCGGCGGCCGCCAGCTCGACGAGTGCGGCCGTCGCGACATGGTCGGGATGCGGATCGCGCCGCCACGGTCCCACGATGGTGCGCGCACCACACGCGCGAGCAATCCCCGCGATCCGGTCGGCGCACGATCGTTTAACGCCGGCGGGCAGCGTTGCCAGTGCGCCGTCGGCCAAGCGCAAGAATACCGGCTGCGTCGAGATCGAAAGTTCCCGCAGCGCCGCGCGGGCCTCCGCCTCGCGAACGGCCGCAAGCCGTGCGGGTGGGAAACGTCGCGAATTCGGATGGCTTGCGGAGCCGTCGGTAACGTAAACGACGTGCACGGCGATGCCGTTCGTCGCTGCGCGATGCAGGCTTCCTCCGCACCCGATCACGTCATCGTCGGGATGGGGTGCGACCACGAGCATGGGCGCAGAGATCACGTTACACTCGCCGACCTTGGGCCGTTTGGGAGAGCTGTTCGATTGCGTCGAGCACTTCGGAGACCTCGATCGCGAGCAAACCGGGATCGATCGCCTTGCCGTGCGGGTCGCCCAACGTTCCCTTCCAGAGAACTCGATGACGGCTATGTTGCGGAGGGCCCCAATACTGCGGCGGGGTGGGTCCGAAGAGCGTGACCGACGGACGCCCGAATGCGGTCGCGAGGTGTGCGGCGCCGGTATCGCCGGAAACGACATACGACGCGTGGGCCACGAGCGTCGCAAATTTCATGAGGTTCATGCCGCCCGCCACCACGCACGCGGGCGAGACGCCCGCGCGCTGCGCGACTTCCTGGGCCAAATCGGACTCGCCGGGACCGCCGGTTATGAGTACCCGGTCGCCCGCGCGAACGCGTTCCGCAACCACGCGCGCCCAGCGTTCTACCGGCCACCGGCGTGCCGCCGCGGCGGCGCCCGGGTGCACGATCGCCGCGCCGCGCAGGCGTAGCGGAAGATCGGTGAGCGGTGGTGCGGGCAGTCGCAGGTCTGAGGCGTCGGCCGGGACGTCGCTTTCGCTCAACATCCGGCACCAGCGCGTCACCTCGTGTTCGTCCTCGCGCCATTTCGGAAAGCCGGCGCTTGCCTTCACGGCATCGTTGGCGAAGGCGATCAGGCGGCGCGGCTTCGCAGCGAGCAGCACGAGGTGGCTCGCGGGTCCGCGGCCGTGGAGATCGACGGCGACGTCGGCATAGTGCAACTGATGCGGTAGAGGTTCGAGCGGCCGGGTCGGCACGACCGCATCGATCGCGCCGCATACGTCCGCGAGCGGCGCGAGTTCCGCCGGCGCCGCGAGGATGCGTCGATGGTCGGGAAAAGCGCAGGCGATCGCGCGATAAGCCGGCACGCCGGTCAAGAAATCGCCGAGGCCGAGCGGCCGCAACATCACGAGCAGCGGGCGAACGGTCATGCGATCGAATCGAGCCGCGCGGAGTCGAGGCATTCGAGATAGGCGTCGACCGTCGCGCGCGCCACCTGTTCCCAAGTGTAGCGCGCCTCGACGCGAGCGCGGCCCGCCTCACCGAAGCGCCGGCGCGTCTCTACCGAGTGCAGCAAAGTCTCAACGGCCGCGGCTACCTGTTCCGGCGAGCGCGGCGAAACGTGATAGCCCGTCTCGCCGTGGACGACGGTGTCGTTGAGCCCGCCCACGGCGGAAGCCACGACCGGCACGCGGCAGGCCATCGCTTCGAGCGGCACGATGCCGAACGGCTCGTACCAGGGCACGCAGACCACGCAATCCGCCGAACGCAACAAGCCCGGCACCTCGTGCCGCTCCACGCGCCCGTGCATGACCACGCGCTCGCACACGCCGAGCTCTCGCGCGATCGCCAGAAGCCGCCGGTATTCGGGATCCGTTTCGAGTTCGCGCGCATCGCCGCCGCCGGCGACGATCAATTCGGCGTCGTGCAAGCGCGGTAAGGCGCGGATCACGTCGGCGATACCTTTGCGCTCGACGAGCCGGCTCAGGGTGACGATGCGCCGCCGAGCGCGACGCGGTTGCGCGAAGACGCTCCGGCACCGGTCGAATTGGGCCAGGTTGACCCCGCACGGAATCACGCGCACCCGCTCGGCCTCGAGCCCCATCCGGCTCAACTCGTCGACCTCGCTGCGCGAGGTGGCAATAACGTAATCGCAGCGCCGCACGATTTCGCTCTCCTGCGCGAGCCGGCTCGAGGGGCTCGTATCGGCGTGCCCCTGAAAGCGGCGCTTTTCGATGCCGAGCGCGTGAAAGGTCTGCACCACCGGAATGCCCATNNGGATGCGCGGCCGCAAGCGACGCGCGGCCCGACATCCAGAAGTGCGCGTGCACCAGGGCCGGACGTTCGCGCCTGAGGTCTTCGCGCAAATTGTGCGCGAACTCGTCCATGTAGGGAAGCAGAAGGTCTTTCGGCACCGCTTTCACCGGACCGGCGGTGAGGTTGACCAGACGCACGCCGTCCGGTAAGACGGTGCGCGCGGCCGACGCGGGGTCGCTGCGGCGCGTGTAGACGATCACGTCGTGGCCCTGACGCGCGAGCGCGCTCGACAATTCCGCCACGTGCACGTTCTGACCGCCCGCATCGACGCCGCCGAAGGCGGCCAGCGGGCTCGCGTGTTCGGAGATCAGTGCGATCTTCACGCGGGCACCGCCGTCGGCGGCACGCCGAGTGCTTCCAGCGCGTCGAGCACGTCCGACGCGGAAACGCCGCCGGTGCAGGGTTGTCCCGGCACCGGGCACGTGCGGGCGCGGCAACCGGCGCACGCGATGGCGTGATCGCCGAGCAGCACGTGCGGCACGCGCCACGGCGCGAAGCGCACCGGTGGAATGGTCGGCGGAAAAATCGAGACGACCGGCGTGCCGACCGCAGCCCCCGCGTGAATGCCCGACGAGTTGCCCACGACGATCGCGTCGGCGCGCGCAACGATCGCGGCAAATTCGGCAAACGTGGTCTTGCCGCCGAGATCGAGGGCGCTCGTATCGCCGGCAACGTACGCCGTCAAGGCCCGCTCCGCGTCGCTTCCGGTGACGACGACGCGGTAACCGCGCGCAGCGAGCGCGGCTACGAGGTCGCGATGGCGCTCCGGCGCCCAGGCCCGCGCCCCCACGCTGGCCCCGGGCTGAATCGCCACGAAGCGCGCGGGCAGCGCGAACGCCGGCGGCGGAAGCGGCACGTAGCGCAGCCGATCGTCGTCGCCCGGCGCGAGATCGTATCCGCACGCGCGCGCGAGATGCAAGGCACGCTGCACCTCGTGAATGTCGTCGTCGACGCTGACGCGCACGTCGAGCAACGATCCGGGATAATCGACGCTGATCGCGCCGATGCGCGGCACACCGGCCAGGCGCAACAGCAGCGCGGCGGGCAGCGGACTCTGGTGGAACGACGTGAAGATGACCGCCTCGTCGAAGGCGCGGGCTGCGATGCGGCGCACGACGTCCATCGTCGCGCCGGGATCGAGCGGCTGCGGCCGCCCTTCGATCCATTCGGCGCGCGCGACGAGCGTCTCGTCGACGCCCGGCAGCAGTTGTGCCGCGCCGAACCCTCCCGGCCCGCAGAGCAAGGTGACGCGCGCAGCGCGCGCCAGCGCGCGGAGCGCCGGCCCGATGAGCGTGACGTCGCCGTTATTGTCCTGACGCACCGCCAACACGCGCCGCATTACACGGCGCCCCACACGATCAATTCCACCGCCTGCGTGAGGTCGCGCGCGACGACCGGTGCGTTCGCGATTTCTTCGGCGCGCGTGACGCCGGTCGGCACGAGCACGGCGCGCGCCCCGGCAGCCTGCGCCGCCTCGACGTCGGAGCCGATGTCGCCGACCACCACGCATTCCCGCGGCGCCACCCGCAAGCGTCGAGCCGCGTCTAAGATCAAGCCGGGTGCGGGTTTGCGGCACGCGCAGCCCGCGTCGCGGGCGTGCGGACACACCGACCAGACGTCGATCTCGCCGAGCAGCATCTCGATCTGCCGGTGCGTCGCGCGCATCTCGTCCTCGTCCAACGTCCCGTCCGCGATTGCCGGCTGATTCGATACGACGCCGACGCGGACGTCGAGTTCGCGCAATCGCGAGAGCGCATCGCGCGCGCCCGGCATCGGCTCGACCGATGCGCTACGTGGACCCGGACGATCGACGATCAACGTGCCGTCGCGATCGAAGAGCACCGCGCGTACGCGTGGCAAACGCGAGGCCGCCGGGGTATCGCGAAAGGCAGTATCTATGCGGGGAGCGCGCATGTTGAGCATCGAGGTTCCCCGAGAGCCGGGTTAGTACAACATGCTTACTTCCTCGGCGAATAACGGTCGCTAACGCTCGAGACACGGCCCCGGTCGGCCGGGGGGCGCCTGATGCGAAAAATGCGGATAGCCCGGATATTGAGAAGAAGGAGGGTAATGCGCTTCGGAATCCGCCCTCAGGCCGTGTTGCTGGCCGGCGTCCCTCTGGTGTTCTTGCTCGTCGTCCTCGGCCTTGCCGGGCTCATCAGCAAGCAGACGGAGCAGACCAGTTACGTCGCTGAGGTGGTCGGTCAAAGCCAAGCAATGCTCGACACGGTCAATGCTGCCAAACGCGGCGTCCGGCAGTCGAGTGGAGCCAAACGGCCGGTAGATTTCGGCGCTCTGGCCGCTGCCCGCGGGCAACTCAGCACGCAGGAAGGGAAGCTGCTCGACCAGGTGCGTGGGCGCCCGCTGCTCACCAAACGCGCCGAGGACTATGCCCGAGCCCTGGACGCGGCCTTTACGCTGCTGACGGGATACGCGCGCGCCGTGGAAGCCGGCGACGTTGCCGGTGCGCAAAGGATCCTGAAGTCGCCCGCGGGCCGCCGCGCCGACGCCGAGGTGAACGCGACGCAAAAGGCCCTCTCCGCGGCAGTGCGGATCGACACGTTCGGATCGCCCGCCGAGCGGCGTAAGGCGTTGCAGGCGCTGGAACGCGAGTTGCTCGTCGGCACGCTGGCCGGGATCGGCCTGACGGTCCTCGTGTCGTTTCTCTTCGGCGTACGGATCGTGCGCAGGCTCGGCGTGCTCGGCCAGAACGCCCAGCGACTCGCTGCCGGGCTGCCGACGGTCCCGGTCGGCGGCGGCGACGAGATCAGCGAGTTGGATGCGATCTATCGCTCGATGGCCGATAGCATTGCGTCGTCGGCCATCGCGCACGAACAGACCCTCGAGGAATTGGAGCGCGAACGCGCCGTCACCGCCCGCTTGCAGCAAACGCTGTTGCCCGAGATTCCGGCGATCGACGGCATGACGATCCACACCGCATACACGACGCCCATCGAGAGCGCGCAGATCGGCGGCGATTGGTTCGACGTGTTCGCGCTCTCCGAGCGCTACGTGGGCCTCAGCGTCGGCGACGTGACGGGTCACGGTTTGCGCGCGGTGACGGCGATGGGCTTCGTGCGGCAAGCCATTCGCGTCGTGGCGCGGCTCGACGACGATCCGCAAACGATCGTGGAACGCGTCAACCGGGTGCTATGTGAGGAACAGGCGAGTCTGGCCAGTGCCTTCTTCGGCATCTACGATAGAGAGACGGGCAACTTGACCTACGTACTCGCCGGGCACGGGCCGCCGATCGTCACTTCCGACACGGGCGAACTCGCCTTGCTGCAGGGCGGCGGGATGTTGCTCGGCCTCGACGCCGGCGTGCGTTTCACGACCTACGAACGGCGTCTCGCGCCGGGCGACACGCTGGTGCTCTACACCGACGGCATCGTCGAACCGGAGCGCGATTACGTCAAAGGCATGCGGGATCTGGAGGCGGCCATCCTCGGCGAATTAGCCGAACCTTCAGCGAACCTCGCCGAGGGCATCCAGAGCCGCGTGTTCTCGCAACATCCGCCGCGCGACGACTCCGCGCTACTCGTGCTGCGCATCGGACGTCTGATCTCCGCCGACGAATCAGCCGATCCGGTCTGGCATTTCGATGCGCGCGACCAACACGTTGCGCGCACCGTGAAGCGTGAGTTCCTGTCGGCCCTCGAATCCCTGGGACCGAACCGTCCCGACCTGCTCGCCGCCGAGATGGTCTACGGCGAGTTGATCAGCAACGTGGTTCGCCATACGCCCGGTTCCGCGCGGATGCAGCTCGGCGTCGACGACGGCAAGGTCGTGCTGCAGGTCGACGACAAAGGTCCGCTCTTCACGACGTCTGAGAACGGCGCCCGAGCGAAGCTGCCGAACGGCGATCTCGAGTGTGGCCGCGGTCTCTACATCATCGAGACCTTGTGCGAGCGCATCGAGGTCGAACCCATCGACGGCGGCAAACGCACGACCGTCGCGCTCCCGCCCGCGACCGAGCCCGGTGACGGTCATTCCTCGCCGTCAAAGTAATCGCGCGGCGCCGCGGATGAGCGCACCGGGGCTCGCGAGTCGATTGGTCTTGACGATGCGCACGGCGGCCTCCGATCCCGTCCTCAGACGTTCGCGCTTTCATTTGGATAGTTGAAGAACAGCTGATTGCCGTCGGGATCGTTGACGACCAGAAGCCGATAGCCCCACGAACCGTCCGCGACCTCGACGCCCTTCGCTTCGAACTCCGCGCGGAGCGCGTCCAGCAGCGGCGCGATCTGCCCGTCGGCCTCGACGTTCATCGAAATGAAGATGAGCCCCGGAGCGGCGTTCGTCGGCACGTTGTCGGCCAAGATGATCGCGCAGCCGCAGCGCTCGACTTGTGCGACGCGCACCGAGCCATCCTCTTCGTAGCGCCACGGGCTCGTGAAGCCGAGGCGTTCGATGTAGAACCGGACCGACGCCGCGACGTCGGTCACGTGAAAAACGGGTCGCGCGAACCACTCGGCCATCATCGCTAGAGTATCCGCTGCGCGCGACGGGAATCATGCTCGGTGTGAAAGACCGGATCGCGGTCGGCTGGCCCGAACTCGCCGCCGTTGTGGCCAAGGTCTACGCGGATCTTCCGCCCGGGGATCGAGTGAAAGCCTACGTGCTCGCCTGCAACTACGGCGAAGCTGCTGCCATCGACATCTACGACGCCGGCTTAGGCCTGCCGCCGGCGCGGCCCTGATCGACGTCGGTGCCACCGTAAAGGAAGATGCGCCGCAATGCAAGTCGGCCACGTTGGCCGCAACGTTTACCGCGCGCTACATCATGCCGTACGAGAATGATCTCGGCATCGTGATCTGCCGAGGACTGCGCAAGCCGGTGCCCGAGGCTTGGAAGCACATACGGTTCATGATTTGAACGGGCGGCGCTTAGAGCACGTCCGCACCCACGTGGGTCGCCTCCAACTCCACGCCGCCGGTCCTGGCCGCGACGAGGTTGTAGAGCCACCCGCCGATGGCGAAGGCGACGAATCCGCCGATCGCGTAGACGATCGGGCCGAGGATCAATGCCAGAATCGCGGGGCCGATACCGGAAGGCCCGGCGAAATAGCCTGACGGCACGAACAGTTCGATGAAGAAGGCGAAGACGCCGAAGATCAGGCCGACGACGCCGTACAGCGCCCCCGCCGTCTTCGCGGTCTGCAATATCCCGATCGAGGTGATACGAAGTTTCATGATACCTCATACCCGGCCGCTGCCCGAATAGTCGCAACGTGTTTCGATAGCGCTTAGCACCGGATTCCGGCCGATCGACCAAATTGNNCCATCGCCCTCGAGGCGAAGAAGATACCAGTTGAGAGCACATCTACGAGCACGGCGGGGGTGATATGACGGTGCCGAACCGGCGTTTCACGAAATGAGCCCCATGCCTCGATTCGGGATCGCCGCCGTCTGTCTCATCGCGCTCGCGGGTGGGTTCAGCGCGACCACTGCCGCGCGCGCTGCGACGCTCGTCACCGGCATGAACATCGTCAACCCGCAGCGCGCCAAGATCGACGACCAAAACGCCCTGATCGCGCAACTCCACGCGGCGGGCGTGCAAGTCGTGCGATGCGGCATCACCAACGATGATAAAGGCATCGACCTTGCCCAGCGCCTCAAGGCCGCGGGCATCGCGATCGAACTGATCTTGAGCCCGAAGTACCCGCCCGACGCGCCGAAGCGGGCGTACCAGCCGCAAAAGTATCCCGAGATGTGGGGCGGCCCGCCGCTCTCGTACGCCGACCCGCAACTGTCCCACGCGTACTACGCGTCGCTCTTCGCGAAACTCGAAGCGGCCGGCATCCCGATCGTCGGCTTCGAACTCGGTAACGAACTGAACTGGACCGCGTTCAATCCCGAATTCCCGCTGCCCGGCGAAGGCAAATCGCTCGGCCTCGACGATCTTTATCACGACCCCGAAGGCCAACAGATCGCCAAAGGCTTCGTACAGTACCTGAAAATTCTGCGCGAACTCAAGACCGTCCGCGACGCATCGCAACTCTACGCGCACACGCCGATCATCACCGCGGGCTTCGTCGACGCCGGTCCGGCCGGCCCGCGCAAGAGCGTGCTCGACAACGTCGCCCTCGACGCAACGCTGGCGTTTCTGCGTGCAAACGGCCTCGACGATCTCGTAGACGCCTACGCGGTGCACACGTATCCCAGCGGCAAACTGTCACCCGCCGCAGCCAAGCAGCGACTCTACAACCTGACCCTCGCCGCGTGCCGTCCGCCGGGCGTGGCCGGCGGCAAACCCTGCTGGATCACCGAGTGGGGCTTCCCCAACGCCGACAAGGACTGTCCGATCGACGATGCCGGACGAGCCGCGCTCGTGCGCGAGTACATGGGCTTTTACCACACGCTCGCCGACACCGGGCGCCTCGCCGGGGTCATGCTGTTCTCGTGGGACAGTGATCCGTGGTCGAAAACCGTCGACCGAGACAGCGTCTACCGCTGCGGCGCGCTGACGAGCGCGGGCCAAGCGGCTCTCCACTGAAACCGCCGGCTCGATTCACGCACATGAATCAGAACAGGGCCTCGGGTCCCGGCGCTCATACCTCTGACGGGTCGTCGGTCGAACTGTACAAGTTGCTCGCCGGTCGAGGTGAGGCAGAGATCATTCACGGTGCCGTCGCCCCGGACGCCGACGTATTGGAGTTGGGCGCTGGCGTTGGGCGAGTTACGCATGCGCTTCTGAGGCTCGGCCATCGAGTAACGGCAATCGATAACTCGGCAGAGATGCTTGCAGAGATTCGGGGCGCGGAGATCGTGCGGGCCGATATCGTCGGCCTGGATCTGAAGCGTACCTTTGGCGGCGTTATTCTGGGCAGCTGTCTCGTCAACGTTGTTGAAGACGATTTGCGTCGCGAATTCCTGCGCACGTGCGCGCGGCACGTTAGCGGTACAGGTGCAGTATTGCTAGAGTGCCACCGAGAGCGCGCCGACGAATGGGCACGAGCCGGTCCCAGCACGACTGATGACAGCGGAGTTCGAATAACGTGGCTCGACGTGGTTGCCTCGAACGGCCGCATAACCGGCACCCTCGAGTATAGCTATGGCGAGAGCACCTGGACACAATCATTCTCCACGCGTATTCTGTCGCAGGGCGAACTCTCAAGAGAGCTAGAGTCGGTCGGGCTTACCCTGGTGCGCCGGTTATCGGGAAACTGGGTTGAAGCGCGAAAACCTGCGCCTTAGGTACGCTTAGGCGCGGCTCGACGCGGCAAAGAGTATTCGATTGCCGTCGGGATCGGCCACGACGAACGTCCACGCGCCCCACGGCTGCATCATGAGCCCCTCGCGAAATTCCACGCCCGCGCGCTGGAACTCGCGATATAGCGGCTCCGCAACATCGAGCGTGATCGTCGCAGCCAGCAGTTCTTCGCGCTCGCGCAGGTCAGGATCGATCGCGGGCTCGGATAACAGCCGAAGGTTCAACTGCGCCCCGCCCCGGCCGACTTGCGCATAAAATGGCGGCTCTCCATAAGCGAAGGCCACCGAGAAGCCGAGCTTCTCAACGTAGTACGCGCACGCTCGGTCGACATCCGTAACGAAGAGCTGTGGTTCGGCTGCGACCACCGTCGTGATCTGCGCTGCGGTTTGGGTGTCGGGCATGCGAGGCTCCGCTTCGGGTGACATTGGCGTACGACCGGGACGTTCGAGATACCATCGAGACGTCGGCAACACCTTCGCGGTGAAGGGACCGCGGGCCGCAGTGTGCCGCGTGAGCGAAACAAGTCTGGAAAGCCCGCGTACGACGAGCCATGACGGTCATCGACGATCGGGGAGAGCTTCCGCTCTACCGTCTCTACGTATTGCGGGCAGCCTATCTGGTGCTCGGACTCGGGCAAGGCGTGAAGACGTGGACGACGATCTTTCACCACGCACAGCCCTGGGATTTCTGGCACGGCGTTGCCGTGAGCTTCTTCGGAGCGTTGACGCTGCTCAGTTTGCTCGGCGTGCGGTATCCGGTCCGCATGATGCCGGTGTTGATCTTTGAATTCACCTGGAAGGCGATCTGGGTATTCGCAGCCTGGCTTCCGCCGTTGCTCGGACACACGCTCGATCCCGATGTCGCCGATTCGTTCATCCAGATTGCCCCCGCCCTCGTGATCGTGCCGCTCGTGCTGCCGTTGGGGTACGTATGGAAACACTACGTGCTCGCCCCGGCCGATCGGTGGAGATAACCGAACCCCAAACAGCATGACGCTCGTCGTCGGTCGCGCAAGCCCACTCTAGGCGGAGGCCGCCAAGCCTTCCCCGGCAGCCGCTGTACGAAGGCGTTCGTCGAACGAGATGACCCGCAACTCGGGCAACTCGACCTGTAACGTCCGCGCGGCCGCGAGATGCCAGAGATCCGCGCCCCGAAGGGGCCACTTGCGCGAGAATTGCAGCGCGAAGGTCCAATCGGGCACCACGTTGGTGCGCCGCCATGGACCGTGCTCGAGTAACTCGCGCGCCGCGTCGCCCAATAATCCCGTCACCGCTCGTTCGCGTTCGGCCTTCGCTATGATAGCCTGCGTCTCGGCCCACGCAAGCGAAGACAGCATATGTAGGCCCGGCTCTCGCGCGAGCTTGGATGCCTTCTCGCTATGCGCGTCGCGGAAAAGTGCAGAGACGATCGCGGAGGTGTCCCAATACAGAACCGTCGCGGCAGGTTCGGCTACTCCCCGCGGTCTTCGCGCAGCCATCGCTGTGCCAGCCCTTTCGGGAGCGGAAGTGGAGGTGGAACAGGGCGCGCGTCACGCTGCTCGGGCTCAATAACGCCGGCCTCGACGAGCCGCCGAATGCGGTGCCCGAGCGGCCGCTCCTCGGCTGCGATCGGAACCAACTTCGCAATCGGCGCGCCGCGCTCGGTGATTACCCATTCATGGCCGGCGCGCACCTCGCGGAGCAGGGCGCTGAATTGCGCTTTGGCCTCGCGAACGCCCGTGGTGCGAGTTCTCATCTTGCCTCTGTCGTCTCCGAGTCCACATTGTCGATGTAGTCTCTGAGACTACAATAGCAAGTTTTCGTGCGAATTGCAATCCCGGGGGATTCAGCGACCAAACGTTCTCCGAATTGCACATCGCCAACATGGCCATGACCCGTCGCGGCAACCTGTGCCGTCATGCTCGACAGTTCTCATCCCACCGGAGCGTTCCGGCCGATCGGCGAGCGTCTCCGCATCGAGCGACCGAACGGTCTCCGTATCCAAACGCGCCAAGACGAATTCCCCAAACGAAGGCCGCTGCGCACGGCCCAGCCAAAACGTCGGCCAGCCCATGAGCAGCAGGACGCTCCTGTCCGCCCCGCCGCCCCCGCCGCGGCCCGCCCGCAACACGCTTGACGCGGCCACCCCGCTCGGGTAACGTTTTCCGAGCCCCCGGGGCGAATGGCGGAATTGGTAGACGCGC
>PLFC01000032.1:27811-29907 GCA_003136655.1 Vulcanimicrobiota bacterium
CGAATCTCGTCTTCCGCTCCATCTTCAGAAAGGCGCCGCGCGCACCGTGACCGTCGCATCCGCCCCCGAGACCACCGTAACCCGCCTCGATCCCACCTCGGTCGAACTCGAGATCGTCGTCACGGAGGCGGAACTCGAAGCCGCCCGCGAGCGCGCCTACCGCCAACTCGTCCGCAACGCCCGGATCCCCGGGTTCCGCCCCGGCAAAGCGCCCCGAAAGGTCTTCGAAGCCGCCTACGGCTCAGACCAGATCGAGGAGCGCGCCATCGGCGACGTCCTGCCCGGCGCCTACACCAAGGTGATCCGCGACAACGACCTCGTGCCCGTCGAGCAGCCCGACGTCGAGCTGCTGCCCCGCGAGCCGGGCGAACCGCTGCGCTTCAAGGCCACGGTCACGGTTCGGCCCCAGATCGAGCTCAAGCAATACAAGGGCATCGAGGTCGAAGGCCCGGCCATCTCCGTCACCGACGCCGACCTCGACACCGCGATGCACAACCTGCAGCGCGAAGCCGCGAGCCTCGTGCCGGTCGAGCGTCCGGTCAAAGAAGGCGACGCGGCCACGATCGATTTCAAGGGCACGATCGACGGCGTCCCGTTCGAAGGCGGTACGGCGGAAAACCAGGTCACCGAGATCGCCGAAGCGCGCTTCATTCCCGGCTTCGCCGCGGGCATCATCGGCATGAACGCCGGCGAAACCAAAACGGTCGAAGCAAAATTCCCCGACGACTACGCCAACCAAGAACTGGCCGGCAAAACGGCCCAGTTCGAAGTGACCGTGCACGACGTCAAGGAGCCCGAATTTCCGGCCCTCGACGACGACTTCGCCAAGCGCTTCCACCCCGAAGGCAACATCGAAGGCCTCAGAGCCGACGTCAAGCGCCGCCTCGAGGAAAACGCCCAGGCGCAAATCCGCCGAGCCGTCACGACCGACCTGATCGACAAGATCATGGACGCCCACGAGGTCGCGCTCCCGAGCGTGATGATCGATCGCGAACTCCAAGGCCTCGAAGGCGAGGCGCGCAGCTATGTGGAGCGCGCCGGCCTCAACTGGGACGAGTATCTCGCGAAGCAAGAGAAGACCGAAGAAGAACTCAAGACGCAGTACCAAGCCGAGGCCGAGCGCCGCGTCAAGTCGACCCTGCTTCTCGAGGCGATCGCCAAAGCGGAAAACATCGACGCCACGCAAGCCGACATCGATAACGAGGTCGCTACGATGGCCCGCCAATACGGCCAGCCCGTGGCCGCGATCCGCGAGATGCTGCGGCCCAACATGGCCAATCTGATCGACGGCATCGTGCGCAGCAAAGTCATCGACTTTCTGCTCGACAACGCCGTGATCACCGCCGCCCCGCCCGCGGCCGAAGACGCGTCCGAAACCGCAAAAGAAACCAAAGCACCCGCCGCACAGTCATCAGAGTAAAGGTCGCCGCCGAAACCCTCGAACGCGCGGCCCGGCAGCAAGCGTAACCCTAGGAGAAGAAGGCAGTGGGTCATCTCGTTCCCATGGTGGTCGAACAGAGCGCGCGCGGCGAGCGGGCGTTCGACATCTATTCGCGCCTGCTCAAGGAGCGGATCATCTTCGTCGGCGGTGCGATCGACGACCATCT
The DNA here is from genome assembly GCA_003136655.1 of Vulcanimicrobiota bacterium. GTDB lineage: Bacteria > Vulcanimicrobiota > Vulcanimicrobiia > Vulcanimicrobiales > Vulcanimicrobiaceae > Hesperobacter > Hesperobacter lustricola. The sequence goes on from PLFC01000032.1 coordinate 29,419, forward strand.
GGCCAACCTCGTGATCGCCCAGCTCCTGTTCCTGGAGCGCGAAGACGCCGATAAAGATATCGACATGTACATCAACAGCCCGGGCGGCAGCGTGACGGCCGGACTGGCGATCTACGACACCATGCAGCTGGTCAAGCCCGAGGTCGCGACGATCTGCGCCGGCATGGCCGCCTCGATGGGCTCGATCCTGCTGACCGGGGGCGCCCCGGGCAAGCGCATCGCCCTGACCCACGCCAAGATCCTGATCCACNNCCGCCCGCGACCTGATCGCCACCCGGCGCATGCTGGCGGGCATCTACGAGACCACGACGAAGAAGCCCATCGAGCAGATCCTCAAGGACATCGACCGCGACTACTACATGACCGCGGAAGATGCCAAAGAGTACGGCCTCATCGACCAGATTTACACCAAAGAAGTGCGCGCCGGCCAAATCGTGCCGACGTAGACGAGGGTAGCGGAGAGCGAGTGTTCCGATTCGGCGATGAGAA
>PLFC01000069.1:0-84698 GCA_003136655.1 Vulcanimicrobiota bacterium
GTGGTCGAGATGTTGAATCCGCCATACCCGTAGAGAATGGTCGGCGTCGAACCGTCGAGCGGCATGTCCTTGCGGTGCGTGACGAACACCGGCACCTTGGTGCCGTCCTTCGAGGTCGCCCAGATCTGTTCGGTCGTGTACGGCGCGGGATCGAAGGCGATCTTGGAGCGCTCGGCGACCGTGCTCGTGTCGGTCGCCGTGTCGAAGCGAAAGATGATCGGCGGCACGGCGAACGATTCGAACGAGTAGTAGGCGATCGTGTCTTCGCGTTGCGCCGAGGGCAGCGATGCGCTGCCGATTCCCGGCAACTCGATCGAGCCGAGCGCGTGACCCTGAAGGTCGGCGATCTTGATCAGCGAGTGCGCGTCGTGTAAGTAGCCGAGGTAGAGCTTGTTGCCGATCAGCGAAACGCCGTCGAGCTTATCGTCGGTCTCGCGCACGATGTCGTGGAGCAGGTGCGAGCGGTCGGTCAGCTCCACCCAAGCGACGCGCAGGTGCGGCGCGCGGAAGTTGGTCACGACGTAGAGCCGCGTGCCGTCGTTGCCCAACACGCCGTACTGCGTATTGGGTGCGAGCGCGAAGACGGTACGAAAGGCCGTATCGGGCTCGCTCGCGCGCTTCCACGCCAGGCCGTTGCCGTTGATGTTTTGCTTTTCGAGAAAGACCAGGCGCTGGTCGTGGCTGACCTCGGCGCCGATGAATTCGTCCGAGGGCGCCGTGTAGACCAGGCGGTCCGCCGACTGCGGCGTGCCGAGCTTGTGGAAGAAGAGCTTTTGCCGGTCGAGCGCGGCCAGGGTGCGGTTCGCGGCCGATGGCTTATCGTATGCAGAGTAGTAGAAGCCGCGGTCGTTTACCCAGGAAGCGCCGGAAAACTTCGACCAGCGCAGCACGTCGGGCAAGTCGCGCCCGCCCGGCACCGTTTTGACGTGCCAGGTCTGCCAATCCGCGCCGCCCTCCTGCGTCGAGTAGGCCATCAACGTGCCGTCGCGCGTGAACGAGGTGCCCGCCATCTGGATCGAGCCGTCCTTCGACAGGGTGTTGGGATCGAAGAAGAGCCTGGCCGGGCCCGTCTCGGAATCGCGGATGTACAGCGGCGACTGCGTTTGCAAGCCGCTGTTCCGGTAGAAGAACCAGTGCTTGCCGACCCTGAACGGCGCCGAGACCTTTTCGTAGTCGTAGAGCTTCCGGTACGCGGCGGCGATGGGCGCGCGCGCCGGAATCGCATCTAAGTACGTGCGGGTCAGGAGATTTTCGGCGGTGATCCAGTTGACCGTTTGCGTGGAGTCGACGTCCTCGAGCCAGCGATACGGGTCGGCGACGACCGTTCCGAAGTACGTGTCGGTCGTGGTGCCCCGCGGCGCGGCCGGATAGACCAAGGCCGTGTCGGCGGCCAGCGCGGGCGTGGCTGCGAAGAGGACGGCGAGTGAAAGAACGGCGAGACGCATGGGCTGACGCTTTTGGGTTAACCCGAGCGCACCCTTGAAGGCCGCACGGTTGCGGCGTGCCCCGCGGGCGGTTACCATGATGGGGCGTGTCGGAACCTGAACGAAGTTCGCTCGTCGCACGGGTGGCCTCGATGGCCCCGCGCATCGTGCTGCCGACGGCGGCCGCCGGCTTCGGTAAGTCGACCTTCGCGCGCGAGTACGCCGCCACGTTCCCGGCACGCGCCTTCGTCGAGCTCGGGAACGCTCGCGACGAACGCGCCCTCAGCCGGCTGACGCTGGCGGCATGCGCTGCGGTGACCAGCGGCGGCGACCGCGAACGCTTCGATGCGTTGCAATACGCCCTCGCCGGCGAGAACTTCGATCCCGACGCCGCGCTCGACGTGCTGGGCCGGGCCTGGCCGCAGCCCGGAGAGCAGCCGGTCTTCGTCTTCGAGAGCGTCGAGTCGGCAGCGGCGAATCCAGCGTTGCTGGCTTTTTTCGGACGCCTGTTGGCGTCGAGTCCGGCGCACTGCACGCTGGTGGTCTGCTCGCGCCGCCCGCTGCGCTTGCCCTTGAGCAAGATCGCGCCGCCGCATCTGATCGTCACCCTCCGCGCGAGCGACCTCGCCTTCGGGCCGGCCGAAATCGAGTCGGCCCTGCGTCCGCTCGAACTGACCAAACACGAACTGGCCGAGATCGAACGCGTCACGCAGGGCTGGCCGATCGGCGTGCTCATGTTGCGGCGTTTCGCGCAAGAGGGCCGGCTGCGCGAAGCGCTTTCGCGCCTCGACGATTTGACCTTCGAAGAGACGCACGAGTATCTCGTTGAGGAAGTGATCGGCGCGCTCGCCGCCGACGAACTCGAGGTGCTGCTCGCGTGCGCTGCGATTCCCGATGCCACCGCCGACGACGTCGCGGCGGCGCTTGGAGCCGATGCGCCCGAGGCGCTCGACCGCCTGCTGCAAGCGTCGCCCTTCGTGCAGCGCGTCGAGGGCGCTCACCGCGTGCACCCGCTCTTGGCGGCCGCGCTGGAACGGCGCTTTGCGCGGCGCCGCGCGGACTCGACGCGACGCGCCGCGCAGGCGTACGAATCGGCCGGCCGCCCCCTGCGTGCGGCCGAACTGTTCCGGCATTTGGGCGACATGCCCGCGGCCGCGCGCAATCTCGTGGCCCAAGCGGCGCTGCCCAACCGCACCGGCAACCTCAATTATTCAGAACTCATCGCCTCGCTCGATGCCGAGACGTTGCGCGCGCATCCCGTCTTGCGCGCGGTAACCGCGTATCCACGGCGCTTTCGGGTCGATCCGCACCTCTTGCGCGAAGAGATCGAGGACATCTGGCGCACTTTGCCGCCCTCGCTCGAGTTCGAAGTGCGCAGCAGCATCGGCAACACGCTGGCGCGGCAGATGTACGAGACCGGACGCTTCGAGGAAGCCGAGGCGGTGCTGCGTGGCTTGGAGCGTGAGTTGGGCGGGATCGCCGACGTGCCGCGCACCGCGGGCGAGTCGTATGTGGCGCGCACCCTGGCTTGCGTGCTGGCGCGCAGCGGGCGCATCGACGAAGCCGAGATCTATTTCCGCAAAGGCTACGACAACGCGCCGGGCGCGCAGTTCGTCGTCAGCCGTTCGGCGATCGAGCACGCGCTGATCGAACGGATGCGCGGGCGCCGCGACGCCGAACGCCGGCTCTTGGACGATGCGATTCAGCTGGCGACCGGTACCAAAGCGAGGGTGCATCTCGCTTGCGCTTTGGCCGAAGCCGCATTCGCCGCGTGGCTCGCCGGTGAAGACGAGCGCGTGCCGCCGTACGTCGAACGTCTGGAGGAGTGCGTGGCTCGCGACGGCATGCGCGGCTTCGCCCAGTTGTGCGCCGCGTTCCGCGGCGAAACGCTCGCGCCCAACGGCAGCGAACAGCCCAACTGGCTGGCCTGCGCCGGGCTCGTCGGCGCCGGGCGGGCGCCTGCGGCGGAGCGTGCGGCACTGCTCGAGACGGCCAAACGGCACGCCGACGAATCCAACGACGTGTTCTTGCGCGTGTTGAGCGACGTCGCGCTCGCACTGAACGACCGGTCGCGTGACGAGGTGCTGGTCGAGGCGCTCGCGCTCGCCGCCTCGATCGAGGCGCCGGCGCCGCAGGCGGCGGTCGCGCAGTTGCTTGCGGGCGCGCGCGACACCGGCATCCTCACGGCCTTCGCGCGCCGCTTTGCGGGCGAGGCGCCGGCGGCCGAGCGGATCTCGGTCGAAATCCTCACGCGCACGATCCGCCGCGGCGAGACCGTCGTCGATCTGCGCGATCGCGAATTGGCCTTGGTCATCGCGCTCGCTCGCCGGCGCGGCGCCTCGTCGCGAGCCGAGTTGTGCGAACTGCTCTGGCCCGAACTCGACGAACCGGCGGCGCGCGACGCGCTCAACTCGTGCCTCTACCGCGTGCGTCAACGTTTGGGCGAAGGCGCGATCGTCTGGCGGCGCAGCGACGGATACCGCCTCGCCGAAAACGCGCGCGTCGACGTGCGTGAGATCGAGCCGTGGGCCGCAACCCTTTTGCAGACGCGCCGCGCTCTGCGCGACGGCGAGCGTGCGCTTCTCGCCGAATTGCACGCGCGTCTGCGGCGCAACACGCTGCGCCAGGGCGAGGTCTGGGAGTGGCTCGAGCCGCTCGCCGCGCGGCTCGACGAATTAGCGCTGGCCATCGGCGAGCGCTTGGCGCAAGATTTCCTCGCTCGGGGCCGTTTCGACGAGGCGTTGGCGGTTGCGCGCGACCTGATCGAGCGCGATCCGTGCGACGAAACCGCGCGAGAACTCGCCATTCGCGCGCATATCGGCGCCGGCGACCGCGTGGCGGCAACGCGCGAGTTACGGACGTATCGCGAGGTAGTCCTACGCGAACTCGACGCGGAGCCGTCGGATTATTTGGTGTCACTCGTTCGCGAGTTAGGAGCTCAAACAGAGGGCCGACCCGTCGAGGCGCTGTAACTCGAAGCAGGTCAGTTTCGAAAGGTCGTCGCCGTGTCTCGTCGCCCCGCCGCTAATCTCTCGTCCGCGCTCGCGAATTTTGCACTTCGGCAAGCGGGTTCGGCGTGGGGCAATAAGGGTGAGACGGTCGGCGAAGCCGACGTAGCCGCGGTTCGATAACCTGGACATTCCCGACGGTTATCACCCCGTTCCGCCGGGAAAACTCGCTGCGGTAGTGACGCACCTCGAAATGCTCGCGCCCGTGCCGCCGCGGCCCGAACGCGCCGCGGCCGGCTGGTCGTTGCAGCGCGTCGTCGATCCGGATCTCGCGTGGTATCGCGAACTCTACGCGCGCGTCGGCGGTCCGTACCTGTGGGCCTGGCGGCTCGCGCAAAGCGACGACGTCCTGGGCGCGATGCTGCACGATCCCGTGCTCGAGAATTACGTCTTCCGCGACGGCGAGGCCGAGGAGGGCATGCTGGAACTCAGTTTCCGCGCGCCCGGCGAGTGCGAGATCATCTACTTCGGCGTCACCGAGCGTCTCGTCGGTTCCGGGGCCGCGCGATTCATGATGAACCGCGTGCTCGAGCGCGCGTGGTCGCAACCCATCCGCCGCCTCTGGTTGCACACGTGCACGCTCGACCATCCCCGTGCCGTGCCGTTCTACCTGCGTTCGGGCTTCGTGCCGTTCAAGCGCGAGATCGAGATATTCGACGATCCGCGCGCGCTCGGCCGGCTGCCGCGCGATGTCGCGCCCCACGTGCCGCTCTTCGGCTGACGTCTCCGGGCGCAAACATCCGCGCCTGCCGGTTGTCTGGGAACCGTGAGCGAGAACCAGGCAAGCGCGGGGCCGGCGATCGTGGTCGAGCGGCTCGTCAAACGGTACGGTGACGTCGAGGCGGTGGCGGGCTTGAGCTTCAGCGTTCCGCGCGGGGCCATCTTCGGCTTGCTCGGGCGCAACGGTGCCGGCAAGACGACGACGCTCGAATGTTGCATCGGGCTGAGCAAGCCGACGTCGGGATCCGTCCGCATCCTGGGGCTCGATCCCACCAGCGCCCGCGACTTTGCGGCGCTGCGGCCACGCATCGGCGTGCAGTTGCAATCCACGTCGCTGCCCGAGAAGGCGGCGGTCGGCGAAGTGCTGGAGTTGTACGCGGCCTACTACGGGATTACGCCGCGCGCAGCGGAGATGGCGAGCCGCGTCGGTTTGGAAGGCAAATTGGATCGGCAGATCGTGCAGATGTCGGGCGGCGAGCAGCAACGCTTGGCGCTGGCGCTCGCGCTGCAACACGATCCCGAGGTCGTCTTTCTCGACGAGCCCACGGCCGGCATGGACGCCTTCGGGCGGCGCATCCTCTGGGCTGAAGTCGAGGCACTCCGCGCGGCCGGAAAGACCATCATCTTGACCACGCACTATATCGAAGAGGCGGAGCGACTCTGCGACACGCTCTGCGTGGTGCAGCGCGGCCGCATCATCGCGGAGGATACGCCGGAGAATCTCGTGACGCGCTACGGCGGCGACGCGACCGTCTGCATCACGGCCGACGGTTTCTCGCCCGACGACGCGCTGCGCGGACTCGGCACCTGGGCCAAAGCGAAGGACGAGTGGCAACTCGTGACGCACGGCGAGCCGGGTCTCGCGCTGGCTGCGGTCGTGACGCACGCCAACGCCATTTCGGCGACGGTCCGCTCGCTCGACATGCACCGTCCGACGCTCGAGGACGCATTCATCGCCGTGACCGGCGAGACGATCGGAGAAGGCGAATGAACGTACTGCGCATGTTTGCGGTGCAGACCAGGATGAATTTCCTGTGGTATTTCCGGCGCGACGGCGAGATGATGTTTTGGACGCTCGCGATGCCGGTGTTCTTTCTGGTGCTCTTCTCGTTTGCGTTCTCACAGGGGCCGTCGGGCCGCTCGGCGACGTTTCTGGTGCCGGGGATCATCGGCGCGCAGGTCTTGAGTTCGGGATTTTGGGGCGTGGGCGTGATGCTCGCGACCTTCCGCGAGAAACATTTGCTCCGCCGCGTCTACCTGACGCCGATGCCGCGCTGGATCTTCTTCGCCTCGCTCGTGGCGTATCGCGTCACGCTGCTCGCGGTGCAGGCGATCATTTTGGTGACGGTCGGCTCGTTGCTCTTCCACGTCAGGATCACGGGCAATCCCGTGGCGGTGCTGATCGTGCTCCTGCTCGGCACCGCGACGTTCGTCTCGCTGGGCACGATCATCGGCGCGTTGGCCAAGACGACCGAAAGCGCCAACAACATCGCCTCGATCCTGACCGTGCCGCTGGCCTTCATCTCAGACGCCTACATCCCGATCGACCGTTTCCCGCACGCGGTCAGTTCCGCGCTGCGCTTGCTCCCGTCGACGCAGTTCATCGACATGTTCCGGGGCGTTTCGGTCGACGGCGCGTCCCTTGCGAGTTACGGGGTCTGGTTTGCGGTCCTCGTGGCCTGGACGATCTTCGGCACCGTGGTGAGCGCCCGAACCTTCCGCTGGGTCTAGGAGGCTCCTCAGGCGCGGCGGCAGGCGCTTGCGGAGCGGGCTACCGAACTCTCCCGTCCCCTGCTATTGAGAAAGCGGAGTTGACGATGGCTGTTGCGACGGCGGTGCGCGGAATCGACGCATCGTATTACATGACCAAAGACCTGGACGTCTCGACCAAATTCTATACGGAACTGCTGGGCAGCGCGCCGGAGGTGCACGTTCCCGGCATGTTCAGCGAATGGACGTTCCCCGGCGGCGAGGCGTTCGGCTTGTACAAGAGCGATAATTTCTACGAGTCGGGCACCGTCATGTTCCGGGTCGACGACGTGCCCGCGTTCGTGGCCGCCGCCAGAGCCAACGGCGTGCATTTCCACGGCGACGGTTTCGTCGACGAGACGCCCAACTGCCACATGGCCTTCGGGGTCGATCCCGACAACAACAAGTTCATCATTCACAAGGTCAAGTAGCCCTCGCTGCGCTTCCCGTGAGCGTCCTGCTCTTCGTTCCCGGCGACCGGCCCGAGCGCTTTGCGAAGGCCGTCGCTTCGGGTGCGGATGCGGCAATTCTCGACCTCGAGGATGCCGTCTCGTTCGACCGCAAGGACGCCGCGCGGGCTTCGGTTCGCGAGGCGTTAGCGGCGGGTCTACGCGCCTACGTTCGCGTCAATCCGGCCGGGAGCGACGCCGGCCGGGCCGACCTGGCGATGCTCGCCGGTCTGGCGCCGGTTGCGGTGATGTTGCCCAAGGCGGCCGGCCCCGAAGACGTAGCCGCCGTCTCGGGCGCGCTCCCGCACGTGGAGGTCGTGCCCTTGATCGAGTCGATCGACGGNNGAACTCGGCGCGCGGCCCGTGCCCGAAGTGCTCGCGCCCTTGCGTTCGCAGGTGGTGCTCGCGGCGCGCGCGGCGGGCGTCGCGGCGTACGATTCACCGTTCACCGCGCTCGAAGACGAAGCCGGGCTGGTCGCCGACGCTCGTCGCGCCCTGGATTTCGGCTTCGACGGCAAACTCGCGATCCACCCCAAACAGGTAGCTCCCATTCGCGCCATCTTCTCGCCGAGCGCCGAAGATCTCGAACGTGCGCGAGCGATCGTGGCCGCGGCCGGTCGCGGTGGAGTCGCGGTCGTCGGCGGCGCGATGGTCGATGCGCCGATGGTCGTTGCGGCGCGACGGATACTGGCGCGCGCTGGTGAGGAAGGGTAGCGATGGCGGAAAAGCCCGGCTGGACATCTACAAACACCGGTTGGGGCGCACGGTCACCGAAACAGACAACACGCTCTTTACCGCGCTGACGCTTAATTCCAACCCGATTCATTTCGATCAAAACCTGGCCGAGAAGACGTATTACGGAAAGATTCTGGTCAATTCGTGCTATACGCTCTCGCTGGCCGTCGGGCTTTCGGTCGCCGATCTGAGCGAACACGTGATGGCCAACCTCGGCTGGGACGGCATCCGGCTCCCGGCGCCGGTCTTCGTGGGAGATACGATCTATGCGTCGAGCGCGATACTGTTCAAGCGCGACTCCTCGTCGCGGCCCAACGTCGGCCTGATCACGGCCAAGACCACCGCGCACAATCAGCACGGCCGGACGGTGGTCGTCTACGAGCGGACTTTCTTGGTCTATCGACGCGGCGAAGATCCCAGGGATCACTTGCAGTTCTAAGCGGGCACGACTCTCTTTTCGGCTGTGGGGTGCAATCCAGGGGCAATTCCGCTCCGTTCGTGGTGTAGATAACCGTCGATCCCACGATTTCCCGATAAAGGAGACCATTCGTGATCGTTTCCCGTAAGAAACTGCTGGCCAGCGGCACCGCGCTCGCAGCCTTCGGCCCCTTCCTGTTGTCGCCGTTCATCTCGGCCGCCGAGGCCGCTGAAGAGAGCGATATCGCCATCCTGCAGACCGCGATCAAGCTCGAGCGTGCCGGCATCAAGGCCTACACCGACGCGGCCGGAACGGGCCTCCTGGCGCCCGGCGTGCTCGCCGTCGCGAAGGGCTTCCTGGCCGACCACGAAGCGCACCGTGACGCGCTGATCGGCGCCGTCAAGGCCGCAGGCGTGACCCCGACCGACGAGACCACGAAGTTGACCTATCCGCCGCTGAAGACGCAGGACGACATTCTGAACTTCGCCGAGTCGGTGGAGCGGCAGGCCGCGTCGACCTACCTCTCCGTGATCCCGGCGTTCAAGGACCGCAATCTGGCGAAAGTCGCGGGCTCGATCCTGGGCGTCGAAACGACCCACGTGGCGATCCTGGCCTACACGTTGAAGAAGACGACGGAACCCTACAAGGACTTCGTCTCCTAAGAACCCTTCGGCGATCGGCGGTGCGGGCTACTGGTATGACTTCAATTCGGCGACCAAGGCCGGAACGGAGTCGTCCCAGTGCCCGTAACCTTTTATCGTTCCGTCGCGCCCGATGTAGGTGATGGCCGTGCCGTGCTCGACGGAATAGCCGCTCACTCCGGGTTCCGCCGCAACGATGCGCCGGAACGTATGGTAGTCGGCGTACACGGGGTCGAGCTGCGCTTTCGTTCCGGTGAGCCCGACGAACAACGGGTTAAAGCCCCGCAGGTAGCGCCCGAGCGCATCGGGCGTGTCGCGCGCCGGATCGACGCTGACGAAAACGACCCGAACGCCCGCCGGCGCATCCTTATCGCGTACCGCGCGGGCTAACGCCGCCATGGCGGTCGGACACTCGTCGGGACAGTGCGTCCAGCCGAAGAAGAGCGCGACCTCGTGTCCGCGCAGCGACGAGAGCGTGAACGGCCTTCCGTCTTGGTCGGTCAGCGTGAAGTCGGGTGCGGCCGTCGTCGCATGCGGGCCGAAGGCCTTCCACAAGGCGATGACCGGTATCGTAGCCACGGCCGCGAGCAGAAGCACCAGCGCAACGGTTCCGAGACGCCGCGTCCCCGGTATCGTCGGCGTCGACGCACTCATGCCGGAACCATCCTCGCGATCGCGCGTTGGCGCCGAAGGGTCATCGCCACGTAGACGACGCGAGGACCTAGACCGACGGCGATGAGGATCGTCGTGATGAAAAACGCCGGATGCACCCACGGCAGCGGTTGATGCGGAATGAAGCGGCAGAGCGCGTCGGTAAAGGCCATCGACATGCAGAAGATGCCGTAGGCGAGCTGCACGTATTGCTTGGGATCGACCGACGGGCTGAAGATCCAGACGCGATACTTCGGTAACACCCACCAGAGAGTCGGCGCGGCGACCGAGAGACACAGCGCCGAGGTGGCCGCACCGAAACAGACGTTAAAGGCACGGCTGCCCTCGATCCAATCGCAGCTGAACATCAGCGGGTTGCTCCGGCAGCGATGCTTTTCGCCTTGTCGACAAAGCCGGCCAGCATCTGTTCGAGCATTGCGACCGTCTCGTGTGGTGCCTCGTCGAGCGAACCCGCGTGCAGCGGGGGCGCGGGGTCGTATTCACCGAGTAATTGCACCGCCTCGGCGTATTCTCTGCCCCGAAGTTTCTGGACCATGGACAGGCCGAAGTCGAGGCCTGCAGTAACGCCGGCTCCCGTCACGCGATCTCGATCGAAGACGACTCGTTCGTTTACCGGCATCGCGCCGAAGTCGGCCAGGAGGTCCCGAGCGACCCAGTGCGAGGTGGCGCGATAGCCGCGAAGCAGCCCGGCAGCACCGAGCACGAGGGACCCCGTGCAGACACTGGCCATCCAGCGCGCGTGTCGAGCCCTATCTCGGAGAAAGGCGAGCAGTCCGGCGTCCTGCATCGCTGCGAGCGTGCCGCTCGTCCCGCCCGGCAGCATCACGAGCGTCACCTCCGTGGGGCAGTCGGCAAAAGTCGTCGTCGGCACGAGCGCGGGACCCATATCGGAATGAACCGGGTCGAGGCTCTTCGCGGCGATGTGCACGGTTGCGCCCAACAAATTTGCCAACATATACTGCGGTCCCACGAGGTCGAGGAGCGTAAATCCCGGATACGCGACCAGTACGATCGTTTCGTTTCCGTGCGCGCCGGGCATCCGCTCGACGAGGCTCATATCGTGTTGAGGGTCTTGCTGCGCGGACGCAGACTGGCCGCCGTCGCTGCGCGCGGTCGCGGCGGCGAATGAGGCAAAGAGCCCGGCGAGTATCGCACTGCGCCGGTCGAGAACCACGGTCTGCCCGCCGGGCATCCGCATATAGACCTCCCATCAGAAGGGTGCAACCAGGCGCCGCGACGTTGCGGTCGCGTACGCGAATCAGGATTGCGGCGAAGGAGGCGCGCGCAGGCCGGCACCGCCCGCGAGTCGTTCCGGCAGGGAGATGCGGCGGCGTGCAGGCCGTCGGAAGAGTGCAAGATCGGGCGTCGGACCACGCTCGATCAGAATCCAAGCCGAAAGAAAGGTTGCGATCGCAATCGCGCTTCCGACGATCGCTCGCGCCGAGCGCAAACCCAACCACGTGACCGCGCAGGAAACAGATGCGAGGATAAACGTACCCGTGGCGACGTTTCCGCCGAGCGCATCGCTTACGCCCTCGAGGTGGCCGGTCGCACTTACTTGCTCGGAGAATTCCATCCCGATCAGCAGCAGAAGGCAGCCGAGCGTTACGGCTATGCACGGCACAATTGGAGAACGCGATGCGAAGCGACGCGCCAGCAGCAGCAGCGGATCGCTCCCCGCACGCCTGCTCAAGGCGCGGAACGTCGAGCTCAAAAGGACGCCGCCGATCAGCAGCAATGCTGTTAGCGCGACCGGACCGAGGGCGCCGTGCTCGTGCTCGGCATACGCATCTCCCCCAGCGCCGAGATCACCTGCGATGCCGATCGATGCATGCGCGAGCGCAGCCGAAATGCACGATGCGATCAGGCAGGCGAGGTACGGGAGCGCGCGCTCGGCGCGCATCAGGCGCTTTGCAGCGATCATGAGGGACCTACCGAGTTCGAGTGCCCGGCTACGCGCACCTACGAACCTCCCTTGGCTGTAACGATGCCCAACGCCCGGTCCAACTGCGGATCGTGACCCACGACTCCCGTTTGCGACCCCGACGGTTGCTCGACGACGACGTCGGGCGTGAGGCCGATCTTGTCGATGTCGCGACCGGCCGGCGTGTAGTACCGCGAGGTGGTCAGCTTCATTGCCGAACCGTCGGGCAGCGCGAACATCTCCTGCGCGACGCCTTTGCCGAAGCTGCGCACGCCGACGATCGTCGCGACGTGCGCGTCCTGCAACGCTGCCGCGACCAGTTCCGAACCCGACGCGGAATCGTGATCGATCAACACCGCCAGCGGCCGCGCGGGCAGCGCGTTGCCCGCAGCCGGCTTCACGATGCGTTTGCCGCCGTTGGAAACGTTCGAGACGATCGGGCCCGTGGGCACGAATACCGATGCAACGCGTACGGCTTCGCTCTCGTACCCGCCGCCGTTTCCGCGTAAGTCGAAGACGAGCGCCTTCGCGCCGCGACCCTCGAGATCGCTCACCGCTCTGCGCACTTCGGCGCCTGCGGTTTGTCCGAAGGTGCGCAAGGCGACGTAGCCGACGTCGCCCGGCAGCATGCGCGAGGTGACTTCCGGCGGCGTTATTTCCGCGCGCACGGCAACGAGGGGTTGCGCGAGCGCGGCGCCGTCGCGCACGATCGAGAGTTGCACGGGGGAACCGATCTTCCCGCGCAAGAGTTTGCCCAGCGCGTCGGCGGTCAACCCGGTCGCGGACGTGCCGTCGACCGCGGAGATCACGTCGCCCGGACGCACGCCGGCCTTCTCGGCCGGACTGACCGCGAAGACTTGATCGGCGTGCCACGATTTCGTTGCATCGTCGTACGCGAGCGCGATGCCCACGCCGCCGAACGCCTCGCCGTTGAGCGCGCCCTCGAAACCCTTCAGTTCGGCGCGCGTGAACAACACCGAATAGGGATCGTTCAACGCGGCGAGTTCGCCCCGGATCGTGGCGAAGATCAATTCGTGCGGGTCGACGCGAGTGCCGTAGCGCACGATGGCCTTGGCGATCTCGTGCTCGATGGCCGGCACCGCGCCGCGGCCGTCGGCGCGCGCGTGGAGTTGCGCGACCTGCGGGTCGGCGATGCCGCGCGAGCGGAGGTAGGCGACGATGCCGGTACGTGCGCCGTCGAGCAAGCGCTGCTGCGAGACGGGTACGTAGTAGTGATATTGAATCGTGGTGTAGCCGATGTCGAGCTCGACCAGATCGAAGAGCGTGAGGTCGGCCGCCGACGCGGGCTCGACTGCGCCCAGGGCAAGACAGAGGAGCAGCGCCAGGCAGCCCGGCTTGAGGGCGATGCGAATCACGACGTTATGCTTATCCCCGCGCGTGACGCTCACCCATCGCGACGTGAGCCGAATGGCCGAAGGCTGCCGGAGCGCCCCGCCGAACCCACCGGACTCGCGTAGGAGGGGAACAACGTGCATTCGGGACGTCTGGGAATTTTGGTCGGCGGCGGCCCGGCGCCCGGCATCAACGGCGTCATCGCCGCGGCGACGATCGAGGCGATCCATCACGACCTCGAGGTCGTCGGTTTGCTCGACGGCTATTCGTGGCTGACCAAGGGTGATGCTAGCCACACGCGTCCGCTCGACATCGAGGCGGTCAGCCGCATCCATGCCACCGGCGGCTCGATCCTGCGCACTTCGCGCGTCAATCCGGCCAAAGAGCCGGAGATGCTCGAGAATGCGATTCGGACGCTGCGCGCGCTCAATATCCGCTATCTCCTGTGCATCGGCGGCGACGACACCACCTACGGCGCAACGCGCATCGCCGAGGCCGCCGAAGGCACGATCAACGTCGCGACCGTGCCCAAGACGATCGACAACGATTTACCGCTGCCCGAAAATATGCCGACCTTCGGCTTCGAAACCGCGCGCTCGGTGGGCTCGGTCATCGTCGAGAGTCTGATCGAGGACGCGCGCTCGACGTCACGCTGGTTCTTCGCGATCACGATGGGCCGCAAGTCCGGCTCGCTGGCGCTGGGCATCTGTAAGGCCGCAGCCGCAACGCTGGCGGTCATTCCCGAAGAGTTCGAGCCGCCGCGTTTGAGCCTCGGCTTGGTTGCAGACACGATCGTTGGCTCGATGCTCAAGCGCCGTGCGAACGGCCGCAACGACGGCGTCGCGGTGGTGGCCGAGGGCATCGCCGAGAAGCTCGATCCGGCCGACCTGGCCGATCTCGCCGACGCGCCGCGCGATGCCTACGGTCACGTGCGCTTGGCCGACGTCGCGCTGGGCACCGTCGTGCGCGATGCGGTGCAGCACCGGCTTCAGGAATTGGGACTCGACATCGGCATCGTCACCAAGGACATCGGCTACGAATTGCGCTGCGCGCCGCCCGTCCCGTTCGACGTCGACTATACGCGCACGCTCGGCTACGGCGCGGTGCGCTATTTGCTCGGCGGTGGCTCGGGCGCGATGGTCGCGCTCAAGGGCGGCCGCGTCGAGCCGGTGACGCTCGCGGAGCTGACCGACCCGCAGACCGGACGCGTGCGTGCGCGCTCGGTCGATACCACGACGGAGTCGTACGAGGTCTCGCGGCGCTACCAGATCCGCCTCGAACCCCGCGACCTCGAGGAGCCCCAGCGCTCGCGCCTAGCGGCGGCGGCCAACCTATCCCCCGCCGACTTCGTCAGCCGCTTCCACGACGTGGTCGCGGCCACGTGCCCGGTGCCCGACCACATCGTCGCAAAGGTCCCATGACGCGGGTGGCCCCGCGGCGAACCTGGGCAGCATGATCGAAGCGAGCGTCTATCGCTATCTGACCGTCGAACAGGCGGCCGGCGTCGCGACCGTTACCTTGGCCAATCCCTCGAAGCGCAATGCGCTCTCGACGGCCACGATGAGCGAACTGCATGCCGCGCTCGAGGCGCTCGGCGCCGACCACGAAGCCCGCGTCGTCGTCTTGCGCGCGCTCGGCCCCGCGTTCAGCGCCGGGCACGACCTGCGCGAGATGCGCTGCGCGGGCGACGGCGCCGACGTGGCGAAGTTTCGCGAGACATTCGATCTTTGCGTGAAGCTGATGGAGAAGATCCAGTCGATCCCGCAGCCCGTCATCGCCGAGATCGACGGCATCGCCACCGCCGCCGGCTGCCAACTGGTGGCGACGTGCGATCTGGCGATCGCGTCGACCACCTCGACTTTCGCGACGCCGGGCGTCAAGATCGGTTTGTTTTGCACGACGCCGATGGTCGCGCTCACGCGCGCGATCGGGCGCAAGCGCGCGATGGAGATGCTGCTGACCGGCGAGTTCGTGGATGCGGAAACGGCCGCATCCTGGGGCTTGATCAATCGCGCGGTGCCCGCTGAAGATTTGCGCGCCGAGGTCGAGGCGCTGGCCGCACGGATCGTCGCGGCTAGCGGCTTCGTCGTCGGCCTGGGTAAGAACGCATTCTACGCGCAGATCGATCTCGATCAGCCCAAGGCCTACGCCTACGCCAAGGAAGTGATGAGCATGAACGCCCTTGCGGCCGACGCGCAAGAAGGCATCGGCGCGTTTCTCGAACGCCGCGCCCCGGTTTGGAAGCAGTAGCCGCCAAGCTGCTCTCCGGCGCGGGCATGACGCTCGCGCTCTTCTGGGACAGCCTCTTCGGACTCATCTTCGGCTTCTTGATCTCGGCGGTCGTGCAGGTGGCTTTTTCCCGTGCGACGATGCACCGGCTCCTCGGACCGGGCGCGCGCGGCATCGCGAACGGGACCCTGTTCGGCATCGTGGCTTCCGCGTGTTCCTACGGCGCAGCGGCCGCGGCGCGCGGCTTCTTTCGCAAGGGCGCGGACCTGCGCGCCGTCTTCGCGTTCATGATTTCGTCGACCAACATGAACCTCGCGATCCTCGTGATGTTCTGGGCGATGCTCGGCTGGAAGTTCGCCTTCGCGGAGTTCGCAGGCGGCATCGTGATCATCGCGGTCGTCGCGCTCGGCATCGGCCTGCTGTTCACGCCGGAAGAGCTGCGCGGCTTGGCCGCCTCGATGCCGCGCGAAGCGAAGGCCGACACGGTGCGCGAGTGCCTCCAGTGCGGCATGGCAGGCGACGCGGGGCACGCCGTGGAGTACGAGGGTACGACGTACCTGTTCTGCGGCGCGCGGCACGAACGCGAGTTCCGCGAGAATCCGGCGCGCGTGCTCGGCGCGGCCGAAGCGGAAGCGCAAGCGGCCGAGGCGGCGCAGCCGCACGGCGTGGGCGCGCTGCGTTTACGCAGCACGTGGCGCGCGGTGCGCGACGTCGCGTTCGCCGACGTCGACATGCTCAAGGGCGAGATCGTCATCGGCTTCGTGGTGGCCGGCTTTGCCGCCGCGCTCGTTCCATCGGCGTGGCTGAGCGGCGCGCTGCACGCGGTGGGTGCGGTGCCCTTCGTGGGCTATGCGCTCTTGCTGCTCGTCGGCCTTGCGCTGGCCGCCGCGACCTTCGTGTGTTCGATGGGCAACGTGCCGATCGCGCGGTACCTCGCGAGCGCGGGCATTCCGCTCGGTGCAAACACGACGTTCATCTACGGCGATCTGCTGATCCCGCCGCTGATCGCGATCTACCGCAAGTCGTTCCCGCCGAAGGCGGTGTGGGCGTTCCTCGGCCTCTTCGTGCTGGGCGCGTGCATCGCGGGCGCACTGATGGACTTCCTCATAGGCAACTTCTTCGGAGGCGCGGCAACCCCACCGATGGCCATGGACGTCTCCGACCACTTCACGATAATCGCGAACATGGTCGGCATCGTCGCGCTCGCGGCGGTGCTCGTTGCGGCAAGCGGTTCGGCGCCGACCCCGCCGCGCTCGAACGGCGACGGCGAAGAGGCATCTGCGACGCCGGGCGAACCTGCCGCGATCGATCTGATTACGCTAAGGTGAGCTGAGGCCGCGAAGGAGTCCGGCCGCGTTGTCGGACCAAACCTCGAAGAGCTTACACCGTCGGCGTTGCCAGCGCGGCGTAGACCGGCGCGAGGCGCGGTGCCACGAGCGACCGCAGGCGGGCGGGATCGGCGAGGAAGGCGTCGTGGCCGTGATTCGAGACGAGTTCGAGATAGGCGCTGTTGGCGCCGGCGTCGGAGAAGCGGCGCGCGCTCGCGCGGACGTATTCGGGCAGGAACAGCCAGTCGCTGGAGATGCCGACGAAGGTGAACGCCGGATACGGACGCTGGAGCACGCGGTCGCGCGTGTCGAAGAGATCCATCGCGCGCGTCAACGTCATGTATGCTTTCGGTTCCATACGTTTGGCGAAGAGCGCGCCTTGGTAATCGAGATAGCCTTCGATATCGAATCGGTGGGTCGCGTCGCGATTTGGGTCGCCGCCCTTACGGTCGAACTTGCGGCCGTGCCGTTCGGCGAAGAGCGTTTCGCTCTTGTACGTCAGCATCGCGATCTTGCGCGCGAGCGCGACGCCGTCGGCCGGGTCGGCCGCAATCGCGATCGCTTCGCGGGCCACCGCGTTGAGCGCGATGCCCATCGCCGAAAAGTGATCGTACGCGCCGATCGCGACGACGTGGCCGACGCGCTCGGGCGCCTGCATCGCCCACTCGATGGCTTGCATGCCGCCGAGCGAACCGCCCGCGATCACCGCAAATCGCCCGATGCCGAGCGCGTCGAAGGCGGCGCGTTGGGCGCGCACGATGTCGCGCACCGACACGAGTTCGCCCGCGCCCGACGAGCCGTAGCAACTGCCGAGCGCGTTGACGCCCACCACCGCCAGGGCATTGGTATCGAGCAGTTTGCCCGGGCCCGCGATCTCGCCCCACCAGTCCGCAACGCGACTCGTGCCGGTCAGCGCGTGGTTGACTAGCGCCACGTTTGCGCCGTCGGCGCGCGGCGTCCCGTAGATGCTGACCCGCTGGACCACGTCGGGTAACGTGACCCCCGAGTCGAGCACGAACGGCCCGAGGTGGACGTCGTGCTCGACCGTGGGTTGCGGCGCCGTGACGCCTTGGGCCAACGCGGTGTTAAACGCCGGCCGGTTCGCGCGGCGTGGTCGCGCTATGGGCCGCGGCGAGTCCGCGTTCGAGGTCGGCCTTGATGTCGCGGATGTCCTCGATGCCGATCGAGAGCCGGATCATGTCTTCGGTGACGCCCGATTCGATTTGCTGCACCACGTTGAGCTGTTGGTGCGTCGTGGTCGAGGGATGGATCACGAGCGACTTCGCGTCGCCCACGTTGGCCAGCAGCGAGAAGAGCTTCAAGTTATCAATGAAGGTCTTCGCTGCGGCCGCTCCGCCCTTGATGCCGAAGGTGAGGATCGAACCTTGGCCGTGCGGCAGATACTTCTGTGCGCGCGCATAGGAGTGGTGTTCGGGCAGCCCGGGATACGAGACCCAGACGACGTCGGGTTGCTGCTGGAGCCATTTGGCCACTTCGAGCGCGTTTTTCGAGTGCCGCTCGATGCGTAGACCGAGCGTCTCGAGACCCTGGAGAAACATCCACGAGTTGAACGGCGAGAGTGCCGCGCCTATGTCGCGCAAGAGTTGCACGCGGGCCTTGATGATGTANNGCGAGATTGCCGAACGAGGCGGTGTAGCGCACGCCGTGATACGACGCGTCGGGTTCGGTGAAGTCGGGGAATTTGCCCGAGGCCGCCCAATCGAAGTTGCCGCCGTCGACCAGCAGCCCGCCGATCGAGGTGCCGTGGCCGCCGATGAACTTGGTGGCCGAGTGCACGATCACGTTAGCGCCGTACTCGAGCGGACGCAGCAGATACGGCGTGGCCAGCGTGTTGTCGACGATCAGCGGGATGCCGTTATCGTGCGCCACCTTGGCTACGGCCTCGATGTCGAGCACGTCGACCTTCGGATTGCCGATGGTCTCGGCGAAGATCGCCTTGGTGTTGGGCTTGATCGCCGCCGTGAAATTCTCGGGCTTGGCCGGATCGACCAGCGTGACGTCGATGCCGAACTTCGGCAGCGTGTGCACGAACGCGCTATACGTGCCGCCGTAGAGTGAGGCCGAACTGACGATGTGATCGCCCGAGCGCGCCAAGTTGAGAATCGAGAAGATCGTGGCGGCCTGGCCGCTCGCGAGACCGAGCGCGCCGACGCCGCCTTCGAGTTGCGCGATGCGCTGCTCGAGCACGTCGGTCGTGGGGTTCATGATGCGGGTGTAGATGTTACCGAACTCTTGCAGCGCGAAGAGTCGCGCCGCGTGGTCGGCGTCGTCGAACGAGTACGAGGTCGTCTGATAGATCGGTACGGCGCGCGACTTGGTCGCCGGGTCGCCGGAAAACGCGCCGTGGATCGCGATCGTGTCGGGGTGCAGCGGCTGGTCGGACATCAGGCTCCTTCGGAGGCGTCTTCCCACAACGGAATGACGCTCGGTGCGGCGATATGGTGGGATGCGAGCAATTCCGACAAGCGCGCCGCACGTGCGCCGTCGAGTCGCTCGGTGAGAATGGCCGGCACGCCGTCGATCGCTTCGGCGGCATATCCGGCTTCGGCCAGCGCTGCGTGCGCGGGCCGGGCGTCGCGCAACGATTCGAGCCGCACGACTCGACGCAGCGCAATGGACGGTTCTAGGCCGGGGCCGAGCGGCGCGAGGCTCGCGCTGCTCGCGTCGCTGCCGACGTGTCGACCGGCGGCTATTCTGCGCAGCACCGCGACCACGTCGCCGATCACGGCGGATGCGGTCGGCGCGCTACCCGCGCCGGTTCCAGCAAAGGTCAACGAGCCCGAGCTGCGGCCGGTGACCCTGATGCAGTTTTGCGGCCCGACGGGCTGCGCAAACGGATGCGTGCGCGCGACGAACGCAGGCGTGACCAGCGACGCATCGCTGCGCGCGGCCGCGATCAGTTTCAACGCGTAGCCCAAGCGCTTGGCCAGCGTGATGTCGTCGGGGCGCAATTTGGTGATGCCCAAACGCGGGATCTGCGCGGTGTGCAGCGCGCGCCGGAAGGCGAGTTGCGCGAGGATGGCCAGTTTGTGCGCGGCGTCGACGCCCTCGACGTCGTTCGTCGGGTCGCTCTCGGCGAATCCGAGTGCCTGCGCGCGCGCCAGCGCCGCGGCATACGTGGAGCCTGCGAACATCTCGGAGAGGATGAAGTTGGTCGTGCCGTTGAGCACGCCGCCGACCTCCAGAATGTCTTCTCCCGCGAGCGATTCGGAAATCGTGCGCACGATGGGAATCGCGCCGCCCACGGCGGCTTCGTAGGCGATGGTCACGCCGTTGGCCGCGGCGAGCGCGCGCAATTCGGGCCCGCGGGTGGCGACCAAGTCTTTGTTGGCGGTGACCACGTGTTTGCCGTTGCGCAGCGCCGCCTCGACGAGGTGCGCGGCCTCACCGGTGCCGCCGATGCACTCGATCACCACGTCGATCGCGGGATCGGCCACCAGGCGCTGTGGATCGTCGGTCAGCAGTTCGCGCGCGATCTCTCGCGCGCGCGGCTTCTCGGCCTCGCGAACGGCGATCGCTTCGAGCGAATAGGGCGCACCGCTCCGTGCCGAAATCGACGACGCCGAATCGAGGAGCAGGATCGCGACGCCGCTGCCGACCGTTCCGCAACCCAACAGGGCGATGCGGACCTCGTTCCGGTCGAACTCGGTGCGATCCGCGTGCGCTGGGTGAGTGAGCGACAAGCGATCCACCAGGGTACCTGAGAGTGAAGTTCACAGAGCATACCGAACCCCGCCCGGTGCGTCAAGGTCGGTCTATCGTGCGCCTCGCTTCGGGAGGCGCGCTGCATGTCTCGGGCTCAGCGGATGGTCCGCCGGTCCTCCTTCTCCACGGCGTGGGCGGGGCGGCCTGGTCGTGGGCGCCGCAGGCGCAGGCGCTCGAGCGTGAGGCCCGGCTGTACCGCTGGGAGGCGCGCGGTCACGGTCTGGCCGCGCGGGTCGGCGATGCCGGGCTCGGCGACTACTTCGTCGATGCGAACGAGGCGCTGGCGGTCGTGCAAAGCGAGAGCGGCCCGCCACTGGTCGCCGGGCACTCCATGGGCGGCCTCCTGGCCCTCGCCCTTGCCGCCGAACGACCGGCCGATGTCGCGGGCCTCTTCCTGATCGAGCCGGTCTACGCGCCCGACGGGGGCCGGCACGCGGCGGGACTCTTGGCGGGCGTCGCGCGCTTCGCCGTCTCGCCGCTCGTGCGCTCGCTGCAGCGCGACGGTGTGGCCGGACGTGCGCTCGCCCGCAGCTTCTTCCGCGCCGCCTTCGAAGACGACGACGCGATGGAACGGGCCTGGCTCGAGCAAAGAACGCAGGTCCCGGTGGAGTATCCGAAGATGATGTACGAAGCGTTCGAAGGGCCGACGGGCTTCCCGAACAGGGCTTTTGCGCGCGAGTTGTCGCAACCGGTGACGCTGCTCGAAGGTTCGGTCGCGCGGCAGCGTCCCCGCTTTCCCGAACTGAACGCGACGCTCGCCCAACGCTTGGGTTCGCGCTTCACCTACGTGCGCATCGACGGAGGACACTATCTGCAACTGGATCGGCCCGAACCCGTGAACGCGGCGCTGCGAGAAGCGCTACGCTCGGTTCGATGAGCGCACCCCGCCGCTACCGGCTGATCCTCACGATCGCGCTCGTTGCGGGCCTGCTGGCTTCGTTATACGTCGCGGTCGTGCGCGTGCACCACGAGCGCAACGCGCGTCGCGTCGAGCTGGCCATGGACTATCCCGACTTCTCGGCGCTCGCGCGCTCGTACGGTTACGACGAAGAGCAACTGTTGATCGCGCTGCGCCGGGCGGGCCTCACCTCGCTCGCGGTCTCCGAAGAACTCGGCTCCACCATCAACAGCGGCACTGGCGCCGTCTTGCTGCCGGGCGCGCAATTGATCGCACAAGCGCGCCTCGCGCCGCTGACCGAACCGACGCTCGCGAAACTCTCCCGAAGCGGCGGACTGCGCTCCGACGAACTCTATCTGCTGATCTACGACCCGGGTGAGGTCGCGCGCTACAAAGCGGCGATCGCGTTGCACTTGGGTCCCAAGGCGGTGCGGATTTTGCATGCGGGCAGCCCGACGATTCTCGCCGTGCGCTCCCAGATCGATTTCTTCAACGCGCTCGGCCTCGGGCTGCCGGCCAAGACGGTCGCGCTGACGCGCAAGCTCGGCCTGCTGCTGGTTCCACGCGTGCAAAACGACGAGCGGCTCGACGGCGCGCAGATCGACCGGATCTTCTCTGAATTCGGACCCAAGACGAGCACGATCGTGTTTTTCGGCACGCGCAACGAGGTGCTGGGCTATCCGGATCACCTCGCCGACACGGCCGACGCGCTGCAGCGCACGGGCATCAACTTCGGCTCGATCGAGACGTACGACAAGACCCAGGTACAGAAGGGCAACGACGGCCTGGCTACGCTCGCGATCGACAAGACGGTGCGCGTGCAAGCGATCTCCAAGACGGAGCTCGACAAGCTCGACTTCGAAACCGTGATCGCGCGCTACCTCTTGGGCGTCCGCGAGCGCAACGTGCGCGTCGTNNGCGCGCGGCTTCAAGCTGGGCCGCGCGACGCCGCTGCCCAAGTTCGACGTCAATCCGTTCTTCATCGCGCTCGCGTCGCTGGCGGTGCCGGCGATCTTGCTTCTGCTCTTCGAGGCGTTCGGCATTCGGCGCGCGCCGATCGCCTACGCGCTCTTCGCCGCCGACATCGTGCTGGTGGCGCTCGGCTACCTTGCGCACCACGATCTGCTGGTGCGCAAGGTGCTCGCGCTCACGGGCGGCATCGCCTTCGCCACGATGGGTTTCGTGGCGATTCCGCGCGCCTTTACCGGGGCGTATCCGCGTTCGTACGGCGCCGCCTTGGCCGCGGGCTTGCGCACGGCGGGGGTGGCCTACCTCTTCGCCTTGCTCGGCGCGCTCGTGGTCGTCGGGCTGCTCTCGGTGCCGCTGATGATGCAGGAGATCGACCGCTTCAGCGGCGTGAAGCTCGTGCTCGCGGTGCCGCCGCTCTTGGCCTTCGTGCTCTACGTCTACACCCGGCGCTTTGGCAACGAGCCGCCGGGGCCGGAGCAGAGCGCGCTCGCGCCCGTACGCGTCTATCAACTGGCGCTCCTCGTGCTGCTCGCGGGCGCGGCCTTCCTGATCCTCTCGCGCAGCGGCAACCAGAGCGACATCACGCCCTCGACCTTCGAGTTGAGCCTGCGTTCGGATCTCACCGCGGTGCTCGGCGTGCGTCCGCGCTTCAAGGAATTCCTGATCGGCGTTCCGTTGCTGATGCTGCTGCCTGCGCTGCGCATCGATCAGCGCAGGCTCTTCGGCTGGTTGTTCGCGATCGCGGCGGCAATCGGCACGGCCGATGTGGTCGACACGTTCTCGCATCTGCATACGCCGCTTTTGATCTCGCTGCTGCGTACGGTCAACGGGGCGGTGCTCGGCGTCTTCGTCGGGGCGATCCTGATCTGGATCTACCGCGCCTTCGCCTCGCGGGCGGGCGCCTTGCGCCGCTCGCGCGCGGCCTGATCCGCCGGAAGGCGGCGCCGTGCGTTTCCTGATCAGCGGATACTACGGTTTCGGCAACCTCGGCGACGAGGCGCTCTTGGCGCTGATCGTCAGCGGCCTCAAAACGCGCTATCCGCTCGCCGGCATCGACGTGCTCTCGGCCGCACCCGAAGTGACCGCGCACGAGTACGGCGTCGAGGCCACGCCGCGCATGGACTTGCGCGCGGTCGCGAAGTCGATCGAGCGGTGCGACGTGGTCCTTTCCGGCGGCGGCGGACTCTTACAAAATACCACGAGCCTCAAGAGCTTACTCTATTACGCGGGCATCATACGCAGCGGCATCCAGGCCGGCAAGAAGACGATGATTTTCGCGCAATCGATCGGGCCGCTCGACTATTGGGGCAAGCAGACGGTCAAGCGTTTCTGCGCGGGCGTCACGGCTGCAACCGTGCGTGACGAACGCTCCCGCGAATTGCTGGCCTCGCTGCTGCCGGGCGTGA
This sequence comes from Vulcanimicrobiota bacterium, assembly GCA_003136655.1. Classification (GTDB taxonomy): domain Bacteria; phylum Vulcanimicrobiota; class Vulcanimicrobiia; order Vulcanimicrobiales; family Vulcanimicrobiaceae; genus Hesperobacter; species Hesperobacter lustricola. The sequence goes on from PLFC01000069.1 coordinate 23,650, forward strand.
GCGTGGAGCGGACGGCGGATCCGGTGTTTCTCTACGATCTGCCCGAACCGGCGCTCGATCTCGGCGTGGCCGGGCTCGATGCCGGCGACGCGCCGCTCGCGATCGTGGCGGTACGCAAGACCGCGCGTTTCGAAGAGGCCGCCGCAACGATCGCGGCCGCGGTCGATGCCTTGGCCGACCGTCACGGCGTGCGCGCCGCGTTCGTGCCCTTCGGCGGTCAGGCCGACGCCGAGGCGGCGACCGTCGTGATCCGCAAGTGCAGTTCGAAGCCGACGCTGGTCTCGCTCGAGGGGCTGGATGCGATCGCCTCGGCCATCGCGCGGGCCACGGTCGTGATCGGCGTGCGCCTGCACGCGCTGATCCTCGCGGCCCGCTTCGGCGTGCCGTTTCTCGCCGTGGCCTACGACCCGAAGGTCGACGCGCTGTGCCGCGACCTCGGATATCCGTTGCCCGCACTCTGGTCGCCCGGCGGACGCGCACCCGAACGCGGGGCCGTCGCGGACGCTACCGACGCGCTCTGGGCGCGGCGCGAGGAACTCGCCGCCGATTTGCAAGCGCGAACCGTGCGGATGCGCGCGGATGCCGCGCGCAATTTCGACGCTCTGGCCCGGATGCTGGCGCCCTGAAGACCGCCGCTCGGTAAGGAGCCCGCGCCCAGGTGCGAGAACCTCGCAGGTTCGATGCCGAATGAGACGCTGGATACCGACTACCGCGCCACGCTGAACCTGCCCAAGACCGCGTTCCCGATGCGCGCGGAGTTGGCCAAGCGGGAGCCCGAGCGCGTAGCCTGGTGGAAGGAGCGGGGCGTCTACGAGCGCCGCCTGGCGCGCAACGCGGGCCACCCGCCGTGGATCCTCCACGATGGGCCGCCGTACGCCAACGGCGAGGCCCACATGGGCACGTTCCTCAATCGCGTGCTCAAGGACATCTTCGTCAAGGTGCACCTGCTCGAGGGCCGCTACGCGAAGTTCGTGCCCGGCTGGGACATGCACGGACTGCCGATCGAGTTCGCGACGCTCAAGGACCTCAAGCTCAACTTCAAAGACATCGATCCGATCGAACTGCGCGAGAAGTGCCGCGCGCACGCGTTGCGTTATCTCGACATCCAGCGCGACAGTTTTTTGCGCATGGGCGTGCTCGGCGATTACGATCATCCGTATCGCACGATCGATAAGGAATTCGAGGCGACGATCGTCGAGACGCTCGCCGATCTCGCGCAAGAGAAGCAGCTCTACAAGGGTCTGCGCTCGACGCTCTGGTGCATTCGCGACGAGACGGCCCTGGCCGACGCCGAGATCGAATACAAGGATCGCGTTTCGCCCTCGATCTACGTGCGCTTTCAGGCCGACGGCGCGCAACGCGCCGAACTGCTGCGCCGCGCGCACGCCCAGGCGGGCGACGATCTGCCGCTCTCGGTCTTGATCTGGACGACGACGCCCTGGACCTTGCCTGCCAACGTCGCCATCGCCCTGAAGCCCGAAGCCGACTACGGCGTGTACCGTCGCGGCGACGAACTGCTGCTGCTGGCCGACGCGCTTGCCGAGAACGTGTTCGCGCGCGCGGACGGTCCGCCGGCCGAACGGCTCGGCGGCGCGAAGGGTACCGAACTCGTCGGCGCGGCGGTGCGGCATCCGTTTCTCGACCGCGACTCGTTGCTGGTCGGCGCCGACTACGTGGAACTCGATACGGGTACGGGCGCCGTGCACACGGCCCCCGGTCACGGTGCCGACGACTTCGACACCGGCGTGCGTTTCGGGTTGCCGATCCTCAATCCGGTCGACGCGGGCGGCATCTTCACGAAGGAAGCCGGACCGTACGCCGGGCTGCCGATCTTCGATGCCAACGCGACGATCGTGGCCGACCTGGCGGCGAGCGGCGCGCTCTTCGCGCGCGAAGAGTACGACCATTCGTATCCGCATTGCTGGCGCTGCAAGAACCCGGTCATCTTCCGCGCCACCTCGCAATGGTTCATCGCCATGGACGTCAATCGCTTACGCAAACGCTGCGAGGAGAAGGTTCCGGACATCTCGTGGTTTCCGGCGTGGGGTGAGAGCCGCATGCTGCAGATGCTCGAGAACCATCCGGAGTGGTGCATCTCGCGCCAGCGCACCTGGGGCACGCCGATCCCGGCGCTGGTCTGCCGCGACTGCAACGAATCGTTCCTCGATCCCGACGTCGCGCGCATCGTCGCGCGCGTGTTCCNNACGTTCTTGCCGGAACATCTGACCTGCCCCAAGTGCCGCGGCACGCGGTTCGGCAAAGAGTTCAACATCGTCGACATCTGGTTCGAGTCGGGCGTGACGCACCGCGCGGTGCTCAAGAAGCGCGAGGGCCTGCATTGGCCCGCCGACCTCTATTTGGAGGGCAGCGATCAATATCGGGGCTGGTTCCGCAGCAATTTGATCACCGCGGTCGCGACCTTCGGCGCCGCACCGTTCAAGTCGGTCGTGTCGACGGGCTGGGTCGTCGACGCGGAAGGTCGCGCCATGCACAAGTCGGCGGGCAACTATCTCGGCGCGGTCGACGCGATGAACACCTGGGGCGCCGACGTGTTGCGCCTCTGGACGGCATCGGTCGAATTCCAAGCCGACATGCGCGTGGGCAAGACCCTGCTCGAAGCGGTCGGCGGCGTGTACAAGAACTTGCGCTATCGCCTGCGCATGCTGCTCGGCCTCATCGACGATCTCACGCCCGAAGAACTCGTGCCGCGCGAGAAGATGGAGCCGCTGGATCAGTTGGCGCTGGCCAAACTCGACGACGTGGCGCACCGGATCGTCAAGGCCTACGAAGAGTATCGCCTGCACGACGTCTACTTGGCGCTCGTGGCCTACGACGGCGAAGACCTCTCCGGCTTCTACATCGACGTGCTCAAGGATCCGATGTACTCGGGCGAACGCAACGGCGCGCGCCGGCGCAGCGCGCAGTCCGCGCTCTTCACCATCCTGCGCTCGCTGTGCGCGCTGCTCGCGCCGTTGCTCTCGTTCACCGCCGAAGAGGCCTGGCAGGCCGTTCCGGAACGGCTGCGCGGCGATGCGCTCTCGGTCTTCGATCTCGACCTGCCGCGCGGCAGCGAGCGCGGAACCTTCGAAGCCGCCGAACTCGCGCGTTGGTCCACGCTCAAAGCCCTACGCGCAGAAGTCGCGGGCAGCGAAGGCGTGCGCGACTTCCAGTTGCAGGCGCACGTGCGCGCCTCCGAAGCGCAGGAGCCCGGCCTGCGCGCGCTCGGCGACAACCTGCGCGAAGCGCTGATCGTCTCGGCCGCGCACCTCGCCGCCGATCCGTCGCTCGGCGCGAACGACCCGCCGCGCGTCACGCTCTCGGCGGCCGAAGGCGGCAAGTGTTCGCGCTGCTGGAAGACGTTGCCGCTGGGCGAAGATCCGGTGCACCCGCTGCTCTGCGCGCCCTGCGCGCACATCGTGCGCGAACTGGCCTAGCCGCCGATTTGCCGCTAGCCGTGGCCGAGGCTGGCTTGGCTATAGATGCGATCGCGGCGGAAGGGCGAGGGTTCGCCGAAAGCCATGTGCGCCAGCGTGCGCGCGCAGTGGAAGCCGTGCGCTTCGAAGAGCCCGGCGGCGTGGGGATTCGAAAGCGGCAGAAAGGCGCGATCGACGTGCGGGCGTTTGCGCAAGACCCGCGTGAGCAGCCGTTGCGCGGTGGCCGGATCCGCTGCCCCAAACGGCCCGAGGACCGGACCCCGGGCGAGCGCGTAACCGTCGTCTTCGGCGAGTACCAGGGCATACGGCGCGAGCGCAAACCCACGCAGTGCGTTGCTGCGGTCGCAACCGCTCACGAGCGCGTCGAGACGCAAGGCGCGGGCGAGTGCGCCGCTCGCGACGTCCGGACGTGAATCGCCCGCAGGCAGCGGTGCCGCGCGCGCATACACGCGCGTGCGATCGATCTCGACGAAACCCAGGCTGCGATACAGCGCTTCCGCCTCGGCCGTGGCGTCGAGCAGCACGCTCGACACGCCGCGGGCTTCGAGTCGCCCGAGCAACGTCTGCATCAACTTTGTTGCAACGCCGTTGCGCCGGTGCGTGGGCGAGACGGCGAGCATCGCGACGTAGGCCGCGCGGCCGTAGATGTTGGAGGTGACGACGCCCGCGGCATCCCCGTTGCGGCGTGCGATGAGCCACGCCTGCGGCGTGGCCTGCATGCCCGCACGCGAGCCTTGCGTGGCGCTCGCGCCATAGGCCAGCGCGAGCACGTGCATCGCGTCATCGACTTCCGTTGGTTCGAGCGTCCGCACCTCGAGCGACAGCGTCTCCATTACCCGTGCGGTCCTGTGCGCGGGAGCCCGGCACCTGCGGCGTCGTATGCTTGCCTGGATGCGACTACCGGTCAGTTTCGAGGACGTCACCGCCGCTGCCGAGCGCATCGAGGCTTACGTCGTGCAGACGCCGGTGGCCGAGGCCGCTTCGCTCGAGGAGCGCACGGGCGCGCGCGTCTGGCTCAAGCTCGAGACGCGCCAGCGCACGGGCTCGTTCAAGGACCGCGGCGCGGCCAACCGGATGCTGCAGTTGAGCGCCGCGGAACGGGCCAAAGGCGTGATCGCCATGTCGGCCGGCAACCACGCGCAGGCGGTGGCCTACCAAGGCACGCGCCTCGGCGTGCCGACGACGATCGTGATGCCCGAAACCACGCCCTTCACGAAGGTTCGCCGCACCGAGCATTTCGGCGCCAGGATCGTGCTCTCGGGCGAGGGCCTGGCCGACGCCGGCGTGCGGGCGGGTGAGATCGCCGCAAACGAAGACCTGACCCTCGTGCATCCCTACGACGACGAGCGCATCGTCGCCGGACAGGGCACGACGGGTCTCGAGTTTCTGCGCGCCGTTCCGGAACTCGACGTGCTGCTCGTGCCGGTCGGCGGCGGCGGCTTGATCTCCGGCGTCGCGGTCGCCGCGAAGCACCTGAAGCCTTCGATCGAGATCGTGGGCGTGCAAACCGAGCAATATCCCACGCTCTATCGCATCTTGACGGGGCTCGAACCCGTCCACGGCGCGCTCACGATCGCGGAAGGCATCGCGGTGAAATCGATCGGTGAGATTCCGCTTGCGATCCTGCGCGAATACGTGGGCGAGGTAATCCTCGTTTCCGAAGAGTCGATCGAATTCGCGATCCATCTGCTGCTCGAAGACGAAAAGCTGCTCGCCGAAGGCGCGGGCGCGGCGGGCGTCGCCGCACTGCTGCAGCACGCCGGACGCTTTCGCGGCCGCAACGTCGGCATCGTGCTCTGCGGCGGCAACATCGATACCGGCCTCTTGGCCAACGTGATCGTGCGGCATCGCCTGCGCGAAGGGCGCGTGGTCCGCATGCGCGTGACGATCGACGACAAGCCCGGCGTGTTGGCCGAAGTCGCGCAAATCTTGGGCGATTCCGGCGCGAACATCCTCGACGTGGCGCACCAGCGCCTCTCGCTCGAGGTGCCCTCGAAAAAGGCCGAACTCGACGTCACCGTCGAGACGCGTTCGCCGAGCGACCTCGAACGCATCGTGGCGAAGTTACACGAAACCGGCTATACCACGTCGATTCTGGAGACGCGTTAAGCGTAACTCGGGCAAGGTCGTCGGCCCGTTTGGTCCTAATTGAGCGCCATGCCGATCTTGAGAACGTTTGCCGCCGTCGCCGCCGCGCTCGCGGTCGCCTGGCCCGCGCCTCCGCCCGCAGCGCCCGTCCGCCCGGTGACCAACGATTACTTCGGGAAAAAACTGGTCGACCCGTACCAGTACTTCGAGCATCTGAAATCGCCGGAGGTGCAGACGTACTTCCGCGAGCAGGCGAACTACACCAACGCCGTTCTGTCGAAATTAGGGCCGGGCCGCGAGACGTTGCGGCGCGACATCGCCCGTTTGGCCGATGCCGGTGCGAGCGTCAACGTGGTGGCCAGCGTCGCCGGCACGATCTTCTACGTCGAGCGCCCCCCAAGCGCAAACGACGCGCGGCTCATGCTGCGCGGCGCCGACGGCAAGCCGCGTCTGTTGCTCGATCCCGACGCGTTCGGCAAAGCGACGGGTTCGAAGGCGCATCTCTCGATCTCGGGCGTGCTGCCCTCGCCCGACGGCCGGTACGTTGCCGTGGGCCTCGTGCCCGGCGGCGCGGAAACCGAGACGCACACGCGCATCCTCGATACTGCGACGGCGACGGTCTTGCCCGAGGATTTCCCGCGCACGTGGCAAGGCGCGACGGCGTGGTCGGCCGACGGCAAGACGCTATTCTACAACCAGCTTCCGTTGCTCCAGCCCGGCGAGACGGAGAACGATCGAGAACTCCGTTCGCTCGTGTTTCGGCACACGTTGGGCGGCACGGGCGCCGATGTCGCGGTGTTCGGCATCGGCGTCGATCCGAACGTGCCGTTCGTGCCGACCGACTTTCCCGCCGTAACGATTTCGCCCGCGGCACCGTACGCGTTCGGCGTGATCGCGCACGGCGTGCAGAACGAGCAGACGATTTACGTCGCTCCGGCTGCCGCAGTCGTGGCCGGCGGGCAGATTCCGTGGCGCAAGGTCGCCGATGTGGACGACGACGTCGTTTCCTTCGACGTCAAGGGCTCGACGCTCTACTTGCTTTCGCACAAGGGCGCTTCACGCTATGCAGTGCTCGCGCTCGATCTCGAACAGAGCGGCGCGACCGCGGCCAATGCTGCCGTTGCCGTCCCGCCGAGCGAAGTCGTGATCCAGCAGATTTCCGTTGCATCCGACGGACTCTACGTGCGCGGCATTCTCGGCGGCTTGGCAAGTCTGCGGAAGTTGCCGTTTGCGAGCCACGGGCCACCGGGCGCCGTCACCTCGATCGCATTACCCTTCGCCGGAACGCTGCAGGCGTTCGTCACCGATCCGTTAGCTTCGGGCGCGGTCTTCGATCTGGTTTCCTGGACGAAACCGTCGCTGATTTACGCGCTCGCGGCCAACGGCGAGATCGCCAACACCGGCCTTCGCAAAGCGCCCGACATCGACACCTCGCGCTACGCGTCCATCGAGGTGAAGGCGCGCAGTGCCGACGGCACGCTCGTGCCCGTCTCGATCGTGATGCGCCGCGGCACCAAGCTCGACGGCAGCAATCCGGCCTATCTCGAAGCGTACGGTGCGTACGGGTTCGACATCGATCCATACTTTCTCGGCGCGAGTTTTGCGTGGCTCGATCAAGGCGGCATCTGGGCCGTCGCGCACGTTCGCGGCGGCGGTGAGTTCGGCGAAGCTTGGCACCAAGCCGGCAAGGGTCCGACCAAACAGCACACGATCGACGACGCGATCGCGGCCGCGCGCTACCTCATCGCCAACAAGTACACCACCTCCGCGCACCTCGCGATCGAGGGCACGAGCGCCGGCGGCATCATGGTCGGCGGCGCGATCACCCAGCACCCCGAACTGTTCGCCGGCGCGCTCGACGTGGTGGGTTTGACCGACGAACTGCGCACCGAGGTCGCCGACCCCAACGGCGCCGCCAACGTGCCCGAGTTCGGCTCCTCGAAAACGCCCGACGGCTTCAAATCCGTCTACGCGATGGATGCGTACCAGCACATCGTCAACGGACGCAACTATCCGGCGGTCATGGCCGTCACCGGGATCAACGATCCCCGCGTCGCGCCCTGGCAGCCGGCGAAGTTCGTCGCGCGCCTGCAGGCAGCGTCGGCCTCGGGCCGGCCCGTCCTGTTACGCGTCGATTACGATGCGGGCCATGGGCTGCTCGCAGCGTCGCGCGCGCAAGAGGTCGCGCTCCTGACCGACGAGTTCAGCTTCTTGCTCTGGCAATGCGACAGCCCGCTCTTCGCAGGGATCCCCACGCACATCGTGCCGGGCAAGTCCGGTGCGCGTTGAACTTGACAGGCCTCACCCGACGGTGCTATGGTGCGCGCAGATGTCGCTTCACGCCGCCGCCGCCTGGTATTGGTACTTTACTCCGCATGAATCCATGCCGGTGAGGTAGACGCGCGCGCGAATCCACGACTCGCAAGTTCGCAGAAGCCACCCTCACCGGGGTGGTTTCTTCGTTTTCTTCCCCTTCGTACCAACCGTCCGCACGAGGATCACATGTCGACTCCGTCCATGCTCGCCCAAGGCCACCACAGCACGAACCGAACCGTCACCGCCGGCTCCGCACGCTTCGGTGGCGGCGGCTTTACGCTCGTCGGCGGGCCATGCTCGATCGAGGACGAGGTCCAGATGGAGGCCGTCGCGAGCGCNNTCGCCGTACGATTTCCAGGGGCTGGGGGACGCCGCGCTGCCGCTGATCGCGGCGGCAGCGCGGCGTCATGGGTTACCGACGGTCGTCGAGGCGCTCTCGGAAACGCAGGTGCCGTTGGTCGCAAGCCGCGTCGACATGATCCAAATCGGCGCGCGCAACATGCAGAATGTGCCCTTGCTGCGCGCCGCTGCGAAGACGGGACTGCCGATCTTGCTCAAGCGCGGCCCGGCCGCGTCGCTCGACGAACTGCTCGGCGCGGCCGAATACGTGTTGCTCGAAGGTAACGAGAACGTCGTGCTGTGCGAGCGCGGCATCCGCGGCTTCGATACGAACACGCGTAACGTGTGCGACTTGGGCGGCGCGCTGCGCCTCAAGGAACTGACGCATTTGCCCGTGATCCTCGACCCCTCGCACGCGACCGGCCGCCGTTCGCTGGTCGAACCGCTCGTGCTGGCGGCAGCCGCGGCCGGTCTCGACGGTGCGATCGTCGAGGTGCATCCGGATCCCGATCGCTCCAAGAGCGATGCCGCGCAGGCGATCGATCCCGCGACGTTCGCGCGCATCGCCGCTCGCGTCCGCGCCGTGCGTGCGGCGCTCGCCGATGAGGAGGTCTACGCCGTAGCCGGCTGAGCCGCGTCGAGATAGGTCAGCCAGACGCCGTCGAACTTGGCGTCGCCGCCGCGCACTGCGCGCGTGTAGCGCTCGCGCAAACGCGTCGTGATCGGGCGGTCGTCGGAATAGAGCCGGTCGTCGACGCTGAGAATCGGAATCACTTCGGCGGCCGTGCCGGTGAAGAAGGCTTCGTCGGCGCCGAGCAGCGCGTCGAGTGAGATCGGACCGATCTCGATGGGGATGCCCTCGTCGCCGGCGATCTGCAGCACCGAGTCGCGCGTGATGCCGTAGAGTACGTCGGCCGACGCGTCGTTCGTGCGCAACGTGCCGCGTTGCACGATGAAGATGTTCTCGCCCGAACCCTCGGCCACGTCGCCGCGCTCGTTGAGCAGAATCGCTTCGTCGAAGCCGCGCCCGATCGCGTCGTGCAGCGCGAGCACCGAGTTCGTATAGTGCCCGCCGGCCTTCACCGTGGACGGCAGCGCGCGCGACGAGAACTTCTGCACGGGCGAGATCGTCGCCCGAAAACCCGGCGCGTCGCCCGCGAGGGGCGGGAACGGCAGCGCAACGACCATCACGCGCGTGGAGCAGCGAAAGCGCGGCTGCAGGGCCACGGTCTCGTCGCCGAAATAGGCCAGCGGCCGCAGATAGGCTTCGGCGAGTCCGCTCGCGCGCAACGTTTCGAGGCAGGCGGCGTGCAGTTGCTCCAGACTGTAGTCGACCTTCATGCCGTAGTGCGCGGCGCCGTTCAGAAAGCGGCGCAGATGATCGTCGAGCCGGAAGACGGCGACGCCGTGCGGCGTCGCGTACGCCCGGATGCCCTCGAAGATCGAGGTGCCGTAATGCAAGCCGTGGCTCAGCGGCGCGGCCTGCGCGTCCGCCGCCGAAACGATGCGTCCGTCGAGCCAAAATGCCCGCTGCGGCGCTGCGTCCACGTCTTCACTCCTTACCGGTCAGGTATCGTTCTGTTCGTCCGGATTGGCCGCGAGATTGAGCCCCGGTTCCGCGATTCCCTCGCGCGCCGGTGCGAGCCCGGCGAGGACCCCGTCGCGGAAGGCCGCCCAGCGGCGTTGCTCGATGGCTGCCCGGGCGTCTTGCATCAGGCGCAGCAGCACGCGCAGGTTGTGGTACGAGAGCAGGCGCGGGCCGAGCATCTCGTCGGCGCGGAAGAGATGCGAGACGTAGGCCCGCGTGTAGGTCGCGCAGGTCGCGCAATCGCAGCCTTCCTCGAGCGGACGTTGATCGCGAGCGAAGACGGCGTTGCGAATGTTGAGGTCGCCCGTGCGCGTCAGCGCGCGCCCGTTGCGGCCGCAGCGGGTGGGATAGACGCAATCGAACATGTCGACGCCCGCGTCCACCGCCACCAGCAGGTCGCGCACGGTGCCGACGCCCATCAGATAGCGCGGTTTGTGCCCGGGCAAGAGTGCCGCCGTGAAGCGGGCCATGCGTTCCATGTCGTCGCGCGATTCGCCGACCGAGAGGCCGCCGATCGCGTATCCCGGTAAATCGAGCGCCAACAGATCGCTCGCGCTGCGCTCGCGTTCGCGTTCGTCGAGGCCGCCTTGCACGATGCCGAAGAGCAGTGTTTCGGCGCGCCGCCGCGCGTCGGCCGAGCGCTGCGCCCAGAGCGTCGTGCGCCGCACGGATTCCGCAATCTCGTCCGGGGAGGCGGGCAATTTCACGCACACGTCCAGCGCCATGGCCACGTCCACGCCGAGCGCTTCTTGAAATGCGACCACGTTCTCGGGCGTGAACTCGTGCTCGCTGCCGTCGAGGTGCGAACGGAAGCGCACGCCCGCGTCGTCGAGCGCGCGCCGCGATTCGAGCGAGAACACTTGAAAGCCGCCGCTGTCGGTCAGGATCGGACGGTCCCAGCGCATGAAGGCGTGCAGGCCTCCGGCCGCCTCGATCGTGGCCAGACCCGGCCGCAGCCAGAGATGATACGTATTGCTCAGGACGATCTGCGCGCCGAGTTCGCGCAGGTCGGCAGGCGTGAGGCCCTTGACGGTGGCCGCGGTGCCGACCGGCATGAACGCGGGCGTCTCGACCGGCCCGTGCGCCAGCGTCAGCGTGCCGCGGCGCGCGCCGCCGTCGGTGGCCCGCAGCGCGAAGGCGCCGGGGCTCACGCGCGGAGCGCCTCCCGAGCGGCGACGTACGCCGCGGGCGGCTCGGCTTCGAACGACAGCGGCTCGCCGGTCGAGGGATGGCGGAAACGCAGGCGCCAGGCGTGCAGCGCCTGGCCCGGCAGTTCCACGCGCGGGTCGCGGCGGCCGTAGATCGGATCGTTGACGATGGGCAACCCGAACGCGGCCATGTGCACGCGGATCTGGTGCGTGCGGCCCGTCTCCAACCGGAAGCTGAGTTCGCTCGCGCCGCGCAGCGTTTCGCGCAGCGCGTAATGCGTCACCGCCGGCCGGCCTTCCGCGCGGATCGCGTACTTCAAGCGGTTGTGCTCGTCACGGCCGATGGCGCCCTCGATCGTGCCCTCGGGCTGTTCGGGCACGTTGAGCACGAGGCCGAGATATTCGCGTTCGATCGCGCGGCGCATCATAGCCTTGCCCAAGATGCGCAGGGAACGGTCGTTCTTGGCGACCGCGAGCAAGCCGGAGGTGTCGCGGTCGAGCCGATGGATCAAACCCGGCCGGAGTGCGTCGCCGGGGAGTCCGGCAACGTGCGCCGCGAGCGCGTTGACCAGCGTGCCGTCGCGGGCGCCGTGCGCCGGGTGCGTGACCATGCCCGCGGGTTTGTTGACGATCAGCACGTCGTCGTCTTCGTAGACGATGTCGAGCGGAATCGCTTGCGGCGTGGCCACGAGCTCTTCGCGCGGCGTGAGCGCGAAGGCGAGCACGTCGCCTTCTTCGACCGCCGTGCTGCGTTTGACGGCGGCGCCGTTGAGCGTGACGTCGCCGCGTCCGATCGCGTCGGCCACGATCGCCCGCGAAGCGCCGCCGGCCCGCGCGATCACCACGTCGATGCGCAGCCCGGCTTCCTCGGGGGCGACGACGTGCGTCGCCGGGGCGGCGCTCACGCCACCGCGCGCGCGGCGCGGTCCCTGAGAAACGTCGTGACGATCAGCGCGAAGACGCCGAGCGTAATGCACGAGTCGGCCGCGTTGAACACCGGCCACCAACGGAAGTCGATGAAGTCGACCACGTAGCCGTAATGGAAACGGTCGATGACGTTGCCGATCGCGCCGCCGGCGATCGCGCCGAAGGCGATCGAGATCGTGCGCGAATGCGCCGCCGCATCGCGGAAGCCCACCCAGAAGAGCACGAGCACGATCAGGGCCATGATCACGAGCAGCCACGGCTGCGTGCCGAAGAGCCCGAACGCGCCCGCGTGATTCTGGACGTAGGTCCAGTAGATGAAATGCGGGATGAAGATCCGGCTCTCGCCGGGCGCGAACGTCGTGACGACGATGTGCTTGGTGAACTGGTCGAGCGCGATCGTGAGGACGGCCGCGATCAGCACGAAAAAGGGCATCAGAGGCTTGGCGGTTTGACGTACTGGTAGAAGAAACCCGCGACGCGCGTGAACGAGCCGGTCACCAGCACGAGGCCGGTTGCGACCAGGATCGCGCCCGAGGTGGCCTCGATGACCGGCAGATAGCGCTTGATCCGGTTGAGCGCGCCCAGCGACTGGGTGATCGCGGCGGCGGTGATCAGGAACGGCACGGCCAGGCCCATCGAGTACATGAAGAGCAGGAAGGCCGCCTGTCCGATGTGCTCTTGCGCGGCCAGCAGGATGATGCCCGAGAGGATCGGGCCAATGCAGGGCGACCAGCCCGCCGCAAAGCCCAGGCCCACCAGGAACGAGACGAACAGCGACTGCTTGCGGGGCTGCAGGTGGAAGCGCTTGTCCATCATCAGGGCCGGAATCTTGAAGAGGCCCATCATGTTGAGGCCGAGGATGATGATGATCGCCCCGCCGATGCGCGCGATCGTATCCTTGTTGTTGGCGAAGACGCCGCCGATCGCGCTGGCCGAGAGCCCGATCAGGATGAAGATGAAGGTGAAGCCGCAGATGAACGCCAGCGCGTGGCTGAGCACGCGCGCCTTGGCCGCGGCCGAGGTCTCGACCTTGAGATCTTCCAGGCTCGTTCCGGTCAGGAACGAGAGATAGGAAGGCACCAGCGGCAAGACGCAGGGCGAAATGAAGGAGACGAGTCCTGCCAGGAACGCCGTCAGGACGTTGATCGTGAGGTGCGGCTGCATTCCAACCCGCCTTCTACGACGCGGCGAGCCGTGGGCCTGTGGCTCCGGCAGGGCAGCCGGGCCTGGTTCCCGCAATCGGAGCGCTGGTGCAACACTGGTTCACATATCCGAACATCGATCCGGTCGCAATTCATTTGGGCCCGGTCGCCGTGCATTGGTACGGCCTCTCGTATCTGGCGGGCTTCATCGCGGTAGGCCTCTGGCTGGCACGCCCCGCCGGGCGGCGCCGCCTCGGGCTGACCACCGACCAGGTCACCGACTTCCTGGTCTACGCCCTGATCGGCGTGCTCGTGGGCGGGCGCACCTTCTTCGTGATCGCCGACATCGTGACCAAGCACGATGCGGCGCTCTACTTCGGCAACATGCCGGCCAGCCTGATCAACGTCATCGCCGTCTGGAANNTTCGTGCGCAAGCATCGCGGCCTGACCTTCAGCGTGCTGGCCGACGAAGTGGTGGTCATGCTGCCGGTGGGCCTCGCCTTGACGCGCATCGTGAATTTCATCAACGACGAACTGGTCGGCAACGTGTGCGTGCCCGACCACCCGTGGTGCATGAAGTTTCCCTCGGCCGAGGGCTATCGCTATCCCTCGCAGATTTTCGAGTCGCTGCTCGACATTGCGGTGCTGCCGATCATTCTGCTCGTCTACCGGCGTAAGCCGCCGGACGGCGTGGTGGCCTGGACCTGGTTCGCGCTCTACGGTGTGACCCGCTCGCTGGCCGAAATTTGGCGCCAGACCGACCTCGCGGTCGGGCCGCTCACCGGCGGCCAACTGCTCGCGCTGCCCATGATCCTCATCGGCATACTGCTGGCCGTTGCGGCCGCGCGCCGCGGGCGCCGCACCGACGTTGCGCCCTCCTTCGTTCCCGACGCCCGGATCTAGTCCGGGCGGACCGAGGTGCGAGGGAAACCCTCGCGCCCGCAGGAAGTCCCCACCTTAATGAAGCTCGAAATCGGAGTATCGCCCGCAGGCGCTCCGAGTTCGGTCGCGGAGCGCATCGAGGGGATGCGCGAGTCGATCGCTGAAGCGGCGCGCTCGCTCGGCCGGGATCCGCACGGCGTCGTGCTCGTGGGCGTGACCAAGCGACAGTCGCTCGAAACGGTGCGCGAAGCGCTCGCCGCGGGCTTGAACGACATCGGCGAAAACTATCTGCANNAAGGCGATCGTGGAAACGTTCGACGTGGTCCAATCGATCGACCGGCTCGATGCCGGCGTCGCGATCGCCCGCGCGCAAGAGAAACTCGGCAAGCGCGTTCGCGCGCTGCTCCAGATCAATATCTCGCCGGCCGACCGCTTCGGCGTCGTTCCGGAGGAAGCGCCCGAGCTGGCTCGCCGCCTTCGCGAAGACGAAGGTCTCGAGGTCGACGGCGTCATGGCGATCGGGCCCATCACGGAGGACCCCAACGTGACCAAAGACGCCTTCGCGACCGCCGCACGCGCCTTCGAGCGCGTCGGCGGCACGACGCTCTCACTAGGAATGTCGGGGGACTGGCGCGAGGCGCTAGCCGCCGGTTCCACGATGTTACGCATCGGCACAGCTTTATTCGGAGCACGAGCATGAGCGACCGGGAAGTTACGAGCGAAGACGAGGGCCGGGACGAAGACCGGCAAGGGGCTAAGGTGGGCGTCCTGCACAGGATCGGATCGTTCTTCGCCCTGCGCGAGGACGACGAAGAAGAGGCGCTGCCCGACGACGCGCCGCCGCAGCGACCCAACGTCGTCAACTTCACCAATCGCGATCCGCGTCGCACGGGCGCCGAGGTGACGGTGTTTGCGCCCAAGTCGTTCGGTGACGTCTCGGAGATCGCCGATGCGTTGCGCAGTCGCCAAGTGGTGATCGTCAACATGCTCGGCCTCGACCGCGGCTTGCTGCAGCGCGTCGTCGACTTCACCTCGGGCGTGGCCTACACGATGGAAGGCAAAATGCAAAAGCTCGCGGAGGCGATGTACCTCGTCGTGCCGCCGGGCGTGGCGGTCAACGTCCAAGGCTTGCGCGATACCTTGGGCCGTGATTCCGGGCTCGACTTCATGGCCGACCGGGGACATGCATGAGCAAGATCACCGTCGTCGACATCCAGCACAAGTCGTTCA
The DNA here is from genome assembly GCA_003136655.1 of Vulcanimicrobiota bacterium. Classification (GTDB taxonomy): domain Bacteria; phylum Vulcanimicrobiota; class Vulcanimicrobiia; order Vulcanimicrobiales; family Vulcanimicrobiaceae; genus Hesperobacter; species Hesperobacter lustricola. Next base: position 38,745 of record PLFC01000069.1, read on the forward strand.
AGAAGAAGCTGCAAGGCTACGATCCCTCCGACGTCGATCAGTTTCTCGACGAGATCATCGAGACGCTCGAAGACGAAGCGACCGCGCGCGCCGCGCTCGAAGCGCAGATCGGCGAACTGCGCGAGCGGATCAGCCACTTCAAGGCGATGGAAGAGTCGCTGCACAACACGTTACTGCTCGCGCAGCGCACCGCCGACGAAGTCAAGGCGTCCGCGCACAAAGAGGCCGACCTGATCCGCGCCGAGGCGCGCGTCGCGGTCGAGCGCGAGGTCGCGGGGTACGGCGAGCGCCTCAACGAGGCGCGGCGCGAATGCCAGCGCGCGATCGAGAACGCCGAGAAGGCCAAGAGCGAATTGCGCAGCCTGTTGATGACGCATCTCTCGCTGCTCGAGCGTCCCGAGGCGTCGTCGACGCCGCTCTTGCCCACCGGGCCCGCGGAGGCGAGCACCGCGCAGGAAACCAACGTGACGCCGCCGCTCAACGGTTCCTCCGCCGCCTACGCCGACGCATAGGCGATCGTGAGCAAGAGCGGCGGCGCGTCGTCGGCGGCGCGCGTCTATCCGGCCGGCCGCGCGGTCTTGCTCTATGCGTTTGCGGGTCCCGAACTCGCCGGCCGCCGCTTCAGCATCGAAGGCCGCCGCGTCCAAGCGATTCGCTGCGGCCGTTTGGCGCTGCTCGTCGGTTTTGCCGACCGGGAGACCTATGCCGGGGATCAGCTCGAACGCCGGCGCGGCGACGCGAATTGGCTCCGCACCGAGGCGCGCATTCACGAACTGGCCGTCGAGCGCGCCAGCGCGCACGCGCCCGTCGTGCCCGCGCGCCTGTTGAGCGTCTACGGCAGCTCCGAGGCGCTCGAACAGGCGATCCGCGCCGCGTCCGTGCGCTGGTCGCGCCTGCTCGTGCGCTTGGCCGGGAAAAAAGAATACGTGCTGCACGCGTTCTTCGGGCCGCATCCCGCGCCGGCCGTCGAGTCGTACCTCTTGCGCGTGAGCGCGCGGGCCGCGCGCTCGAGTCGCGTGCCGGTGCCCAAAGCGCCGCCGCCCATCGCGAGCGCGGTGCAGGCGCTCTGGAAGGCGTGCGCCGCGAACGCGGGCGCCGTCCGCGCCTTACAACGGCCGACCACGCGCGGTGCCCTCGGCAGCGTGGCCTATCTGCTCGACGAGGGCGGCGAAGAGACGCTGCGCGCGACGCTCGCCGACGCGGCGGCCGCGGGCTCGGCGCTCGGCATCACATACTATCTCGAAGGTCCGCGCCTGCCGTTTACCTTCTCGTAGTCAGCGGGTCAAGAGCCCGGCGTCGATCACGAACTCCGAGCCCGTGATGAAGCGGGCGCGCTCCGAGGCCAGATAGACGACGGCTTCGGCCACGTCCTCCGGTTCGATCCAGGGCACGGGTAACAGATTGCCCGCGGAACGCTCCGCGATCTCCAGCGGCGTCGCGCCCTCGATCGCCGCCAAACCGTCGTTCATCGGCGTGTTGACGCCGGTCGGATGGATCGAGATCGCGCGGATGCCGTATTGCGCGAGTTCGAGCGCGAGCGATTTGGTCAGCCCGGTCAGGCCCCACTTCGATGCGGCATAATGGCTCAGGCGGTTCATGCCGCGCAAGCCCGCGATCGACGAGTTGTTGAGGATCACGCCGGAGCGCTGCGCGATCATTGCGGGAATGACGTATTTCGAGACCAGCCACGCACCTTTGAGGTTGATGTCGAGCATGGCGTCCCAAGCGTCTTCGCTCAGTTCGTGGGCCAGTCCGTACGCGCAGATGCCCGCGTTGTTGAAGAGGATGTCGATCCGGCCGAAACGCTCGAGCGTCGCCGCGACGGCCGCTTCGACGGCCGCGGCGTCGCGCACGTCGCCTTGGAACGCGACGCATTCGCTACCGGCGGCGGCGCATTCGGCGGCCAGCGTTTCGAGTTCGGCGTTGGAGCCCATCGCGTACTCGGGATAAGCCAACGGTTTGGCGACATCGAAGGCGGCGATGCGTGCGCCGCGCCGGGCCAGGGCCAGGGCGGTCGCCCGGCCTTGGCCGTGCGCCGCTCCCGTGATGAAGGCGACCTTGTTCTCGAATTCCCGCTCCACGCCGGCGACTACGTCGCCCCGGCGTGGCTGGGTGCGCGAAATTCGTAGAGAACCTCGTCGAGATCCACGCGCAACGCGTCGTTGAAAATGTTGGTCGCGATCATGATGGCGCCGAAGGCGGTCAGGGTCACGATCTGCGCGTCGCTACAGTGCTTGCGCAACTCGCCGTAGAGTTGGTCGGAGACGCCGTGCGCGTCGCGCGTCAGCGCGCGCCCGAAGGCGATCAGCGTTTCGTCGAGTTCGCCGAGCACGAGGTCGTCGGGGTTCTCGCCGTTCTCGATGAAGATGCGGCGAAAGAAGGTCGAACAGATCAGACAGTCGTTGGCCACGGAGATGGCGTGGGCGAAGAGATAGGTCGCGCGGTCGCCGAGAAATTGCGCGACCTCGTCGCGGAGCGGATACCAGGTCATCAGCGCTTGGAAGGCGGGCAGCGAATGACCGAGCGTGCGTTTCATGTTCGTCACGCGACCGTGTGCGCTGATCTGCGCGTCGAACTCCGCCCGGACGTCGGGCGGTGCTTGCTCGTCGCTGAGCGGCTGGATTCGAGCCATGCGAATTCCTCGAGGGCATTGAGCGGGGAGCCGGTCGCGCTTTGCGTTTGGCGCTTCGCGCCGAAGTTCCGCCAGATTGGGGCAACGTTTCGGCAATGAAGATTCCGTAGGCTTCGCGTCATGGACGGAATCCAACTGATGGCCCAGGCGATGCACGCGGCGCGGGCGCGGCTCGAGATCTCGGCCTCCAACCTCGCCAACGTATCGAGCACGGCCGGCTTCCGGCGCTCCGTCGCGCGGGTTCACCTGGGCCCGGAGGGCCTGAGCGTCTCCTCGGCGGCCGACACGAAGCCGGGCCCGCTCGAACGCACGGGCCGTAGCTGGGATGTAGCTGTGGCCGGAAACGGCGCGTTCTCGGTGCGCGGGACGGGCGGCGCCATCGAGTCGGAACGTTCCGCCTCGTTTGTGGCCGATGGCGAAGGCGTCTTACGCGACGAACGTGGCCGGGCGTTGCTGGGGCTGCGCGGCGTCGTGCGCGCCGGCTGGGCCGACGCCGTCGATGCACGCGGCGTGGTGCGCGATGCGTCGGGCAAAGCCGTCGAACAACTCCGGCTCGCGCCGGGAACCTCGCTGCGCAGCGGATTTCTCGAACGGCCGAACGTCGACGCGGTGCGCGAGATGGTCGACGTGCTCGCCGCGCAGCGCGCCTTCGAGAGCGCGCAGAAAACGCTCTCCGCGATCGACGACACGCGCGCCAAGGCGGTCAACGAGTTGGCCAAGGTGAGCGGGTGAACCGCGCGCTCTACGCGGCCGCGACGGGCATGGCCGCGCAACAGCAAACCCTCGACACCGTCGCCGACAATTTGGCCAACGCCGACGTCGCCGGTTTCAAACGCGCGACCGCTACCTTCGCGGCGCTCGGCGACGGCTTGGGTACGGCGCCCGCTGGGCTGCTGCGTTCGTTCGAACAGGGCAAACTCGAGAAGAGCGGCGGCCCGTGCGATTTGGCCATCGAGGGCGCGGGCTTCTTTCGCGTCGAGCGCGACGGCGCGACGGCATACACGCGCGCCGGCGCATTTTCGCGCGCGGCCGACGGCTCGCTGCGCGACGCGGAAGGCTGGCGGCTCCACGGGATCCGAATTCCGGCCGACGCGGTCGCGCTCGACGTGCGGCCGAACGGCACGGTCGTCGCGCGCCTGCCGGGCAACGCGTCGCGCACGCTCGGACGTATCGAACTCGCGCAGTTCGACGCGCCCGAACGCCTGCAGCCGTTGGGCTCCGCGCTGTTCGCCGCGACGCCGCTCGCGGGTAAGCCGCGGATGGTCGCGCCCGGTGGGCCCCACGGCCCGGCACTCGCCTTCGGGGCGCTCGAACACGCCAACGTCTCGATTTACGCTTCGATGATCGAGATACTCACCGCGCAACGAGCCTACGAGGCCAACGCCAAGGCCGTGCAAGCTTCCGACGAGATGCTGCGCATCGCGAACAATTTGCACCGCGGGTGAGCGCCGAGGGTGCTGGAACGCCGCTCGTGCGCGTCGAACATGGCCGTATGTCCGTGTCGCTCAAGACCCCGCTCGTCCTGGTCACCGACGACGATCTGGTCCGCGTCTCGAAGGAGAATCCCGGCTATCAGTTCGAGCGCGAGCGTGACGGCAGCGTTATCGTGAGCCCGACGTCCACCAACGGTGCGGCCAAGGAGGGCGAGGCTTTCGCTCAACTCTACGCTTATGCGAAGAAGGTTGGAGGCAAGGCGTTTAGCTCGAGTGCCGGCTTCAAACTGGACGGAGACCTGATCGTGAAGTCGCCCGATGCGTCTTGGGTGAGCCAGGCCCGCATCGAGACGCTGACGCCCGAGCAGCGTTCCGGTTTTTGGCCGCTGAGTCCCGACGTTGCCATCGAGGTCTGTTCTCCGTGTGACTCGTTCGCGACGATCGTCGAGAAGGCGGCCGCGTATATTGAGTCCGGATCGGCATACTCCGTCGCGATCGATCCCCGGACGCGCCGGGTCGAGGAATTCGGGGTGCCACCGGCAGGTCTCACGCTGGACTTCGACGCGATCATCGACGCGTAACGCACGCGGCGCTCCTTCGCGCCTGGCTACATCTCGGCGCAACGTCGCGTTGACGTCGCGGCAACATCCGCACCCTACGCTCGTGTTCCCTGCGAGACCGCAAAGGAGCGCGAGCCGCCATGAGACCCACCGAACCCCTCGGCGCGGGCGCGACGCACGTCGTGGCGCCCGGCCCACGTCGCGACGAGCGCGAGGTCGCGGTGCAATTCGAAGCGCTGCTCTTCGCGAGCGCGTTGAAGCCGCTGGCAGATTCGCTCGGGTTCTACGGCGAGATCGTGACCGGCGCGCTCGCTGCCGGCATCGCGCGTTCGTCCGAGCGGGCGACGCGATGAACGACGTGACGAACGCGAGCGAGCGGGAAGCGGCGATCCGCGAACTCTTTCCGCTGGTGCGCCGTCTCGCCCGGCGCGTTAAACGGGTGGTGCCGGCGGTCGAAATCGACGACCTGGTCGGCGACGGCTGCCTCGGCGCGGTGCGTGCCGTGGACAGTTTCGATGCGGCGCGCGGGACGCGCTTGGAGACGTACGCGCGCCGTTTGATCCTCGGTTCGATGCTCAACGGTTTGCGCCGCATCGATCCGCTCTCCGAACGGACCCGGCGCAGGCTTCGCGAGGCCGAGCGCAAGCGCTTCGAACTCGCCCAAGAACTCGGCCGGTTACCGTCGCGGCAGGAAATGGAACGCGACGATGCGCGCTTGCGCGACGCGCACGCGGTCGCGTACCGCATGGCGACGCTCTCGACCGACGTGCCGGCAACCGAACGCGACGGGCTCGCGCTGCTCGACTGGAGCGGCGAACCCGCGCGCCTTGCGCTCGACTCGCTCGACCGTGCGGCGCTGGCCGCTGCAATTCGCCGGCTTCCCTCGCGTCAGCGCCTCGTGCTCGGATTGCACTATTACGGCGACCTGTCGCTGCATGCGATCGGCCGTCGGCTGCACATCTCGCCGCAGCGCGCGTGCCAACTGCACGCGGGCGCGCTGGCGCGTTTGCGCGCGACGGTGGTCCGGTGAGCGCATCGGTCGAGCGTGATGCCTCGCCGCTCGCCGCGCAAGATCCGGCATTTACCGCCGCGCTCGCCGCGCAAGCGGTGCCGCCGCTCGCCTTCGATCTCGACCTCGAGACGGGCTCGCGCTTGCCGCCCGACCATCCGCCCTGGCCGCGCGACCTCGTCTCGATCTCGCAACGCGCGCGGGCTCTGCTCGCACGCGTCAAACCGGCTTTTATCACCGTCATCGCCGCCTGGCAACACCGGGTGCGAACGCTGGCGATCGGCGGTCGCCGCGTCGCCGTCGATGCGACAGGGTGCTATCGCGTCGATTGAACCGGGCAGGCGGACTTTTCCGCGTTGGGCGATAAGGTTTGGCGAGGAGATACCGATATGTCCCTGGCCACCGCGCAGAGCGCCCGAGGGCCCGCGAAGCGGCGCTTTCGCGACACGCAGATCGAGATGGCTCACGGCGCGGGCGGCAAAGCCTCGCGGCGCCTGATCGACGGGCTGATCGCGCCGCACTTCGCCAACCCGGTTCTCGACGCGATGGCCGATGCCGCGCGCCTGCCGTTCGGCGGCGCGACGCTCGCGACGACCGCCGACGGTTTCGTGGTCAAGCCGCTGCAGTTTCCGGGCGGCTCGATCGGCGAACTGGCGGTCAACGGCACGCTCAACGATCTCGCGGTGTCGGGTGCAAAACCGCTGGCCCTGATGGCCACGTTCATCCTCGAAGCCGGTCTCGACGTCGCGGTGCTCGAGCGCGAGATCGCCGCGATGGCGACCGCGGCCGGCCGCGCCGGCGTGCCGATCGTGGGCGGCGACACCAAGGTCGTCGAACACGGCATGGCCGACGGGATGTACGTGTCGACCTTCGGCATCGGCACGGTCGATGCGCGCGTGCGGCTCGATCCGGAATCGATCCGACCGGGCGATCGGGTGCTGCTCTCGGGACCCATCGGCGATCACGGCATCACGATCTTGCTCGCACGCGGCGAACTCGCGCTCGAAGCCGATCTGCGTTCGGATACGCGCAGCGTCTGGCCTTACGTCGAAGCGCTGCTCGAACTCTGCGCTGCCGATATTCGCTGGATGCGCGATCCCACGCGCGGCGGCGTCGCCACCGCGCTCAACGAGTTGATCGACGGCAGCCCATACGGCATCGCGCTCTTCGAAGAAGCGTTGCCGGTGAACGACATGGTGCGCGGGGCCTGCGAACTCTTGGGTCTCGACGTGCTGCACATCGCCAACGAAGGCCAATTTCTGGCCGTCGTCGCGCCCGGAGCGGAGGACGCGGCGCTCGCAACGTTGCGCGCGATGCCCGGCGGCGAGCGCGCGACGTGCATCGGCGAGGTGCGCACCGAGCCGCGAGCGCGCGTCTTGGGAGTGAGCAGCTTCGGAGGAACGCGGGTCATCGACATGCTCGTCGGCGATCCGCTGCCACGCATTTGCTGACCGAGCTGTACGTTAGCCGCAGCTGCGAGTTTTGCGCCGAGTTGCGCGACGAACTCGACGACGACGGCCGCGACTTCGTCGAGTACGACGTCGACGCCGACCCTGCCGCGCGCGCGCGGCTGCTGGCCTTGACGGGAGGTTCGTCGCTCGTGCCCGTGCTCGTGGAAGACGGCCGCATCGTCCAGACGGGCGTGCGCGGCCGCGGCTGCTACGTCGGACCGGGGTGAAGGCGCTTCGCGTCCGCGTTACCGGCATCGTGCAGGGCGTCGGGTTTCGGCCCTTCGTCTACCGTATCGCAGGACGTTACGGCGTCACCGGTTGGGTGCTCAACGCGGGCGACGGCGTGCACCTGCATGCGGAGGCGGCGGAGGCGCAACTGGACGAATTTCTCGCCGCCCTCGAACGTGAGGCGCCCGCCGCGGCGCAGATAGCATCGATCGCCCTCGAGCCCGCCGAGCGCGAAGGACACGCGACGTTTGCGATTCGCGAGAGCGTGCGCGCGGCGCCGCCGGTCACGCGCATCTCGCCCGATCTCGCGGTTTGCGCCGCGTGCGTGCGCGAACTCTTCGCTCCGACCGATAGGCGCGCCGCGTACCCGTACATCAACTGCACGGATTGCGGGCCGCGCTACGGCATCATCCTCGATCTGCCCTACGATCGCCCGAACACCACGATGCGCGCGTGGGAACTCTGCGCCGCGTGCCGGCGCGAATACGACGATCCGGCCGACCGCCGCTATCACGCGCAGCCGGTCGCCTGCGCGAAGTGCGGTCCCACGTACGTGCTCTACGAAAGCGCCGGGCCTGCGGGCGGCGAAACCGCCCGCGGAACCGAAGCGATCGCGCGCGCGGCGGCGCTCTTGCGTGCGGGCGCAATCGTTGCCGTCAAAGGCATCGGCGGTTACCACCTGGCGTGCGACGCCGCGAACGCTGCCGCGGTGCTCGCGTTGCGCGAACGCAAGTTTCGCAAGGAACGTCCGTTCGCGCTCATGGTGCGTGACCTCGCTACCGCGCACGCGCTCGTGGAATTGGGCTCTGAGGAGGAAGCGCTGCTGACCTCGACCGCGCGGCCGATCGTGTTGGCCCGCGCGAAGCGCACCTTCGAGGGCGTCGCGCCGGACAACGACGATCTCGGCGTCGTCTTGGCCTACGCGCCCGTACAGCATCTGCTCTTCGCGGCAGACGCGCCGCCGGTGCTCGTGCTGACCAGCGCAAATCGATCGAGCGAGCCGATCGCCTATACCGACGACGACGCGTTCGCCTCGCTCGCGGGTATCGCCGACGCGTTTCTCGCGGGCGAACGGCCCATCGCGCGACGGCTCGACGATTCGGTCGTGCGCGCGGGCCCGCAAGGCGTCGCGGTCCTGCGCCGCGCGCGCGGCCTTGCGCCGCAAGCCGTTGCGACCCTGACGGTAACGGCGCCGGTGCTCGCACTCGGGGCGGATCTGAAGAACGCGATCGCGCTCTCCGTCGGCGGAGCGGTCTTCGTGAGCCAGCACGTCGGCGACCTCGACCACTTCGCGGCGCGCGAGGCGTTCGAAGAGACCGTGCACGATCTCTGTCGCATGTATGCGCTCGATCCGAGCGAACTGATCGTCGCGCACGATCTGCATCCGGGCTACCACTCGATGCAATTCGCGCAATCGTTACCGGCGCGGCTGCATGTCGGCGTGCAGCATCACCGCGCGCACGTCGCGAGCGTGCTGGCCGAGCGCGCTGCGTGGGAAGCCGAGGTCGTCGGCTTCGCCTTCGACGGAACCGGGTACGGCGACGACGGCACGATCTGGGGCGGCGAGGTCTTTCGCGGTTCGCTCGCGCGCGGCTTCGAGCGCGTCGCGCACCTGCGTCCCGCCCTGTTGCCCGGCGGCGATGCCGCGGCGCGCTTTCCGGTGCAAGCCGCCGCGGGCTTTCTGCACGCGCTCGCGGCCGACGACACCTTCGCGCGCGCGCCGTTTCTCTTTCCCGAACGCTACGCGCAGGCCGCAACCCTCGCGCGTTCGGGACTGCGCGCCTTCGCGACCACCTCCGTGGGACGGCTCTTCGATACGGTTGCCGCGCTCGCAGGTTTTACGCGCGAGCAGACCTTCGAAGGACAAGCGGCGACGTGGCTCGAGCATCTTGCGCGGCGCAGCGTACCCGTCGCCGCGTACCTGTTTCCGTTCGAAGACAGGCAGTTCGATTATCGTCCGCTCCTCGCGGCCGTGCTTGCCGACCGGATCGCGGGCCGTCCCGTCGCGCAGATCGCCTACGCCTTTCATGCGGCTCTGGCGGCCGGGATCGTCGCGGCGAGCGAGACGTTTGCGGCCGAGCGCGTCGTCGCGTCGGGCGGCGTGTTCCAAAACGCCTTACTCGTCGAGTTGCTGCACGCTGCGCTCGGCGAGCGTCTATGGCTCAACCTGCGCGTGCCCACCAACGACGGCGGCATCTGTCTCGGCCAAGCCGCGCTCGCCGTTTCGCCGCCGGCGCGCGCTTAGAGTGCGCGGAGTACCTGCGAGAGGCGTTCGCTGCCGTCGTGCGAGACGCTCAGGACGTCCTCGTGCGAGACGTGCCCGCCCGTCTTGTTGGCGATCAAGCTGATACCCAGCACGTCGAGGCCGAGCGTGCGCGCGGCGATCGTTTCCAGCACGGTCGACATGCCTACGGCGTCGGCGCCGAGCCTGCGCAGCATGCGGATCTCGGCGGGCGTTTCGAATTGCGGCCCGCGCACGCCGGCGTAGATGCCTTCCTTCAGCGTTATCCCGAAGTGTGCGGCCGCAGTGCGGGCGTGCTCGCGTAACGCCGGCGAATACGCGCCGTTCATGTCGACGAAGGGATTCGGCGTCGGGCCGCCGGCCAGGGGCGAGGCGCCGGTCAGGTTGATCTGATCGGAGATCAACATCAGGTCGCCGGGAGTCAGCTCCGGTTCGATGCCGCCCGCAGCATTGGTCAAGACCACGGTGTGCGCGCCTGCTGCCGCTGCGAGCCGCACGAAATAGGTGACGTCGCGCGGCGAAAAGCCTTGATACAAATGCGGTCGGCCGGCGAACGCGACGATGCGCCGCTCGGCCCACGTGCCCAGGTGTGCGCTGCCCGGATGACCGGCCAGCATGAGGTTGGGCGCGCCGTCCAGTCGCGAGTACCCGATCTGCGGCCCGTCGAGTCGCGCGGTGACCGCGTGCGACAAGCCGCTGCCGAGCACGACCGCAACGTGCAGCGGGCCGCCCGCGTGCCTGCGCAGCAATGCGGAAGCCCGCGCGATGTCGCCGGCTGCGCTAATCGGCTGGTTTCAGCAAGTCGGCGCCGGTCATAGCGGCCGGCACCGCGAGCCCCAGCAACGGCAGCAAAGTGGTCGCCACGTCGCCCAGCCGGCCGTCGCGCAGGGCGCCCAGATGCGGCGCGCGGGAGACCAGCACGAACGGTACGGGATTGGTGGTGTGCGCCGTCAGCGGGTTACCCTCGGCGTCGAGCTTCTCTTCGGCGTTGCCGTGATCGGAGGTGATCGCCAAGATGCCGTCGGCGTCGAGCACCGCCTGCTCCAGACGGCCGAGCGCGACGTCGAGCGTCTCGACGCTCGACACGGTCGCATCCATCACGCCGGTGTGGCCGACCATGTCGGCGTTGGCGTAATTCATCACGATCACGTCGTGCGCGCGGTCGGCCACGTTCTCNNATCAGCACGCGGTCTTCGTTAGCGAAAACGTCCTCGCGACCGCCGTTGAAGAAATAGGTCACGTGCGCGTACTTTTCGGTTTCGGCCAAACGCAGTTGGCGCAGGCCCGCGGCCGCCACGACCTCGCCGAACGTATCGGCTTGCGGGCGCGGACCGAAGAGCACCGGGTTGGGAAAATATTCGTCGTACTGCGTCATCGTCGCGAAGACGAAATCGGCGTACCGATGCGTCCTGAACTCCTTGAAGTCGGCGCTCGTGAAGGCCAGCGTCAACTCGCGCGCGCGGTCGGGCCTGAAGTTGAAGAAGACGACCGCGTCGCCGTCGCGCACGGGGCGCGCTTCGCCGACGATCGCGGGCACGAGAAACTCGTCGGTCTCGCCGCGCGCATACCCGGCGGCCAGCGCTTCGCGCGCGCTCGGATAGGCGTGCTCGGCGTGCGCTTCGGCCAGCGCGCGATAGGCTTTTTCCACGCGCTCCCAACGCTTGTCGCGATCCATAGCGTAAAAGCGGCCCATCAACGTCGCGATCGCCGCCGGCCTACCCACCGCGTCGAGCCGCGTTTGTACGCGGTCGAGATAGGTGCCCATCGACGACGGCGGCACGTCGCGGCCGTCTCCGAAGGGATGCACCGCGATGTCCGCACCCGCCGCGGCGCTTGCGTCGATCAACGCTAAGAGGTGGTCGAGCGACGAGTGCACGCGGCCGTCGGAGAGTAATCCCATCAGATGCAGTCGTCCGCCGGTTCGGGCGACGTGCGCGAAGCAGTCGGCCAACACCGGATTGCGCGCGAAGCTGCCGTCGGCCAGCGACTCGTTGATCACGACGACGCCTTGCGGCACGACGCGCCCGCTGCCGAGGTTGATGTGCCCGACCTCGCTATTGCCCATCACGCCCTTGGGTAAACCGACGTCTTCGCCGCTCGCGGACAGCAGGGCGTGCGGGTAGGTGGCCAGGATGCGGCGCCAATTGGGCGCGTCGGCGGCGGCGATCGCGTTGCCGTAGGCTTCGGCGCGCGTGCCCCAGCCGTCGAGAATCGCCAGCACGAGCGGGCCCCGCTTGGCTCGGGTCATGTCGCTCCCGCGCGCGGCGCGGCGGCTTCGATCACCGCGAGGAACGATTCGGCTTTGAGGCTCGCGCCGCCGATCAATCCGCCGTCGATATCGGATTGCGCCATCAGTGCGGCGGCGTTGTCACCCTTCATGCTGCCGCCGTACAGAATGCGCGCGCGTTCGAGGCCGGCCACGCTCGCCCTGATCTCCGCGATCACCGCGTTGGCGTTGGCCGGATCGTCGATGAGGCCCGTGCCGATCGCCCAAATCGGCTCGTAGGCAACCACGCAGCGCGCGACCTCGTCGGGCTCGATGTTCGCGAACGCCGCGCGCGTCTGGGCGACGACGATGGCGTGCGTCTCGCCGCGGCGATGCTCGCCCTCGGACTCGCCGACGGCGACGATCGGCGTCAGCCCGTGCGCGAGCGCCGAGCGAACTTTCCGATTGACGCCGGCGTCGCTCTCGTTGCACGTCGCACGCCGCTCGGAGTGGCCGAGAATCACCCAGCGCACGCCGATCTCGTGCAGCATGAGCGGGCTGATCTCGCCGGTGTACGCGCCGTGCTCGCCTTCGTGCATCGTCTGCGCGCCGAGTCCGATCGCCGTGCCGTGCAACTCTTCCGATGCCGCGACGAGTGCGGTGAACGGCGGCGCGACCACGACGTCGATGCCCGCGGGCAACGGATACGCGCGCAGTTCGCGCAAGAGCGCGCGCGTCTCGGCGATCGTCTTGTGCATCTTCCAGTTGCCGGCGATCAGCGGCCGGCGCGCGTCGGCGCTCACGCTTTCACGCGCCGGCGCCGAGTGCGGCGCGTTCCAGCGCGGCCACGCCGGGCAGCGTCTTGCCCTCGAGAAATTCGAGCGTGGCGCCGCCGCCCGTCGAGACGTGCGTCATCGCATCGGCGAAGCCGAGCGCGTGCGCCGCCGCCGCGGCATCGCCGCCGCCGACGACGCTATCCGCGCCGGCTTTCGTGGCCTCGGCGATCGCTTCGCCGATGGTGCGCGTGCCGCTCTGGTACGCGGCCTTTTCGTAGACGCCCATCGGACCGTTGAAGACGATCGTCTGCGCGCCGCGTAAGACCAGCGCGTAGGCCTGCGCGGTCTCGGGTCCGATATCGAGAATCATGCGTCCGTCGACCGCGTCGATCGGTACGACGGTCGCGTTCTCGTCGGCATCGAACGCCGTCGAAACGACCGCGTCGGTGGGCAGGTGGATCGGCACGCCCTTTTCGTCGGCCAGCGCGATGATGTGTTTGGCCGGCTCGAGGTCGGAGTCGCGCAGCGAACTGCCGACGTCGACGCCGCGCGCGGCCAGAAACGTATTGGCCATGCCGCCGCCCACCACGAAGCCGTCGACGCGTTCGAGCAAGGCGACGAAGACGCCGACTTTGTCCTTGACCTTCGCGCCGCCGATCGCGCAGACGAAGGGATGGCGCGGATCGTTCGTGAGCCGGCCGAGCGCTTCGAGTTCTTTCTGCATCAGAAAGCCGGCGACGGCGGGCAGGTCGCGCGCGATGCCTTCGGTGGAGGCGTGCGCGCGGTGCGCGGTCCCGAAGGCGTCGTTGACGTAGAGGTCACCGAGGGCCGCGAGTTGCTGCGCGAACTGCGGATCGTTGTCTTCTTCCTCGGCATGGAAACGCAGGTTTTCGAGCACGAGCACGTCGCCGTTTTCGAGCGCGGCGACGGCCTCGGCCGCGGCCGGTCCCACGCAATCCGGCGCGAACGCCACCGTCGAACCCAGGCGCCGGTGGAGTTCCTCGGCCACCGGGCGCAGCGAGAGCGCCGGGACGACCTTGCCGTCGGGCCGCCCGAGGTGCGAGACGACGATCGTCTTGGCCCCGCGGTCGCGCAGGTAGCGCAGCGTTTCGAGTGCGGCGACCAGCCGCGTATCGTCGGCGATGCGGCCGGCCTTCATCGGTACGTTGAGGTCTTCGCGCACGACGACGCGCTTACCGCGAACGTCGACGTCGGCTAACGTCTTGAATTGCATGTCACTTGAAGTGTTGGGCGATGAAGTCCAGCCACCTCGCGTAGACGTCCGCGGTCCGCACGGGATCGTGCGGAAAGTGACCTTGGACCGGCCAGGCCACGAAGGTCGCGTCCTTGCCGTTGTCGCGCAACGCGTGGTAGTACATGGCCGAGGTGGCGAAGGTGTCCCGGTTGTCGCCCACGTCGGAGAGGATCAATACCGGCGTGTTGACGTCGCGCACGTACGAGATCGCCGAGGCCTTGCGCCATTCCGCGGCGTTGCCCGCCACGAACGGCGAACCGTGGAAGAGGGCCTTGTCGGAATCCGCATCGTCGGCGGTGCCGTAATCGGTGATCCAGTCGTTGACCGACGCGCCGGAGACGGCCGCGCGCCAGACGTGGTAGCGCGAAATCATCCACGAGGTCATGATGCCGCCATACGACCAGCCGGAGACGGCCAGCCGCGTCTCGTCGACGATGCCCTTGGCCTTGACCGCATCGACCGCGGCCATCACGTCCTTGCCCGGGCCGTCGTCGGGATCGTAGAGCACCGCGTGCTGGTAGGCGTAGCCCAGGTTGTCGCTGCCGCGATAGTTCGGTTCGAGCACGAGCCAGCCGCGCGCGGCCAGGAGTTGCGCCTGAAAGTCGAAGGCGAGCAGGGATGCCGACGTCGGGCCGCCGTGGATGCGCAGCACGAGCGGGTACTTCTTGCCCGGCACGAAGCCGGGCGGCTTCAGCAACACGCCGTCGCCGATCAGTCCCAGGGACGTCTTGTAGGTGATGCGTTCGGCGCCGGCCAGATCGAGCGCCGCGATGGCGGCGTTGTAGTCGCTCACGCGCTCAGGCTTGCCGCCGGAAACGAGATGATACAATTCCGGCGGCCGGCGCGGCGTCGAGCCGACGAAGACGAGCGAGCCGTCGCGCGCGATCGCGCCGTCGAGCGGCGACTGCGGGACGACGTCGCCCAGATCGAGTTGCGAGAGCGCGGCGCCGTCGGCGGGCGCGCGCACGACCGCGAGCGAGGTCGCATCCGCAGCGGTGAAGAGCAGCGTGCTCGAGTCGGGCGACCATGCGGTGTCGTGCACGGCGCGGTCGAAGCGGCGCGAGACCGGCGTGCCCTCGCCGCCCGCGGGAATCGTGACGAACGCTTCGGTGAGGTTCACCTGGTTGTCGCCGGCCGAATGCAGATACGAGAGGTGCAGACCGTCGGGCGAGAAGCGCGGCTCGGATTCGAAACCGTCGTGGTTCGTCAAGCGCCGCCGCGCGCCGCTCGCCACGTCGATCACTTCGATCCGGCCGCGGTCGGCGTCGTTGAGGATGGCGTTGGGCGTGATGGTGACGGCGATCTCCTTGCCGTCGGGCGACCACGAAAGCGTCGATTGCGCTTCGCCCGCCGCGACGCTCTCGTCGCCGTCGGTCAAGCGCTTTTCTTTGCCGCCCTCGCTCGAGACCACGAAGAGGTGCGCCGGACGTGGCATCTCGTGCGCCGTGATCGGTTCGGTCGTGAACACGAAGGCGTCGTGAAAACGATCGGCGCCGGTCTTCTTCGGCTGCGCTTCCGTGGCGGCGTAGGCCAGCGCGCCGCCGTCGGGCCGCCAGGCGAATTGTTCGACGCCCTCGGGCGCGTGCGTGACCGGTCGCGCGTCGCCGCCGCTCATCGGCATCACGAACACTTGCGCCTTTGCATCGTCGGCCGTGCCGTCGGCGGCGATGAAGGCGAGTTTCGTGCCGTCGGGCGAGAAGCGCGGCTCGGAGACGCCTTTGCGCCCGTACGTCAGCGCGCGGCGCGCGTGCGTTTTGAGATCGATCTCCTCGAGTTCGCGGCGATACCGGTCGTCGGACCACTCGATGGTGGAGACGACCACTACCGCACGCTTGCCGTCGGGCGAAATGGCCGGCGACGAGATGCCCACGAGCGTGCGATAGTCGTCGAGTCCGAGCGGACGCGACGCCGCGCCCGCGCAAACGGACGCCGCCGCGACGAGCGCGGCGGCGGCGGAAAATCGCGCGACCGATCGGCCGCGCCGCGAGCGAACCCTCAAGCCACCCCCGTCGGCAGCTTCTCCAGCACGATCTGGGTGAGGTCGGCCAAACGGCACGAGTAACCCCACTCGTTATCGTACCAGGCGGCAATCTGGATCAGGTCGCCGTTGGCCCCGGTGAGCGAGCTGTCGAAGATGGAACTGTACGGCGAGCGCTTGAAATCGCTGGAGACCAGATCCACGTCGTTGTACTGCACGTAACGCTTGAGTTCGCCGGATGCGGCCTGACGCATGATCGCGTTGACTTCTTCCTTCGTCGTCTCGCGCTTCACCTGAACCACCAGATACACCATCGAGACCGTCGGGGTCGGCACGCGCAAGGCGAAGCCGTCGAAGGTGCCCTTGATCTCGGGAATCACGAGGTACAGCGCCTTGGCCGCACCGGTCGAGGTGGGGATGATGTTGGTCGCGGCGTTGCGCGCGCGGCGCAGATCCTTGTGCGGCGCGTCGAGGATGTTCTGATCGTTCGTGTACGAGTGCACGGTGGTCATGAAACCCTTGACCCAGCCCAGCGTGTCGACGATCGGCTTCACCGCCGTCGCCAGACAGTTCGTCGTGCACGAGGCGTTAGAGATTACGTTGTGTTTGAGAGGATCGTACAGTGCATCGTTGACGCCGAGGACGATCGTGATGTCTTCGTTTTTGGCCGGCGCCGAGATGATGACTTTCTTGGCGCCGCCGCCGTCGATGTGCGCGCGCGCTTTGGTGGCGTCGGTGAAGATGCCGGTCGATTCGATCACGACGTCGACGCCGAGATCCTTCCAGGGTAATTTGCCCGGATCGCGCTCGGCGAGCACGCGGATCGTGCGTCCGTCGATGGTGACCGAGTCTGCGGTGTGTTCGACCGAGCCCGCAAACGTGCCGTAATTCGAATCGTATTTGAAGAGGTGCGCGCACTCCGCCGGACTGGTCAGATCGTTGACCGCCGCGACTTCGATCGACGGATGGTTTTCGAGCAACGCCTTGAGATAGTTACGGCCGATCCGGCCGAAGCCGTTGATCCCGATGCGCATGGTTCCTCCCAAATGTGGATGGCGCATCCGTTACCCGAGTCCCGGCGCGGAGCCTTCTTTCATTCGGCGCGCGGCCGTGCGCGTCCGGGCAGGCGAACGCGCGAGTACGCGTAAGCCCGGGCCATGGATTCGACGCTGCTGCGAGGTTTGTCGCTTTCGTTCGCGATCGCCGCGTTGCCGCCCGGCGGTACGCCCGTCTGGACGGTGGCGGGCAGCGGTGAGGCGGGCATCGCCGACGGGCCTGCGGCGAGCGCGTCGTTCCTGATGCCGTCGGCCGTCGCGCGCGCGAACGACGGCACGCTGTACGTCGCGGACGAAGCGGCGCAGCGCATCCGCGCGGTGCATCCGGACGGTTCGGTCGAGACCGTTGCGGGCTCCGGCGCGATCGCTCCGGACGGGCTCTCGGTGCCGGGCGGCTATCGCGACGGACCGGCCGCAACGGCGCAATTCTATCGTCCCGACGGCGTCGCCGTCGGGCCCGACGGCGCGGTCTACGTGTCCGACAACCGGAACTGGTGCATTCGCAAACTCGACCGCGGCGTCGTCTCGACGTTCGCCGGCACGTGCGGCCAGAGCGGCGTCGCCGACGGCCCGGCGACGACGGCGCGATTCAAGGATCCGCGCGCGCTCGTTTTCGGGCCGGAGGGCACGCTCTACGTTGCCGACTTCGGCGCGGGCATCCGCACGGTCTCGGCGTCGGGCGCCGTGGGCACGCTCAAGTTCGGCTCGACGCCCGACGTGCGTTTCTGGGGCATCGGGTACGCGCCGGGCGCCGACGCCGTGCTGCTGGCCTCCACGCCGGGTGCGGTCGTCGCCTACCACCTTGCGACGCGCGCCGACGAAGCGTTTTCCACGAATGCGGTCGCCGAAGCGTCTTTGCCGTTCGGCAGCGTCGGCGCCATCGCCGGACTCGACCATCGCGAGTTTCTGTTCACCGACCTGCGTGCGAACAACGTGCGCTATCTGCGCCTGCCCTTACGGCCGTTCGCGCCGAGCATCTTCACGCGCACGATCGCCGGCGGCCGCTTCGAGCGTCAGGTCGACGATGCCGGTT
Source organism: Vulcanimicrobiota bacterium (assembly GCA_003136655.1). Lineage (GTDB taxonomy): Bacteria > Vulcanimicrobiota > Vulcanimicrobiia > Vulcanimicrobiales > Vulcanimicrobiaceae > Hesperobacter > Hesperobacter lustricola. The sequence goes on from PLFC01000069.1 coordinate 56,603, forward strand.
ACCGCAACGGGTCGCTCGAGGAGTCGCGCTTCTATGCGCCGCGCGGCATCGCCGTCGCCAATGGTACGGCCTACGTTGCCGATGCCGGCAACCGGCGCATTCGCGCGCTGACGTTGCCCCGTTTCCGTCTCTCCGAGGGCGGCTTCACCGACGCCGCCCCGTACGACGCGAGCGCCTACCAGATGCTCTACCTCGGAGCGTCGTGGGCCTATCACGATAGCCTCGGCGACGACTCGATCTGCGCGCACGTCGAGGCCGAACTCGATGCGTCCCGCAAGTTTTCGAAACCGGTGCGTTGCCACCCGGTGCGCATCGACTCGGCGACGTTCCCGCAACTCGAAGACTATTTGGCAAATTATTTGCAACCGCACGTCGACGTCGTCGTCGTCAACCTCAGCCTCAGCATCGTCTTCGGCATCTTCCCCAACCGGACGCCGCCCTCCACCGACGTCGCCGTTGCGACCTTCAAGACGCGCGTCGCCGCGCTGCGCGAGCGGCTGGCGAAAAACGGCACGCGGCTCGTGCTGCTCTGGACCAACGCGCCCGACGACGTCTCCGATGTGGAAAATCTCTACGGGCGCGAAAGCGTGGCCGACCAGCGCCATCTGCCCGCGGACCTCGCCGACAATTACACGCACGGAACGAAGCTGATGATCGATGCGGCCGCGACGGTGCCCGTGGACCAGGTCGACACGTACGAGGATTTCTTGCGCGCCGAACGCGCCGTGCCGCCGCAGGAGCTATTCGGCACCGACGACGTGCACATGACGCCCGCGGGTTCGGCGCTGACCGCGCACCTGTTGGCCCGCTATCTGATCAGCCGGCCGGCTCCGTAACGCCGCGCAGCCCGCGCGCGATGCGCATGAGCGCCGCGATCCGCCCGTTGACCGTAGACTTCTTGACGGGAGGATTGCAGCGCCGCCCGAGTTCGGCGAGCGTCTCCGTCGGATGCGACAAGCGGAGTTCGGCGATTTCGCGCAAGGGATTCGAGAGGTTGCGCAACCCGTAGGCGTCGGCCAACAGCGCGATCCACTCGCGCTGCAGCGCCGCGGCCGAGGCGGCCCGGTCGACGTTGGCCGCTTCGGTATTGACCAAGCGCCGGATGCGATTCTTCGTTTCCTTGAGCGCGCGCACGTCTTCGAGGTGCAGCACCGTCGAGAAGGCGCCGATCGCGGTCAGCACTTGCGTGATCTCTTCGATATCCTTGAAATAGACGACCGTGCTTCCCTTGCGCGGCGCGGCTTTGGGGTGACGGCCGTCGGAGCGCAGGACGGCGCTCAAGCGCTTGGCGGCGGCCTCGTTCGGCGGCACGAATTCGAGATGGTAGCCGCGCGCGGGCGCCGCGACCGACCCGCAGGCCAGAAACGCGCCGCGGATCTCCATGCGCCGGTCGCAGCGCGCCTGCGGACGCGGCGGTTCGGCGTGCGCTCCGGTGTCGATTTCGTAGATGGTGTTGCGTTGCAGACGCTTGCCCGGACGGGTGACGATGGGATGTTGTTTGCGGTCGTCGAGCAGCGACCAGGTCAACCGTGCGACCGACGAGCGTTGCGTGCGAAAGGGCGCATCCGCCCCCGCAGAACCATAGTAGAGTAAGGCATCGCGCAAGGCGCGGCGGCAGTGCGGCTCCTCCGGCGGCGTGCGGGCCAAGCCGTCCTTGGCATCGCCGGAGAGCGTCGAACTCACAGCTCCGGTAAGGCCGCGTCGAGCCAGTCGGCCGGTTCTTCCCTGCGTTCGGCGAGGATCTCGTAGAGCGGTATGTCGCGCAGCGCCGGCGTCACGCGCTCGGGCACGAGCAGCACGCGCACGGTGAGCACCTTCCGCGCATAATGTAAGACCAACTCGTCGCCCGCTTTGACCTCGTAACCGGGTTTGAGCGCGCGGCCGGCGCGGGTGATCCGTCCGTTGACCAGCGCCTCGTGCGCCTCCGCGCGGCGCTTCGCCAAGCGCGAGACCTTGAGGAACTTATCGATGCGCACTGGGTGACGGCGCGACGCACGTGCCGCTCGCGCGGCAGACGACCAGCGGCGGATCGATCACTTCGGCCGCGCTCGGCGAGATGTCCGGCCGCGCGCGCACGACCTTGCGCGCTTCGAAGGTAATCGTGCGCGAACGATTGCCGAAGCGCACGATGCGGCCTTCGGCTTCGATGAAGTCGCCCGCGTACACGGGCGCGAGAAACTCGATCGAGTCGTAGGCGGCGAAGAGTCCCTCGTCGCCGTCGCTGCGGATCAGCAATTCGGTCGCGACGTCGCCGAAGAGGCCGAGCACGCGGGCGCCGTCGACCAAGCCGCCGCCGTAGTGCGCGTCGTGCGCGCTCATGCGCAGACGAATGAGCACCGGAGCGCCGGCGCTCACGCCGCTTGGATCTTGGCCAGCTCCCACAGTTCCTCCAGCTCGTCGAGGCTCAAGTCGTTGAGCTTGCGCCCATCCCGCTCGGCGCGACGCTCCATGTAACTGAAGCGCTTGTAAAACTTCTCGTTGGCCGCGCGCAGCGCGCCTTCGGCGTCTTCGCCGAGCGCCCGGCTCAAATTGACGAAGGTGAAGAAGACGTCGCCCAACTCTTCGCGGATGGCGGCCTTGTCCTCACTGCGCCGCGCCTCTTCGAGTTCCGAGACCTCCTCGGCGATCTTCGCGCGGATGCCGTCGAGATCGGGCCAGTCGAAGCCCACGCGCGCCGCCTTCTCCTGCATCTTCTGCGCGCGTTGCAGTGCGCCCAGGCCCTTGGGGATGCCGTCGAGCCGCGATTGGCGCCGCGCCGCGGCGGGCTCCAGCGCCTTGAGCTGGTCCCAGTTCTGCCACACCTCGGCGACGCTTGCGACCTCTTGATCGCCGAAGACGTGCGGGTGACGGCGGATCATCTTGCCCGCCAGCGCATCGACCACGTCGGCGATCGAGAACTTGCCGCGCTCGGTGGCCAACTGCGCGTGGAAGACGATCTGCAGCAGCAGATCGCCGAGCTCTTCGCAGAGGTCGCCGTCGTGCTTGCTCTCCACCGCGTCGACCACTTCGTAGGTTTCCTCGATGAGATAGGGCAGCAACGACTCGTGCGTCTGCTCCCGATCCCAAGGACACGAGCGGCGCAAACGCGCCATCACTTCGACGAGCGCGTTCCAGTCGTGCCGTTCCGACGCGGGCGGCAGGTCGACCAGCGGCATGGCGAGCGACGCGGCGAGCGTCGCGCGCGGCATGCCGGGTACGAGATCGCAGTCGTAGCCTTCGCGTTCGAGCGCACGCAGCAGGATGGGCAAGCCGGGGAAGTCGGAAAGCGGATTGCCCAGCACGCCGATGGCCAGCTCCCGGCCGTCGAGTCCGGCGACGAAATGTTCGATCTCTTCAGACGAGCCGCGCACGAAGAGCGCGGCGTCGCGGATGCGTCCGCGCAGCACCGTCAGGCCCTCGGCCTCGAGAAAGAGCGCGAGCGCGGGCGGCGCGGAAAGCGTGACCGCGCGACCGACGCGACGCAGCGCTTCGAGGCTTCCGAGCGTGAGCAGATCCGGGTCGCCCGGGCCCAGACCGACGATCCGCACTAACGGCATAAAACGACGATTCCCCGAGACGCGCCGTTAACGCTTCTCGGGGAATCGGATTTCCCTACGGGACCGGGATCGTTGCGGAGGTTACTTCGTGGCTGCGGGCGAGGCTGCTGCTGCCGGTGAAGCGCCCGCTGCAGGCGAGGCTGCCGGGGTCGATTCGGGCGGCAACGGCGGGAGAGCATCCTTGAGCGAATCGTCGTTGATCACGATGTTGGCCTTCCGGCGCAGACCCTGCATGAACTCGGGCAGCTTCGTCTGCTCTTGCTGCTGGGTCAGGATGTTCTTGATCTTGTCGCGCGAGTTGGCCAGCGTTGCGACCTGCGCGGGCTTGCGCTCGATCACTTCGATGATGTGGTAGCCGAACGGCGACTTCACCGGCGGTCCGACGACGCCGATGGGCTGCGAGAAGGCGGCCACCTCGAACGGCTTGACCATCTGATTGCGGCCGAAGAAGCCGAGATCGCCGCCCTTGGCCTTGCTCGACGGGTCGGTGGAATACTTCGCTGCGAGGTCTTCGAACTTCGCGCCCGACTTGAGTTGCGCTTCGATCGAGTTCGCGGTCTTGAGGTCGGCCACGAGAATGTGCTTGGCGTGAACCTGCTCGGTGGTGTCGAGCGAGGTGTGATTCTTCGCCAAGTAGGCCTTGATGTCGGCATCGGTGACCGTGATCTGCGGTTGCACGGCCTTCTCGAGGACGGCTTGCTGACGCAAGATTTTCTTGACGTCGGCATCGGTCAGGTTTTGCGCTTTGAGGATCTGTTCGAACTGGCCCGCCGGATACTTCGCTTTGATCTCGTCTTCTTTTTTCTGGATCTCGGCGTCGCTGATCTCGACCTTGTTGTCGGTGGCATACTGATCGATCAGCGCCTGCTGGATCAGTTGGCTCAGCTGCGACTTCGCTTGCGGCAGGGCCTCGAGCTTGGCATCGAACGTGGCCCGGGAGATGGGTTGGCCGTTCACGGTCGCGACGTCCCCGCCGCCCGAACCGCCGGAAGAACATCCGGCAAACGCCAGGCCGAGGACAGCCGTCGCAAGGCCGGCGACGACGCGGGAGGGGTTGGACATGAAAAACTCCAGCTGTGACATGAATACGCGGAGCCGCAGCCGGCCCCGCAAACGCGAGGGTTTTCGGAGTACCGGTTGCGCCGTTCCTGCCTGAAACGGACCGGCCGGATGAGACCTCGGCTAGAGAGCCTCGAGCAGGGCCCGGAGCAGCGGCAAGTGCTCGGCCGGCTTGCGGTCCGGCAGATCCACCAAAATCCGGCCGTCGGCGAAGCGGAATTTGTTCTTGGTCAACGACTGGAGTTTGGGGATGGCGGTCGGCGCGATCTCGAACGCGCTGCCCACGCCCAAGGTCAGCCGGCTCGCGTCGACCACGACCCGCGTGACGCCCTTTTCGATGGCGGTGGCGCGCAGTTTGGTCACTTCGACCAGGTTTTCCAGGGGTTCGGGCAGCGGGCCGAAGCGATCGCGCAAGCCTGCGGCGAGTTCGTCGACCTCGGCTTGACTGCGGGCGTTGGCCAATTGCTGGTAGGCCCCGATCTTCTGCGAGACTTGCGGGATGTAGTCGGTCGGGATGTACGCGTCGATCTTGACGTCGATGACGGCTTCCCGCCGTTCGGCGACCTCGGCTTGGCGGCCGCGACGTGCCGCGATCGCCTCGGCCAGCAGTTCGCAATACGTCTCGAAGCCGACGGCGCCGATGAAGCCCGACTGCGCCGCGCCGAGCAGGTTGCCGGCGCCGCGTATCTCGAGGTCGCGCATGGCGATCTGCAAACCGCTGCCCAGGTGCGCGAATTCGCGGATCGCTTCGAGCCGCGCCTTGGCGTCTTCGCTCAGCGCTTTGTGCGGCTGATAGAGCAGATACGCGTAGGCCTGATGGTTGGAACGGCCGACGCGACCGCGCAATTGATAGAGTTGGGCCAAGCCGAACTTGTCGGCATCGTGCACGACGATCGTGTTGACGTTGGGGATGTCGATGCCGTTTTCGATGATCGTGGTGGCCACCAGCACGTCGATCTCGCCTTCGACGAATGCGGCCATGATCGGCTCGAGTTCGCTTTCGGTCATCTGACCGTGGCCGATGGCCACGCGCGCCTTGGGCACGAGCTTCTCGAGCGCACGGGCCACGCCGTAGATCGACTCGATCCGGTTGTGCAGATAGTAGACCTGGCCGCCGCGATCGAGTTCTTGCACGATCGCTTTCTGCACGATCGCGTCGGAGGCGGGCACGACGACCGTCTTGATCGACATCCGGTTTTTGGGCGCGGTTTGAATGAGCGAAAGATCGCGAACGCCCAGCAGCGACATGTGCAGGGTGCGCGGAATCGGGGTCGCCGAGAGCGTCAGCACGTCGACGGCCGCGCGCATCTGCTTGAGGCGTTCCTTGTGCATCACGCCGAAACGCTGCTCTTCGTCGACCACGATCAACCCGAGATCCTTGAAGACCACGTCTTTTTGCAGGAGCCGGTGCGTGCCCACGATGACGTCGACCTTGCCCTCGGCGAGGTCCTTGAGCGTCGCCTGCTGTTCCTTGCGCGTCTTGAAGCGCGAAAGTTCTTCGACGCGCAGCGGAAAGCTCGCGAAACGCGTGGAGAAGGTGCGGTAGTGTTGTGCCGCGAGCAGCGTGGTGGGCACGAGCACGGCCACCTGGCGCTTATCGGCCACCGCCTTGAATGCGGCGCGCACGGCGACTTCGGTCTTGCCGTAGCCGACGTCGCCGCAGACCAGCCNNGTCCATCGGCCGCGAGCGCTCCATGTCGCTCTTGGTTTCGTCGATCGCCTTCTGCTGGTCGGGCGTGGTGTCGTAGGGAAAGGCTTCTTCGAGTTCGCCCTGCCACGGCGTATCCGGCCCGAACGCGTGACCGGCGGCGAGTTCGCGCTCGGCGTAGAGGTCGACGAGCCCCTCGGCGATCTTGGCCAGGCTCTCCGAGACGCGGCTCTTGGTGCGGGCCCAATCGGCGCCGCCCATCTTCGAAAGGCGCGGCGCCGCGCCTTCGGCGGCTCCGTACTTGGTGACCTGATGCATCTGGGTCACCGGCACGAGNNACCTTGAGATCGGCCAGCGTGACCGGCACGCCTTCCTTGACGGCGCGCAGCTTGACGCGTTTCGCGGGTTGGCCGAAGATCTCGCGATCGCCCAGCACGTGCAGGCGCAGACCCGGAATCGAGAAGCCGGCTTCGATGCTGCCTTGGTCGACGAACACGACGCCGCTGCGCGTCATGCCCGGCCGGTCGCCGACGAACGAGGCCGGGCCGTTTTCGCGCAGGTGTAGCAGCGCGGGCGTGCGCTCTACGTTCGTGCCCACGCCGCGCAGCATCTCGCTGAGGCGCGATGCGCCGCTGGCGATCAACGCGACCGTTTCGCCGCCCTCCACGAGTTCGCGCGTGCGTTCGAAAAAGAGCGAAAGTTGCCGGGCGAAGTGTTCGGCCGGCCGCGTCTCGAGGACGAAGCTTTCGAGCACGCGCGGCAGCCACGGCGACGGGCCTTCGATCGCGCCCGGAATGACGAGCGTGCGCAACGTGGCCATCGTCTGGGCCAGGTCGTCGAGGCGCGGGTGCGGCGCGATGACGTCGGCCAGCAACGCTTCGCCCACCGCGTCTTCGTCGACCGACAACTCACCGGATTCGACGGCCGCGAGCAGGACGTTTTCCTCGCGCGAGCGCTCGTCTTCGAGCGCGCGCTCGACCGTAGCCAGCATCGCGGGCTCTTCGAGCACGAGCAACGCGTCGGGTGCGAGATAATCGAGCAAGGTGGCGCGCTTGGGATAAGCCAGCGAGAGCCATGCTTCGGGAACGTCGGCGCCGCTCGCGAGATAGGCGCGCGCGGCGGAGATCGTCGCGGGCGTTCCGCGCAGACCGTCGAGCACGCGCTCGCGTAACGCTTCGTCGCGCGGGATCTCGGTCCAAGGCGCAACCGGGAGCACCTCGAGCGTCTCGTTGCTGCGCTGCGTCGCGAGGTCGAAGGCGCGGATGCTCTCGATCTCGTCGCCGAAAAACTCGACGCGCGCCGGCGTGGCCGAGGCCGGGGCCCAGACGTCGACGATGCCGCCGCGAACCGCGTATTCGCCGGCCGCCGACACGACGTCGCTGCGCCGGTAGCCCAAGCGGTAGAGCGTCTCTTGCAGCCTCTCGAACCCGAACTCGAGCCCGGCGCGCAATTCGAACGCGAGCGAGGCGAACACCTCGGGCGGGATGACGTATTGGCGCAACGCCGCGACCGGCGCGACGGCGATTACCTGTTTTCCCGCGGCTAGGTCGGCGAAGAGCGTCATGCGCGCGCTGCGCTCCGAGGGGCTCTCGATGACGCCGACGCTCTCTTCGCGCGGCCGCACCAGGGTCACGTCGGCCGCGGCGTCGCCGAGATAGTAGGTCAGGTCGGCGAAGGTGCGCTCCGCGACGTCGGCCGTGGGGACGAGGATGAGCGTCTGCGCGCGCAGCGCGCGCTGGATCCCGGCCAAAAGGTATGGCCGCGCCGACGCCGTCGTCTCGGTGAGCGCGAAGGCGGCGCGGTGGCTGCGCAAGCGCTCGAGCAGACCGCTGAGCGGCCGGCTCGAGGCGGGCAACGCCCGTACCAAGGTCGGGGCCAGGGTAGCGATACGCGGAACCTCTCGAACGGCAAAAAGTGACGCGCCGGTGCGCGCTGTCGTGTGACCGGCGCGGGCTTGCTAGAGTTGCGCCCCGCCGCGCCGCCGAGTCATTGGAGACCGAGCGGCAGGGTCACCGTCGCGGTGCGCCCGTCGTCGGTCGCGGCGACGAAGTCGACGTCGAAGGTGCGGCCGCTCAAGAACGCCGGAACCGCGGGCACCATGCCGCTGAGCACGAACACGCCCGCGTCCTGGCGCGGGATGCCGATCTCACGACCGAGCGTCCGGGCCGTGACCGAGGTGACGTCGCGGCTGGTCTTCACCCGGACGCGCAGTTCGCCGGGCGTGACCAGCGTCTGGTCGCCCAGATCGATCTCGCGGATCTGCGGTGCGTGGTCGGCCGGAGCGTTGGGCGAGGGCGTGGGCAGCCAGACGAATTTGTACGCCGGGGTCGGCGTCGGGCTCGGCGCGGGGGCGGTAGCCTGCGGCGTCGGCGCAGCGTCCGGCGCCGGGGTCTCGGTCTGGGCGAAGGCCGTGCCCGCGCCGAGCAGCGCCGCAAGCGCCAGTGCGAGGAAGAGCGCGCGCATCAGCGGAGCTTCACCGGGACTTTGACGCTGGTCTTCCGGCCGTCGGCGGCATAGGCCACGAACTGCAGATCGACGGTCATGCCCCGCGCGATGAAGGGCAGTTTGGGCAACTTGCTCACGGCGATGAACTCTCCGGGGCCGGTGTGCGGAATGATGTCGCTCCGTCCGTTGGTATGGTTTTCGACTTTGACCACCGCGTCGTTGGTCAGCACGCGGATCGCGATGAAGTCGTGCAGCGTGCGGCTGTTGAGGTCGACGAACAGGATCTGGGGCGCGGTGGGGTCGGGGCTCGACTGCGCGTGCGGGAAGAAACGGTACCCGAAGGTGGGCTGGGGCGCGGGCGTCGCCGACGGTTTCGGCGAGGGCGTTGGGGTCACGGGGCTCGGTGTGCCGCTCGGGGAGGGCAGCGGCGGTTGGCTCGGCACCATGGGCGGCGGTGATCCCGGTTCCGCCGGCGCCGTCGTCGCGGCCGGTGCCGGCGCAGGCGACGGTGGGGCCTGCCCGGAGGGCGCGATGCCGAGCACGGCGGCGAGGGCCAGGTGGGCGAGCGAAATCATCGAGTTGGGGTCGCTTCCTCTGCGGCTGCCGCGGGTGGCCGGCGTAGTGCCGGCAGAGCCAGGACGGCGGGCAGCAGTTCGCCCAAAGTTACCAGAGCCCCGGGTATGCCCGAAATGTCTCCAAATGCCTCGGGAAGATAACGCAGCGCGATCGAAATCGTCGCGCCGAAGAGCGCCGCGCTCTCCCAGCTCAACGGCCCCGCGACCGCGAGCGGCAAGACCCAGAGTCCGTACCACGGATAGGGGTTGGGAATGGCGAGCCAGCCCGCGAGCGCCAGCCGCACCGCCCCGGCAAACCGTCCCCGGCGCAGGTCGACGAGCGCCGACAGGGCGATCGCGGCCGCAACGACGAGCGCCGGTACCGGCCCGAGCAAGCCTTGGAGCGAGAACTGCGGTGCATACCGGCCGTGCCGGGCCAGGCCGTCGAGCCCGCTCAACTGGAGCGGGGCCACCACGAGCGCAACCGCGCATGCGGTGCCGGCAAAGGTCCAGCCGAAGCGCGCGCGGGTGGGACCGCGCAGGAGCGCCCAAAACGGCGGACCGGCCACGATGCCGATCGCCTTGACGGCCGGCGTCGCGCCCACGAGAAACGCCGCCAGGGCGGGCTTGCCGCGTCGCACCGCAACGACGGCGCCCAGGACGGCGGCCACCACGAACGCGTCGTTGTGGCCTTCGGCGACGCACCACAGCGCCACCGGATTGAGCGCGAAGAGCGCCACTTTCAGCCTGCGAAACGGCGAGCCGGCGAGGCTCGCGTCGAGCAGCAGGACGGCGCCGAGAAACGCCGCGCAGGCACCCAGCCGCAGCAGCCAGAGCGCGGGCACGACCTGCGCGCCGCCCGCGCCGACGGCGAGGGCCCCGGCGGCCACGAAGAGCGGGCCGTACACGCAGGCGGGAAACGACGTGCGGGTCCACTGCCAACGGGCCGCGTCGAGGAACGCGTCGTGCGCTGCGGGCGGCGCCGGGCGATAGGGGTTCTGCCCGTGCAGCAGTTGGTCGCCGTAGGCGGCGTACGCGTACGCGTCGCTCGAGAAGACGCAGGGCCAGGAGAGCGCCGCGGCCAGGCCGAGCGCGGAGCAGAGCGCTATTCCACGCGGGCTCGCGGCCAGATCGCCGCCGCCCCGCACGGCCTGCACGCAGAGCAGTCCCAGCGCCGCGGCGCTCGCCGCCATGCCCGCCGCCAACAGGAGAAAGAGCTGCCCGCCGAAGGCGCCCCAGGCGGTGACGACCACGAGCGGCTGGGCCAGGTCGGTCGCAAGGCCGGCGGGCGCGACGGCCAGCGCGGCGCGCGCCGCGAGGCCTGCGGCCAGGGGGCCTGCGGGAATGACGGCCCAGAGGACGGCCCGCAGCACGCCGCTGCTCGATGCGCGCATCCAGTGCGCGGGCTTCGCGCGAGGCCTGGGGGAAACCCAGCAGCGTGGACGTATCGAGCGGCGGCATGCGCCGGGCGATCGCGCGCAAACGCGACGGCGAGTCGCTCGAACCCGCGCTGTGGAGCGAGATCGTGGCCGGGCACGGCGCGGGTCACGTTGCCGACGCGGAAGTTGCCGCCTTGTTGATGGCCTGTTTCGTGCGCGGGCTCGACGGCGCCGAGACCGAGGCACTGACGCGTGCGATGGTCGAGAGCGGCGAAACCAACGCACCGCCCGCGCCCAACTGCGTCGACAAACATTCGACGGGCGGCGTGGGCGACGCGGTCTCGCTGATCGTGGTGCCGCTGGTCGCGGCCTGCGGCGTGCGCGTCGCCAAGCTTTCCGGCGGCGCGCTCGGTCACACCGGCGGCACGCTCGACAAGTTGCGCGCCGTCGAAGGCGTCGACGTGCACCTCGCACCCGAACGCTTTGCGGCGCAGGTTCGCGACGTCGGCTGCGCGATCGCCGCGCCCGGTCCGCGACTCGCGCCCGCCGACGCGAGGTTGTACGCCCTGCGCGACCGGACCGCCACCGTCGCTTCGCTCGGCTTGGTCGCGGCCTCGATCGTCTCCAAGAAGATCGCGGGCGGCGCGCCGGCGATCGTCTTCGACGTGAAGGTCGGCGGCGGCGCACTCTTCGCCGATCTCGCGCAGGCTCGAGCGCTGGCCGAATCGCTCGTGCGTTTGAGCGCGGCCTTCGGGCGCCACGCCTATGCGTTCGGCAGCGATATGGAGGAGCCGCTCGGCGGCGCCGTCGGAACCGGACTCGAGATATTGGAAGCGTGCGCGTATCTGCGCGGCGAGCGCCGCGACTCGCGTCTGGCCGGCGTCTGCGAGCGGATCGCCGCCGAGATGTTGCGCGTCGGGGGGTTCGCGGGCGACGCGCGTCGCGCGTTGGAAACGGCGCTGGCCGGCGGCGAAGCGTTCGCGCGTTTCGAGCGCATGCTCGCCGCGCAGGGCGCGCGCGCCGATTGGGCCGCGCGCTTGGCGCCGCACCGCACCGCCACGAGCGTTGCGGCCGCGCGTTCGGGCTACGTGTGCGGCATCGACGCGGTCGCGCTGGGCGAAATCGCGCGCGAACTGTGCGAGCGCGACGGGAGCGGCGCCGGCCTTCGCGTGGCCGTGCGCACGGGCGACGCGGTCGCCCCGGGGCGCACGCTGGCCACGGTGTTCGGCGATCGCGCATGCGCGCCGCGCGTTGCCGCCGCCTTCAGCATCGGCGACGAGCCGCCGCCCGAGCGCCCCTTGATTTACTTCGAGATGGAAGCCGGCGAACTGCGCTCGACGCTCGAGACCAGATAGAGCGGACGGCCTTTGATCTGGTCGTAGATGCGGCCCACGTATTCTCCGAGGATGCCGATGAAGATCAACTGCACGCCGCCGAGAAAGAGGATGGCGACCATCATCGAGGTGTAGCCGGGTTCGTTCTGACCCAAGAACTTGAGCGCGATGACGATGGCGGTATACACGAACGCGAAGGCGCTGACCACGAACCCGAGATACGTCGCGAAACGCAGCGGAATCTCCGAGAACGCGGTGATGCCGTCGAAGGCGAAGCGCACCATCTTCGAGAGCGGATATTTGGTCGAACCGGTGAAGCGCGCGTCGCGATCGTATTCGATGCCGGTCTGTTTGAAGCCGACCCAACTGACCAGTCCGCGCAGGAAACGGTGCCGTTCGCGCGTCTGGCCCAGCGCGTCGACCACGCGCCGGCTCATCAAGCGGAAGTCGCCGGTATCGACCGGGATGTCGACGTTGGTCATGCGCCGGATCACGCGGTAGAACAAACGCGCGGTAAAGAGTTTGAAGCCGCTTTCGCCGCGCCGCGCGCGCCGCGTTGCGTACACGACGTCGTAGCCCTCGCGCCAGGTGGCCAGCATGCGTTCGATCAGTTCGGGCGGATCTTGCAGGTCGCCGTCCATGAGGATGACCGCATCGCCGCGCGCCGTCTCCATGCCGGCGGTCGCCGCGATCTGGTGTCCGAAATTGCGCGAGAGGTCGACGACCACCAGACGCGGCTGCGCGCGCTGGGCCGCGCGCAGCGCGTTCAGCGTGCCGTCGCGCGATCCGTCGTTGACGGTGACGATCTCGTAGTCGTCGCCCCGCTCGAGTACGACGCGATCGAGCACCTCGCTCGTGCGCCGGATCATTTCGGGTACGTTGCCCTCTTCGTTGTAGAAGGGCACGACGACGCTGACGAGCGCCATCTCAGTCGCCGGCCAACTCGCCGCGTACCGCTTGCCAAAAAAGCGGGAAGAGCAACTCGTGATGTCCCGTGAACGAGTAGCCCTTGCCGTGCGTGCCCAGGTGCGGGCGGCGTACCACGTTGGTCGCCGGCCGGTATTGCCGGATGAAGTCGAAATCGGCGGTCGTGAAATCGCCGCGATAGCCGAGATTCCGCGCGACGCTGACCGCCTTGAGAAACGCCTCGGGCAAGAGCACCGCCGATCCGAAATTCAAGTACACGCCGCCGTCGAGCAAGTCGGCGACCACCGCGCACAAGACGCGGAAATCGATCAGCGTCGCTTCGCCGAGCGCCGCGCCGTCGGCTTGGGGATGTGCGTGCACGATGTCGGTGCCGATTGCGACCGTGACGCACAGCGGCACGTCTTGCAGGGCGCACGTGGCCAAGACCGAGTTCGCCAGGTACGGCGCGCGAGCGTCGACGAGCGCGTTGCCCAAGGCGCGGCCCACGCCGGAGGTGCGCCCCGCGGAGATCGCGCCGAGGATGAAGTCCGCCGTCTCGCCGGACATGCCGAACGAACCGTCCTGCAGCGCCGTATCGACGTCTTCGGAGGTCTTGCCGGCGAGCGCGAGTTCCGTATCGTGGATCGTGACCGAGCCGTTGGCGGCGACCGCGGCGACCAGCCCGTCGCGAACGAGGTCGCAGAGCATCGGTCCCAGGCCCACCTTGATCACGTGGCCGCCCATGCCCACGAGCACCGGCCGGCCCTTGCGAATGGCCGCGGCGGTGCGGCTTACCAGTTCCCGCAACGACTCGCCCGCCAGGATGTTCGGCAGCGCGTCGAACCACGACCGGAATGAAGCGTCGACCGAAACCGTCCGGCCCAAATCCGTGCTCTGCACCTTCGATGGACGGTCTTCCAGCGACGTCACCGTTAAGCGGCGCAAATCTATCGGCTCGTAGGGCATCGCCTGCGGGTTCCACCAGCCGTGCACGAGCCCTTGCGTTCCCGGCCCTTTTCGGCTGACGGCATGAGCGGCGAGCGAGAAGAGGTGCGGTTCGACCACGCGCGGGCGCGGCGGACCGGCATGCCCGAAGTCGTGCTCGGCGAGCGCAAGACGCGCGCGCAGATCGCGCGCTGCCTGCACGACCAATTCGAGGTTGCGGGCTATGCGTTGGCCACGCGCGTCTCCGCCGAAGACGGTCCGGCGTTGGCTGCCGGGCTTCCCGGCGCGCGCTACGACGAAACGGCGCGCATTGTCGTCTCCGGCGGCTTGCCGCGCACCGGGATCCGGATCGGCGTCGTCTGCGCGGGCACGTCGGACGTCGCGGTCGCGGCCGAAGCGGCGGCCACGCTCGACTGGCTCGGACACGACGTGTACGCACGTTACGACGTGGGCGTGGCCGGAATTCATCGCATCCTCGAAGCACGCGACGAACTCGAACGCTGTCGCGTGGTCGTCGTCGCCGCCGGCATGGAAGGCGCGTTGCCCAGCGTCGTTGCGGGTTTGATCTCGGCCCCGATCGTCGCCGTGCCCACCTCCGTCGGTTACGGTGCGTCGTTCGGCGGTCTCGCCGCGTTGCTCGCGATGCTCAACGCGTGCGCGCCGGGCATCGCGGTGGTCAACATCGACAACGGCTTCGGCGCGGCTGCGTTCGCGCACAAGATCGTTCTCACGCGGGATTAAGGCGTAGCGCCGAGGAGTCGCGCGCGTCATCGCGTACACGCAGCAACGCGGTGCTCGGCCCAAGCATCCGACGCTCAGTGACCGTGGAGAATCGTCGTGAATGTGTGGCCGAAGCCTTGGCTTCTCTTTGCCATTATCCTCAGCGCGCTCGCGCTCGTATCGTGCGGCGGGAAGGCCGAATCGCCCGCGCCGCTCGCGAGCGCACGGCCCACCGCCTCGCCGCAACCCGGCGTAACGCCGTCGCCCAAGCCGTCCCCGTCGCCCTCACCGACGCCGAGTCCGCTGCCGACGGCGACGCCCACGCCCGGATCGGGCCAAGGCGGCGTCGGCGTGGGCGTCGGGCCGGCGAAGATCGAGCACGTCGTGTTCGTCGTGCAGGAGAACCGCTCGTTCGACAACATCTTCGGCGGCTTCGATGCGAGCGGCAAACCGTTTCCGGGAGCGGATACGTGGAGCAATCCCGATCCCGGCGAGCCTACGCCGCACGATCACAACGGCAATCCGGTCACGATGCAGCAAGGCCTGCTCGAAGACTGTTATAGCCCCGCGCACTATCATCCCCAGGCCGTCGGCGATATCGACGGCGGGCGGATGGACGGCTTCGATCGCGAGCCGGTGAGCAGGCTCGCCTGCGCGCCCTCATCGCCGCCGCCGACGTTTCCATACCGCTACGTCTCCGCAGCGGAGGTCGCGCCGTACTGGCAACTCGGCGAACGATACGTCGTTGCGGATCACATGTTCGAGCCGATGAGTTCGGGCAGTTTCGGCGCGCATCTCTATCTCGCAGCGGGTCAGTCGGCCAACACGATCGACGAGCCCAGCGCCACCCCGTGGGGCTGCGACGCGCCCACGGGCACGATCGTCGACGTGATCACTCCGACCGGCGGTGAAGAGCCGGGCGTGTTTCCTTGCTTCTCGATTCCGAGCTTCGCCGACGTGCTCGATCTCCGCGGCATCTCTTGGCGTTATTATGCCGGACCGCGCAACGATTACGGGTACCTGTGGTCGGTCTTCGATGCCTTCGACCGCATCCGTAACGGGCCGGAATGGACGTCGAACGTGATCAATCCGCCCGCGCAGTTCTTGACCGACGTGCAGAATGGGAGCTTGGCCGCGATGACGTGGATAACGCCCACGCTCGACGTCTCCGATCATCCGGTCTCACACCAGAACGAAGGGCCGGCGTGGGTCGCCTCCGTCGTCAACGCGGTCGGTGCGAGTAAATTCTGGAATACGACCGCAATCTTCATCACCTGGGACGATTGGGGCGGCTGGTACGATCACGTCCCGCCGCCGACTCTGAGTCCGGTGTCGCTGGGTATTCGGGTACCGCTGATCGTGGTCTCGCCGTACGCGCGCGCGGGCTACGTCTCGCACGTCGTGCACACGACGGGCAGCGTGCTGCACTTCGCGGAGGAGGCGCTGAACGTGCCGAGCCTCGGCGAAGAAGACGCGCGCGCCGACGATCTGACCGACGCCTTCGACTTCACCCAGGCGCCGCGCAGCTTCGGCAATGCTCTCAAGACGCGCACCAAGCTCGGCGAGATCAGACGCGCCGCGAGCACCAGCCGGGGTACGCCGGCCGGCGCGCGCGACGACGACGATTAGCCGGTCAGTGGTGGGGCGGCGTGCGGAACGGGATGGGCGCGAAGGGCGTGGGAATCGAACTGCCCAGATCGGGCGCGTTCGACTGCTCGTCGCCCCAATGGTAGACCACGTTGTCGACGCTCTGCACGTCGGCGTTGCGTACGAGAAATTGGCGCGGCGGAACGTCGAGCCCGTTTTGACCGCGTTCGGCCGATTGCCACGATCCGCGCGTGTAGCGATACAGGAACTTCGTGCCCGACTTGAAGGTTTGGGTGATGCGGTAGTGGAGCGCGTCGATGCGGTCCATGCGGATCGCGGTCGCACTCCAGCCGCTGATGTCCGTCGCGAGGTAGACGGTGTCGCCGAACGGCGTGCGCGGCGGCACTTGCACGGTGAAGGTGACGAGCACGTCGCGTCCGCTGAAGCCTTCCTTGGCCGCCAGGTCGGGGTTGGGCGCCTCGGTCGAGGTTGCGACGGCAAAGCGTTGGACGTCCTGATAGCTCGCTTCACCGGGCAAAGGCTTGGACGAGAGCGCGAGTTCCACGATTGCCCCGCTGCCGGTATCGAACGATGCGCGCGCGTAGACGCGGGTGACGGGTTGCAATTTGGTCGGGCCGCCCGCCGGGTCGTCGATCTTCGCAGTGGGGCTGAGCCGGAAGCCGTCGCCGGTCGTGAAGAAGACGAAGCCGTTCTGCACGTCGAGCAGTTGGCCGGCATAGCGCAGCACGTGCCCCGACGGCGACGGCGTGGCGGTGACGCTGATCGGCGGCGGCGTCTGGAAGGGCGACTCGTACGGTTTGGGCGTGGCGGCTTGGATCGCGTTGGAGGGCAGCCGGATCGCGCCCGTGCCCAGCGACAGCGCGACGGCGCAGATGACGGCGAAGAACAGGCGAACCGGATTCAGCTTCACTGCAGCACCGTGATGAAGAACTGCGGCGACCAACGGTCTATGCCGCCGAAGTTGAAGTAGTATGACCGCGAAATGTCGAGGTTGATCGTGGGAGCGACCCTGAAACGCAGATCGAGCGTGGCTTGGTACGGCTCGATCCCGATGTTGTTCTCGTACGTGTAGGCTGCCAGCGGAATCGGGAAGTCGTGGTTCTGACGGAACGAGAGGTTCGCCGCAACGTAGGTCGTGGGCGTGAAGACCAGTTGTTCGACGAGCGAGCGCGTCGTGCCGAAACCGCGGAACGCACTCCACTGCGGCACCGGGGCGCCCGTGATCGGGTTCGTATACACGGTATTGAGCCCGTAGGCCACGTCTTGACAAGGCAACAGAATGTCGGCGCCGGTCGTGGGACTCGTGCCCGATAGGCACCTGCCGCCGTAGAAGTCGCCGATGTTGGTGATCGTGTAATTCACCAGGCCGACGAGGTGCGGTTGAAACTGCCGGCTGAGCGAGAACGTGGTGATCGTGGTATCGGTGTGATGGCCGATCAGCGAAAAGGACTCGCGCTGCTTATCGAAGCTCGCGTTGAGAAACACGTCGCGGCCGTGACCCGAGTAGTCTTTGAGCAGCTTGTAACTCGGCAACGCGAGGTTGAGGCCGAGCGTGGTGTTGTAGATCGTCTTGTACGGAACGTCGCCGAATTCTTGGAGCGGGTCGAGCCCGTCGTGGGCGAAGCCCTCGGCGCTGCGCAAGGTGAAGTAGAACGGCGACTTGCCGATCCGGTTCTGATAGCCGTGCCAGGTGATCGTGACGTCGTCGGGATGGTCGGGCACCCAGTTGTGCGACGGGTCGCCGTAGTAGAGCAGGCCGTTGACGCCGGGCAGCGGCTGATTCAGCAAACTGTCGTAGTACGAGTGGCTCTGCCACTGCACGTAGGAGCGCGGCAGCGAAGCGGTCATGATCAGGTTCGCATAAGCCGAGGCCGAGAGCGGCTGCGAGAAGTCGTGCTGGAAGGCGCTCTCCTGCAGCGACGTTTGCACCTGAAAGCCCGGCGTCGTGCGGTCGAAGCCCTCGAAGTTGTACTGCTTGAAGACCTTGTCGATCGGGCTGATCGAGGCAACCAGATAGTGCTTGTCGCTGACCTGGTGGACCTCGCCGGCAAAGAAGACCTTGTCGACCGGATCGTAGCGCAGGTGCAGGCTGGCCAGCCCGTGGCCGCCGCCGTAGAGATCGAGCGGACCGTCGACGGTGGCGCCGGGCAGTGAGTTCTGCGCCAAATTGGGGTTGGGCCCGAAGGTCAGAAAGTAACTCGGAAAGGGCACGTAGACCAGGCCGAGCTTGATCGATGGTCGCGAGAAGAGCAGGCTCTCGCGCGGCTGCACGACGACCCGGGTGCTCAGCACGAGCGGCGAGTCGTGGCTGACGTCGGGCAGAAAGAACGTGTCGCCGGGCATCGCGCGGCCGAAGAGCGGGTGGTTGAAATCGGCGTCGGTGAACGTCCAGCGATCGGGCGCGCCCAGCGACGGCACGAAATACTGCCGGTTGAAATCCAGGTAGTCGGAGAACGCGGCGCCCTGGAACTCGCGGCCCAGAGCGTACAGTTTGACGTTACCCGCGATCACGAACCGGTTGAGCCTGACGTCCATGAAGAACGTGTTGCCCGTCACCCGCACCCCGCCGTCCATGTGGATGTCGACGTTCCCGTCGCCGGTCAGAATGTAGCGGTTGCTGTACCAGGCCATCGATTTGGCCGCGACGCTGAAGGCGCGAAAGGGCAGCGGCGTGGCCGCCGGCGGCGGCGTCTGGCGGATCGACTGTTCGGGCACCTCGAGGGGCGGCGTCGAGGCTGCGGGGGCGGGCGCCGGCGTGGCGGCTACCGGCGGGGCCCCGGGGGCCGGCGCGGCGGCTGCGATTCGCGGCGCGCAGAGCAACGCTCCCAGGAGCAGGACGGAGTTGACGAGGGCTGATCTCAAGCGTTCTTTTCTCCGCACCGGAATCACGCCGGGACAGCCTCTTGCCGAACGACCCGGGGCTGGAGCACCCTTGCGACGCTCGCCGAAGGCATCCCCCCGCTGCGTACGGAACGCGATTCGGGATGGCTCGCTGCGTCGTCGTCGTGATCGATTCCGGGGGCATCGGCGCACTGCCGGATGCCGCGGAATACGCGGACTCTCCCGGCGCAAACACCTTTGGAAACACCGCCGAACGCATGGGTGGCCTTGCGCTCCCCAACTTCGAGCGCTTGGGCTTGGGCAACCTCACCGCCATTCGCGGGGTCGCTCCGACGGCTTCGCCCGCTGCCTATGTAGCTCGGGTTGCCGAGCGATCGAAAGGCAAGGACACGATCACCGGACATTGGGAGATGGCGGGAGTCCATACCGAGGTGCCGTTTCCGACCTACCCCGACGGCTTTCCCCCCAGCGTGTTAGCGGCTTTCGAAAGCATCTGCGGGTTGCCGGCCTTGGGCAACGTGGCCGCCTCGGGTACCGAGATCATCGAGCGGCTCGGCGCCGAGCACATGCGCGCCGGCAGGCCTATCCTTTATACGTCGGCCGATTCGGTATTTCAGGTTGCCGCGCACGAGGAGGTCGTGCCCCCGGGCACCCTCTGGGGCTGGTGCGAGGCGGCGCGGGCGATCCTGGTCCCGCCCAACCTGGTCAACCGCGTCATCGCNNTCCGGCGACCGGGTATATGCGGTGGGCAAGATCGGCGACATTTTTAATGGACGTGGCGTTTCCGAATCGCTACGTGTAGCCGACAATGAGGAAGCCCTCGCCCGCACGGCTTCGCTCTTGGAGCGGGCCGGACGAGGACTGGTCTTCGTGAACCTGAACGATTTCGATACGAAGTTCGGGCATCGACGCGACGTTCGCGGCTACGCGGAGGCGTTGGAGCGGCTCGACCGGCGTATCCCGGAGCTGGAGGCCTTGCTTCAACCCGACGACGTGCTCATCTTCACCGCCGACCACGGCTGCGATCCAACAGCTCCGGGTACCGATCATACCCGGGAGTACGTCCCCTACCTCGAAGTCGGTTCGCGTCGCGGTGTCGGCGGGACGGTGAACGGCCTCGATATCGTCAGCCGCACGGTCCTGGAGACTCTCGCCTCGTGATGCCCCAGACGAAGCCGCTCGTCGCCCCGGTCGTACCGCGCCCACGAGCTTTCGCGCGTTCCATCCCCAAGGCGTGGCGCGCGCAGAAGCGGGCCATCGACATCGTCGTTGCCGCGGGCGCGCTCGTTCTGACCGCTCCGTTGCTGGCGGTGGCGGCCGTCGCGATCACGGCCGTCTCGCCCGGTTCGCCGCTCTTCGCGCAGGAGCGCGTGGGCAAGGACGGCCGGCGCTTCAAGCTCTACAAGCTCCGCACGATGGTGGAGGGCGCCCANNCTCCATCCGCTGGGCAAGCTGCTGCGCCGTACGAGCATCGACGAACTGCCCAACCTGATCAACGTGTTGCGCGGCGAGATGTCGATCGTGGGCCCGCGCCCGCCCCTCCCGTCCGAAGTCGATCATTACGACGAACCGGCGTATCGCCGGCTCAGCGTCAAGCCGGGCGTCACCTGCCTGTGGCAGATTTCCGGCCGCTCCAACCTCTCGTTCGACGAGTGGATGCGGCTGGACAATCTGTACATCGACACGTGGTCGCCGCTCGGCGACCTGCTGATCGTAGCGCGCACGATTCCCGCCGTCGTGCGCGGCGAAGGCGCTCATTAAGCCGCAGCTGAGGGCTCTCCCGGCCATCGCGCCGAGTCACGTGTCGCTTGCGCGGTCGACCGTTCTGGTCATGGCCGCCACGTTTGCCTCCACCATCTTCGGCTTCGTTCGCGAAGTGATCAATGCGCGCTATTACGGCACGCAGTGGCAGATGGACTCGTTCTTGGCCGCGGCCACGATTCCAACGATCCTCTTCGGCGTCTTCAACGGCGCCTTGGTCAGTGCGCTCGTGCCGATCTTCTCGGAGTACGTCGCCCGGGACGATGAGGAAGGCGCTTGGCGTCTGGCCAGCACGGTGCTCAACCTCTTGCTCGTCGCGCTGACGGTGCTGGCGCTCTTGGGCTGGTACCTCGCGCCCTGGTACGTGCCGGTCGTGGCCCGCGGCTTTCCGCCGCACCAGCTCGAGGTCACCGTCGAGATGACGCGCTGGCTGATGCCCAGCATCGTCGCCACCAGTCTCGCCGGCGTGCTCAGCGCGATGCTCAATGCCAAGGGCCGCTTCTCGGCTTCCGCGGCCCAGGGCATCGCGGTCAACGTCGTGACCATCGCCGCCGTGCTCTTCTTCAATCATCGCTTCGGCATCTTCGCGCTCGTGCTCGGCACGACGCTCGGCTTGACGGCGCAACTGCTGGTTCAGTTGCCGCCGGTCTTGCGCGCGCGCATGTACCGGCCCGTGATCGACGTCAACCACCCGGGCCTGGCCAAGATTTGGGTCATGCTCGGCCCGATCGTGGTCGGTTCCGCTGCGGGCCAGATCTCTATTTTCTTCGACCGCCACTTTGCTTCGACGCTCACGCCCGGCTATATCGCGGGCATGAACTACGCGATCAAACTGGTCGGTTTTCCGCAGCAGTTCTTCGCGGCCGCGATCGCCACCGTGATCTTTCCGCTGCTGGCCTCGCAGTTCGCGAGCGCGAACCGGCGCGGCGTGCGGCGCAGCGTCGTGATGGGCTTGCGGCTGGTCAACCTGGTGACGATCCCGTCGGTCTTCGGCCTGATCATCTTGGCCCGGCCCATCGTGGCCGCGCTCTTTCAGCGCGGCGCCTTCGGACCGACGGCGACCGATCTCACCTCCGGCTTGCTGCCGTATTCCGCAATTGGTCTGGTGGGCATCGCCGCCAGCATCGTTTTGACGCGCTGCTGTTTTGCTTGCCGCGAAACGCGTTGGACCGTGGCCATCTCGGTCTTCGCCGTCGTCTTGAACGTGGTGCTGTCGGTCGCGTGGCTGCCCACGCTCGGCGCGCGCGGTCTCTTGCTCGCAAACTCACTGAGCCAGTGGGCGCAGGCCGCACTGCTGCTGGCGCTGACGTGGCGTCTGGTGCGCGGACTCGATTGGAAACCGATCGTGCTCTCGGGCCTGCGCGTGATGGTCTGTTCGCTCGCGATGGTTTTGGCGCTGCAGTGGATCGCCTCGCTCGGCGTGCACGTCGGCCCGCGCTTCGTCGATCGCGCCTGGTACCTGTGCGGCGAATTGCTCATCGCGTGTCTGGCCTTCTTGGGCGTCGCGCGTCTGCTCGGCGTCGAAGAACTCGGTATCGCGTACCGCTTGATCTTGCAGAAGTTCGAGGCCCGCGTGCCGAGCCCGCTCGAAGCGCGCGACGCGCCCATCGCCTAGTGGCCGGCTGACGTGAAGGCCGACGTGCCCGGCGCGTTGCGCCGGCTCGCGCGCAGCGACTTCGTTCGTTTCGGAATCGTCGTCTTCGCCGCGCAGACGGGCGCGAACGTTCTCAATTTCTTGTTTCACGTGCTGGTCAGCCGGCGCGTGGGCGTGGCGCCGTACGGCGAACTCAACGCGTTGCTGGCCGGCTTGACGATCCTTTCGGTTCCGGCGACGATTCTGACCACCATCGTGGTCAAGTATGCCGCCGAGTTCCGCGCGCTCGACGATTCGGCGCGACTCAACGCGCTCGTGCTCCGCGTGGCCAAGACGCTCGGCCCCGTCGCGCTCGCGATCGTGCCCGCGGGCGCGCTGCTGGCCGGCCCGATTGCCGCCTATCTCAACGTCTCTTCGTTGCGTTCGATCGTGCTCACCGCGCTCGTGCTCGCGCTCAACCTGCTGCTGCCGGTGCTCCGCGGCATCTTGCAGGGCGCCGAACGGTTCCGCGAGTACGCCGCCTCGACGTTGCTCGAGGTCGTCGTCAAGGTCGTGCTCGCGGTTACGTTCACGAGCATCGGCTGGGGCGTCGCCGGGGCCCTCGGCGGGTGGGCTGCCGGATCGGCCATTTCGCTTGCGTATACGTTCGCCACGCTGCGCCGGCGCTTCGGCAGCCGCGAGCGCGTGCCGCTCTCGCTCGACTGGCCGCGACTGGCCCGCACGAGCGGCGGCGTGACCGCCGCGACGTTGCTCATCACGGCCATGGGCTTCGGCGACGTCGTGATCGTCAAGCACTACTTCGAGCCGCATGCCGCAGGACTCTACGGCGCGGGCGCGCTCGCGGGCAAGATGCTCTTTTGGCTCGTCGGCTTCGTGCCGGCCGTCGTGCTGCCGCGCGCTGCCGGTAGCGCTGCGCGCGGCGAGCGAGCGACGCCGATTCTGCTGCAAGCGCTCGGCGCGATCGCGCTGCTCGCGGGAGGCGGCTTGGCGTTTTACGCGTTCTTCCCGCGCTTGGTGGTAACGGCCCTGGCCGGCAATGCGTTTGCGCCCGCGGCCGACATCGTCTTCTCCTACGGTATCGCGGCGACGTTGCTGGCGACGCTCAACACGGTCGCGCTCTATAAGATCGCGGTGCACCGCTTCGATTTCATCGCGCCGGTTGCGGTCGTCGCCGCAGGCGAGTTGCTCACGATCGTGCTACGTCACAATTCGCCGCAGCAAGTCATTTCCGTGTTGATCGTGGGCAATGCGCTGGCCCTTGGGTGTTCCCTGTTCCGCATCGACGCGCCGTTGCGTTCGCCCGCCTTCGGCTCAGAGCGCGCCGCCTGAGGTCTGCTACGCGCTGCGGCGAGCCGCGCGCACCCCGCGATAGAAGGCCACGAGCTCGCTCATCTTCGCCGACTCGAGCGCGGTCACGATGCGTTGCGCCGCGTCGCCGTCGCCGAAAAGCGCGGGCCGCGCCGCGGGCGCCGCGGGCGGGTCGAGCAGCGCGCGCCGGATCTCGCCGGTCGACGCGCCGGCGAGCCGGTTCCAACCGGCGTCGATCGTATTCGTCCATTCGGTCGCGTCGCGGAGCGTCACGCAGGGCACGCCCGCGAAGTACGCTTCGCGCTGCACCCCGCCCGAATCGGTGAAGACGGTCCGCGCGCGCGATTCGAGCGCGACCATGTCGGCGTAGCCGAGCGGCTCGCACGCGACGAATCCGGGCGGCAAGGCGATGCCGAATTCGCGCAGACGTGCGGCGGTGCGCGGATGCACCGGAAACACGACGGGTACGGGCGCCGACTCGAAGCCCGCGAGAATGCTCGCCAGACGCGCGCGATCGTCGACGTTCTCGCCGCGATGCAAAGTCAGCAGCACGAACGGCCGCTCCGTCAGGGCCGCGAGGGCCGGCGGCAAACCGGCCGCGGCGCCGGGCAGCACCTGGAGAAAGAGATCGTACATCACGTCGCCGCAGACGGCGATGGCTTCGTCCGCGACGCCCTCGGCGCGCAGGCGTTGCGCCGCGGCAGCGTCGGTGGTCAGGCAGAGGTCGCTGATGTGGTCGACGGCCAGGCGGTTGATCTCTTCCGGTGCGGTGCGGTCGTAGGAGCGCATGCCGGCCTCGATGTGCACGAGCGGCAAGAGGTGTTGTTTGGCTACGATCGCGGCCCCGAGCGTGCTGTTCGTATCGCCCCGGACGATGACCGCATCGGCGTCGAGCTGCGCGAGGGCGCCGGAGAAGCGACGCACGATTTCGGCCGTCTGCACGCTCGCCGGCAGCGAGCCCACGTTGAGGTCGATCTCCGCGGGCTCGATCTCCAGCTCCGCGAAGAAACGGCCGGACATGCCCGCATCGTAATGCTGGCCCGTGTGCACCAAGGTCTCCCGGTGTCTGGCCCTTAGGGCGCGCGAGAGGACCGCCACCTGGACGAACTCGGGGCGCGCCCCCACGATCGAAACCAACTTCATCGAAGGTCCCAGGGTTCGCGGGCCTTCCGGCCGATACCGGGTGAAGGAGGCATCTGCATACTGAGCGTGAGCGTTTCCGAACCAAAGAACACAATCGTCAAGGATCTCCGGCCTTTTCGCGGGCCGGTACCGGCTGGAGGCCGCACGTGTCTATCCTCGCCGACGTCCGCATGAACGTTCCGCTCGTCGCCCCGCAGATCGGGGAGAACGAGATCGGCGCGGTCGTGCGCGTCTTGCGTTCGGGGCAACTGGCGCAAGGCCCGGAGGTAGCCGCCTTCGAGGCGCGGGCGGCCGAGCGCTGCGGCGTCGCCCATGCGGTGGCCATGAACTCCGGCACGGCGGCGATCCACGCCGGTTTGGCTGCGTTCGGCGTCGGGCCCGGCGACGAGGTGCTGACGACGCCGTTCACCTTCGCGGCCAGCGCGACGCCCATTCTCATGCTGGGCGCCACGCCGCGCTTCGTCGACGTCGACCCGCGCACGTTTCTCCTCGAAGCCGAGGCGGCAGGTGCAGCGGCCGGCAACGCGACCAAAGCGGCGGTCCTGGTCGATCTTTTCGGACTCGCGATCGAACCTGCGGGCGCGGACGCGCTGCGCGCTCGCGGCGTGCGCGTCTTCGAGGACGCCTGCCAAGCGATCGGCGGCGCGCGCGACGGCCGCGCCGCGGGCAGTCTCGGTGAGGCAGCCTCGCTTTCGTTTTACGCGACGA
This sequence comes from Vulcanimicrobiota bacterium, assembly GCA_003136655.1. Lineage (GTDB taxonomy): Bacteria > Vulcanimicrobiota > Vulcanimicrobiia > Vulcanimicrobiales > Vulcanimicrobiaceae > Hesperobacter > Hesperobacter lustricola. The sequence continues at coordinate 82,092 of PLFC01000069.1, forward strand.
AGAACGTGACCACGGGCGAAGGCGGCATGCTGCTCACCGGCGACGCGGATCTCGCGGCCGCGGCGCGCCGTTTTCGCCACCACGGCCAGGGCGAGCGCTACGAATATCTGGAACTCGGTTACAACTATCGCATGACCGATCTCGCCGCGGCCCTGGGTCGCGCGCAACTCGCACGCCTCGATGAATTCCAGGCCGCGCGCCGGGCGAATGCCGCATTCTACGATCGTGCGCTCGCGGGCGTGCCCGGCGTGACGCTGCCGTTCGTGCCCGCCGGGGCGACGCACGCGTATCATCAGTATTGCATCCTCATCGACGCCGAGGCTACGCCGAACGGGCGCGACCGCGACGCGTTACGCGCGGCGCTGGCCGAGGCCGGCGTCGCGAGCGGCGTGTACTATCCGGCGCCGCTGCATCGGCAGCCGCTCTTTGCGCGGCTCGGCTACGGTCCGGGTGATTTTCCGGTCGCCGAGCGGCTGGCCGACTCGATCCTCGCGTTGCCGGTGCATCCGCTGCTCGATGCGGCGCAGCGCGAGTACGTCGCGCGTTCTTTGCGTCGCGCGCTCGGAGCCGCGGCGTGAAGCGCGCGAAGATGCGCATCGGCGTGGTCGGCTACGGCGCGATCGGCCGTCATCACGCGCGCAATCTCGCGCAGCGTCCCGACGTCGACTTCGCGGGCATCGCGGACCCCTCGCCGGCCGCGCGCGAAGCTGCCACGGCCGCCGGTTTTCGCGCTTTCGCATCGGTCGAAGCGCTGGCCGCGAGCGGTCTCGACGCGGCCGTCGTCGCGGTACCGACCTCGCTGCACGAACGAGCCGCCGAGCCGCTCTTCGAGTCCGGCTGTGCGCTTTTGATCGAGAAACCGCTGGCGCAGTCGATGACCGTCGCCAAACGCATGGTCAGACGCGCCGAGCACGCGGGCGTGCCGTTGATGGTAGGCTACGTCGAACGCTACAATCCCGCCGTCGAAGCGTTGCGCGACTTCATCGCGGGCGATCGACTCGGCGAACTCGTCAACATCTCGGCGCGCCGGGTCGGGGCGCTGCCGCCGCGCGTCAAGGATGCCGACGTGCTCGTCGACATCGGCGTGCACGACATCGACGTGGTCGCCTTCTTGACCGGTGCCCGGCGCATCCATCTCGTCGCGGCGCGCGGCGGCATGGCGCTGCTCGACGATCGTCTCGATCACGCGACGATGCTGCTCGATGCGGCCGGCTGCGTGGTCACCATCGAAGCGAATTGGATCACGCCCGTGAAGGTGCGCGAATTGACGCTCACCGGCACGAAGGGTTACTGTCGCGTGGATTACATGACCCAAGACGTGTGGTTCGCGCCGGGCCGCAGCTTCGCGCCGGCCGCGACCTACGAGGCGCTCGTGGCGCAATACGCGGAAGGCACCTTGATGCAGTTGCCCGTCGTCAAACGCGAGCCGCTCGCACGGGAACTCGACGTCTTCATCAAGGGCGTGCGCGGCGGCCCGCTGCCCGACCCGCACATCGCGCTCGCTTCGTTGCGTCTCGCGGAGGAAGCGTCGCGCGCGATCATGGCCAACTTCAGCGCCGAACGTAGCGCGTGAGCGACGCCGGCTCGCCGGACGCCTACGTGCATCCCAGCGCGCTCGTCGAAGACGGCGCGCGACTCGGGCCGGGTGCGAAGATCTGGCACCACGCGCAGATCCGCCGCGACGCCGACATCGGCGCGCGCTGCATCGTGGGCAAGGGCGCCTTCGTCGATTTCGGCGTGCGCATCGGACCCGATTCCAAACTGCAGAACTATGCCTGCGTTTACCACGGCGTCACGCTCGGTCGCGGCGTGTTCGTCGGTCCGCACGTGGTCTTCACCAACGACAAACGTCCGCGCGCCGTTGCGCCGGATTTCGGCCTGCTCGGCGACGGCGATTGGGACGTGGGCGAGACCGTCGTGGGCGACGGCGCTTCGTTCGGCGCGAATGCGACCGTGTTGCCCGGCGTGAGCGTCGGCGCATGGGCGATGATCGGTGCCGCTGCGCTGGTTACGCGCGACGTTCCCGCGTACGCGCTGGTCGCGGGCGCGCCCGCGCGCCGCATCGCTTGGGTCTGCGCCTGCGGCACGCGGCTCGGCGACGATGCGACGTCGTGTCCGCGCTGCGGCGAACTACCCGCCGATCATCCGCTGCGCGAGTCGCTTCAGCGCTAAACTAGTAACGGCGGACGTTCAGCAACTGCGCGTTGCGAAAGATCGCTTCGACCTGCTCGAGCGTGTCGGGTTTCGCGAAGTAGGCCACGACCGTGCGTCCGCGTTGCAAGGCTTCGATGTAGTTGTCCACTTCACTGTCGGGGATCTCGAGATCGCCCAAGCGATCGGACATCGACTCGTTACGGAAAAAGACCACGCGCCTGTTGCCGGTGTTGATGCCCGGAACGCCCGCGCCGCCGTCGCTGGTCAAGATCTCCGCGCCTGCGATGCCGTGCGCGACCGATTCATCGGAATCGCCGGGTTGAATGACTTGCAGCGGATCCAGCGAGAGACCGGCTTCGGTCAACGCCGAGCGCAGCGCCGACGTGTCGCCGTCGGGTGACAGTCCAGTGATGACCAACAACCTGTCTCCTTTTTAAGGGGCCGCTCCCAGCG
>PLFC01000069.1:84752-98604 GCA_003136655.1 Vulcanimicrobiota bacterium
CTTCGTGATCCAGCGCTCCTGGGTCGTTCTCAGTCGGTGGCGCGAGTTTGTTCGCGGTTTGGCTTTCGGGCCCTATGCGGGGTTGGCCGGGATGCTGCCGGGCGCGGTGCCGGAGGTGGCGCGGAATGCGGATTCGCGCATGAAGGCGAGCACCGTGGCGCCGAGGCCGACGATCCAGACCAGTGCGGTGACCGCCCAGCCGACGACCGGCAACGTCTGTGCGGCGCTGACCACGATCAGGCCCAGCACGAGCGCGCCGAGCGGCGACGGGGTCGCGTGCGGCCGAATCAATTCGTACAGACGGCGTCCCACCAAGAGCGCCACCGCCGCGTGTCCGATCCAGATGCCGGCCAAGAGCGCGGCGAACTCGATGACGATGAGCGGGATGCCGATGATGCTCAGCAGCAGCATGATCGCGATCGGCAGCACGGCCACCAGGGCCACCGCGCCGGCCAAAGCCGAGAGCCCGGGATGCTTCTCGACTCGCTCCAGTGCAACGCGCACGCGCAACGGGAAGAGCAGGAAGATCAGGACGACGACCGCGTCCCAAGCCAGATTGCTGAAGATCTTGCGATTCTCGGAGAGCGCGTCCGGCACGTCGACGCTGGGCAGCGAGAAGACGCCGAGGTCGTCGCCATCGCCGAAGGCGTTGATCACGCGCCCGCCGACCCGGCAGCCGTTCAACTGTTCGAAGTCGCCGAAGTATGTGCGCACGTTGCCGTCGATGATCGCGCCGTCTTCGCACGTGAGCGTGCCGAAGGTGACCGTGACGTCGCCGCGCACTTCGTCGCCCGCGCTGAGCGTCTTGTCGGAGGCCCAGATGCTGAGGCCGTCGTTCCACGTGCGCGCCGAGGCGCCCGACGCGCCGATGCCCATGAATGCCAGCAGCAGCGCAAAGGCGGCGACCAGCCGCACCAGCCGCGCCTTCACGACGCGCTCCGCGGGTCGCCCGACCGGCGAATGTAGATGAAGCCGAAGATGGCCAGGGCCGCGAACGCGTCGACGACCAGCAGGCCGAACATGAGCGCGGTCACGCTGGTCAGGTGCGGGCCGAATAGGTGCCCGGTCGCGACCGCCAAGCCGTTGAAGCCGTCGAGTCCGTGGGCGAAGCCCGCTCGCACCGTGCCGAGTGCTCCGTCGGCGGCATTGCGCGCGAAGAAGAAGAACAGCGCGATCGCCGTCCAGGCGAAGGCCAGGTACGCGCTGATCACGGGCAGCGTCGGTATCCTGTGCACGGCCGGCGCGGGCTGCGAACGAACTTCGGCCATCACCTTGAACGTGAAGTTGGGCGCCGGATCGAGCGTCCGCGGCGTGAGCAGCAGTGCGTCGATCACGCGCAATTCCTCGAGCAGTCCGGCACAGTTCGCGCAGTCCACCACGTGGGCGGCGACGAGCGCGTGATCGCGCGGCGCGAGCACGCCGTCGACGTACTCGTCGAGGAGCGGCTCAAACGACGAACAGAGCATGTGGAACTCCGGGAATGGCGGCGCGTTTGGCCGGCAGCGCTTCGACGGCTTGCTCTTCGCGCTCGCGCATCTTCTTCGCTAGGGCCAGCTTGCCGCGATGGATGAGTGTCTTCACGTTACCGAGGGAAAGGCCCATCGTTTCGGCGATGGTCTGATATTCGAGGTTGTCGTAGTAGCGCAACGCGAGCACCGTGCGCGTACGCTCGGGTAGCTCGGCGAGGGCGGCGCGGACTTCGGACTCGGCTTCGGCGCGCAGGACGCCGCCGGTGGGGTCGGCATCGGCCGACTGATCGCGAACCGCGTTTTCGATCGTGCGCTCTTCACCCAGTTCCTGTGTTTGCGGGCGGCGCAACGATTTACCCAAATACGTCCGGACGACGTTGCGCGCGATGTGGTAGATCCAGGTCGAGAAACGCCCGAGGCTCGGATTGAAGGTGCCCAGATGCGCGTAGGCGCGCATGAAAGTTTCCTGGGTCAGGTCCGAGACGTCCGATGGCCCGCGTACGGCCGCGCCGATGAAGTTCGTGATCCCGCGTTTGTAACGATCGACGAGCACGGAGAACCGCTCGCGGTCCCCGCTCAAGACGAGCTTGACCAACTCCTCGTCGGCCTGCTCTATGATCGTCACGGCTCCTTTCGTTCGTGTTATGCCCGGCAGATACCGGGTGCGGGCGCCAAGGTTACAGCCCGGGCCACAAGGGCGCGTCTCGCGCCGCGGGAAAGCCGGGCCGTATGGAGTTGCGCATCGATTCGGGCGTCGTGGCCGACTCCCGGCGCATGGCCGCGGCGATCGTCGACCCGGTTTCCGCCTTCATCGCACGGCACTCGACGGTCTCGGTCGAGCGAGCCGTATTGCGCTTGCTCGGCGTGGGCGGGACCGGCGGCGACGACGTCCCCTTGGCCAACCTCGTCGTCGAGTCGTTGAGCCGCCGCGACTTGGCCGCGGGCGCCGCGCTGCGCCTCGGTGCCGCCATCGCGGAGACCGGCGCTGAACCGGAGGCCGCCGCACGCCTGCTCGTCGGTCAGGCCGAGGACGCGTTCGAAGGCGTGCCCGAGGAGGCCGCCCGCGCGGCATTGGCGCCTCACGTGGAGCGCGGCGTCGCCCGCATCGCCGGGCGCCGCACCGAGCGCGACGCACTGCTGGCCCGCCTGCCGCAAACGGCGCCGCCGTTGCTGTACGTCATCGTGGCCAGCGGCAACATCTTCGAGGACCGCACTGCCGCCGTGGCCGCCGCCGAGGCGGGCGCGCAGATCATCGCGGTCATCCGCTCGACCGGCCAGTCGCTGCTCGACTTCGTGCCCGAGGGCTCCACGACCGAAGGCTTCGGCGGCACGTACGCCACCCAGGCCAACTTCCGCATCATGCGCGAGGCGCTCGACGAAGTCTCCGAGCGGCTCGGACGCTACGTGATGCTCACCAACTACGCGAGCGGTTTGTGCATGCCCGAGATCGCGGCGCTCGCCGCCGTGGAGCGGCTGGACATGCTGCTCAACGACTCGATGTACGGCATCCTCTTCCGCGACATCAACATGAAGCGCACGTTCGTCGACCAGCACTTCTCGCGCATGCTCAACGCGCGCGCGGGCATCATCATCAACACCGGTGAGGACAACTACCTCACCACCGCCGACGCCGTCGAGCAAGCCCCGGCCGTGCTCGCCTCGCAGTTCATCAACGAGGAGTTCGCGCATCGCGCCGGTTTGCCCGACGCGCAGATCGGCCTCGGCGACGCGTACGAAATCGATCCGGGCCTCGAGGACGGCTTTCTCTTCGCGCTGGCGCAGGCGCAACTGGCGCGTCAGATTTTCCCGCAGGCGCCGCTGAAGTACATGCCGCCGACCAAGCACATGACCGGCGACATCTTCAAGGGCCACCTGATCGACGCGTTGTTCAACCTGACCTCGGTCACCACCAAACAGACGATCCATCTCTGCGGGATGTTGACCGAAGCGATTCACACGCCGTTCTTGGGCGATCGCGCGCTCGCGCTCGAGAACGCGCGCTACGTGATGAATACCGCGCGGCATCTCGGCGACGAGATCGAATTCCGCTCGGGCGGCATCGTCGAGCGGCGCGCGCAGGAGGTGTTGCGCGGGGCGCACGCCGTGCTCGAACGCGTGGCGCAACGCGGCCTGATGGAATCGATCGCCGCCGGCGACTTCGCCGACGTGAAGCGTTCGCCCGACGGCGGCCGCGGTTTCGACGGCGTCTTCGAGCGCGACGCGCGCTATTGGAATCCGTTCGAGGAAGCGCTGCAGCCCGCGCTCTCGGGAGCCGCGCGGTGAATCCGGTCAAGCCCTACGGCGATACGCTCGACGACGGGAAGGTCCAACTCTCGTTCACGCTGCCCATCGAGTGGAGCGAAGCCGCCGACGAAGCGGCGCGGCAACTCGTGGCCGCGATGGGTTTCAACGACGTCGCGGTAGCCGAAGGCCGCCGGATCGCCGGCGGCTTCTCGTTCTTCGTGGTGTACGCGAGCACGCCGGCGGCCGTCGACGTCGATGCGATCGTCGCGCCGTCGCACGCGGGCTCCGCGCTCTCGATGGACGAGATCGACGCGCTGATCCGCGAACGCGTCGGACGCAAACTGCGCGTCGCGGGCGCCTGCATCGGCACCGACGCGCACACGGTGGGCATCGATGCGATCCTGAACATGAAGGGCTACAAAGGCGACTACGGGCTCGAACGCTATAAGGAGTTCGAGGTGTTCAACCTGGGCAGCCAGATTTCGGTCGAACGCCTGACCGAGTTCGTGCGCGAAGAGGCGATCGACGCGGTGCTCGCCTCGCAGGTCGTCACCCAAAAGGGCAGCGACATCGCCAACTTCACCGCGCTCGCGGAATTGATCGAAGCCGAGGGCTTGCGCGAACGCGTGCTCTTGATCGCGGGCGGCCCGCGCATGACGAATTTGCTCGCGGCCGAACTCGGCTACGACGCGGGCTTCGGGCGCGGCACGGTGCCGAGCGACGTGGCCGCATTCGTGGCGCAACGCTTCGCCGAACGCGTCGCGGTCTGAGCCGGAAGCCACGCCGTGTTCCTCGCCGCCGCGCAACCCGCCGCGATCGTCACGCCCGCGCCGTCGGGCGCAGCCTGGACGCCGAGCGCGATCGCGACGCTGCGTCACGATCTCGACGCATTGCTCGCGAATGCTCCCGGCCTCCGTCGCGCGCACGTCGGCGTGCTCGCGCTCGATGCGACCACGGGCGCGACGCTCTATGCGCGCGCTGCCAACGAGGAGTTCCAGCCCGCTTCGACGCTCAAACTCCTCGTCGGTAGCAGCGCCCTCGATCGGCTCGGACCCGACTATCGCTTCGTGACCAGCGCGATCTTGCGCACGGGTCCCGAGGGCGACTATGCGCAGGCCTTGCTGATCGCCGGCGGAGACCCGTTTCTCGACGTACCGGCCCTCGACGATGCGGTGAGCGCGTTACGCTCGACCGGCGTGATTCCGCGCTTGGGTTGGCAGATCGACGCCTCGCGTTTCGACGCGGCGCAGTATCCCGACGGCTGGACGTGGGACGATTTTGGCGAGGACTATGCTCCGCCGCTTTCCGCGATGACGTTCGAAGAGAACGTCGTACACCTGACCGTCACGCCGGGTGCGAACGTGGGTGACCCGCCTAGCGTCAGCGCCGCGCCGTTACCGTACGTCGCTCCCATCGAGCGGACGTGCGATTCGTATTCACCGGTCGTCGTCGACGCGACGACCGGTCCGCCCGGCAGCGAATCGACGCTCGACGTCAGCCGCGCTCCACACGCCTGTACGCGCATCGTCGGTTCGATCGCGCGCGGAGCCCCGGCGGAATCGATCGACGCCGCGGTGGTCAGTCCCGTCGACTACGTGCGGGCCTATCTCGGCGCCGCGAGCGAACGTGCCGGGCTGGGCCAGGAGCATGGTGGGCCCGCCGGGCCGCCGGCGGCCCAACCGTCGAAGACGTTTTGGACGCACGCCTCTGCGCCCATGCGGCACTGGCTCGGACCGCGCTTTTGGATTCCGAGCGACAATCTCGTCGCGGAATTGCTGCTCAAAGAACTCGGCTTCGTCGCCGGCGGTAAGCCGGGCACGACCGAGAAGGGCACTGCCTTCGAAAAGTCGTGGCTGACGAGCATCGGCGTCGATCCGGCGACGGTGACGCTCGCCGACGGTAGCGGGCTCTCGCAATACGACCGGATCACGCCGCGCGACCTCACCGCCATCCTCGCGCACGATTGGGCCGGGCCCAATCGCGATCTGATTCTCGCGTCGCTGCCCGTCGGCGGCGCGCGCGGCACGATCGAAGGCATCGCGGGCACCGACGCGGCGGGCCGCGTCTTCGCGAAGACGGGCAGCATGTCGCACGTGCGCGGGCTCGCCGGCTACCTCGCGCCGCTGCATCACGGCGCGGTCATCTTCGCGTTCAACGTCGACGACTGGATCGGCGACTACAAGGCGCTCGCCGCCGCGCGTGCCGCCGCGTTGAGCCGGCTCATCGATGATTGAGGCGACGCTCGGCGTTCGCCTGGAGCGCGAGATTCGCGAACAGCCCGGCGTGTGGCGCCGTCTGGCCGCCTCCGACGAAGCTGCCGCTTTAGCCCAGCTGCTGCGCGGCAAGGAAGTGGCCTTCGTGGGCAGCGGCAGCTCGCTCTTCGCCGCCCAACTCGGCGCGCTGGCTCTGCGCCGCCGCGGCGTTCCGGCCGTGGCCTTGGCCGCAACCGAGGTGCGCTTCGAGGCACCGGCCTATCGGGGACGCACGGTGGTCGCGCTCTCACAGAGCGGGCGCTCGCGCGATATCCTCGATGCGGTCGAGGCGCTGGAGCCCGCGCTGCTCATCGCCCTGACCAACGATGCCGCCTCGCCGCTGGCGGGCCGCTCCGACCTCGCCTTTCTGTTGGAAGCCGGCGTCGAGACGGCGGTGCCCGCCACCAAGACGGTCACCGCGACGGTCGCGCTCCTGCTCTGGGCCGCGGGCCTCTCCGGCGGCCCGACGGAGCGCAGCGCGCGGACCCTGGCCGCGTGCGCCGACGCGGTCGAGGCCTGGCTCGGCGGCTCGGGTCCGGACGAGGTCGCCGGGGTAGCCGCGCAGGTTGCGCCCCTGCGCAGCCTGGTTTTCGTGGGCAGCGGCTACGGCGTGCCCGTGGCGCGCGAGCTGGCCCTGAAAGTCAACGAGGCGACGTATCTGCACGCCGAGGGCTTTGCGGCGGGGGAATTCCGCCACGGCAGCGCCGCCCTGCTCGAAGCGGGCACCGCGCTCTGCGGCATCGTCGACGAAGCCTCGCGCGACCTCGTCGAGCGCCCGCTCAGCGAAGCCGCCCGCAGCGGCGCCTTGCGTTTCGCGATCGGTGCCGGGCCCGCTCCCGAGGGCGTTCCCGTGCTCGGACCCCTCACGGCCGAGGCTTTCAACACGCTGGGCTGGCTCGTGACGGGCCAACTCCTGGCCCTCTACGTCGGCCGCGCCCGCGGCATCGACGGGGACGCACCGCGCGGTCTGAGCAAGTTCCTATCGTAGGTGGGCGGCCCGAGATGCCTCTCTGCGAAGGCCCGGCTCGACTCTCTGCACAAACAACTGCCGACCACCTTGCCTCACGTCGGAGATCGGATTTGGCCGCGAAGACCGCCCTGATTACGGGCATCACGGGACAGGACGGCTCGTATTTGGCCGAGTTCCTACTCTCGAAGGGCTACCGCGTCGTCGGTATGACCCGGCGGTCCAGCTCGGATATCCAAGAGCGGATTTCCATGATGCTCGACCGGATCGAGATCGTCTCCGGGGATCTTCTCGACCAGAGCTCGATGACCAGCATCATCGCCGAGACGCAGCCCGACGAAGTGTACAACCTCGCCGCGCAATCGTTCGTCCCGACGTCGTGGTCGCAGCCGGTGCTCACCGGCGAGTTTACGGCCCTGGGCGTCACGCGCTTGCTCGAGGCGATCCGGCACGTCAATCCGCGCATCAAGTTCTACCAGGCCTCGAGCTCCGAGATGTTCGGCAAGGTGGCCGAGGTGCCGCAAAACGAGCGCACGCCGTTCTACCCGCGCAGCCCCTACGGCGTCGCCAAGGTCTACGGTCACTGGATCACCGTCAATTACCGCGAGTCGTACGGCCTCTTCGCGGTGAGCGGCATCCTGTTCAACCACGAGAGCGACCGGCGCGGACGGGAATTCGTGACGCGCAAGATCTCCGACGGTGCCGCGCGGATCAAGTTGGGCATGCAAGAGAAATTGCATCTGGGCAATCTCGAAGCCCAGCGCGACTGGGGTTTTGCCGGTGACTACGTGCGGGCCATGTGGTTGATGCTCCAACAGGAGAATCCCGAAGACTACGTTATCGCTACGGGCCGCACGCATCGCGTTCGCGACTTTTGCAAGCTCGCGTTCGACACCGTGGGGCTCAACTGGGAAGACCACGTCGTCCAGGATCCGCGTTTCTACCGTCCCGCCGAAGTCGATTTGCTCGTCGGCGACCCATCCCGGGCCAAGCGCGTGCTGGGCTGGTATCCGGAAACGAGCTTCGAAGATTTGGTCGACATGATGGTACGCGCCGACCTGGAGCGACTGCGGCCCTTCGCTCTCGTGTGACGTGCGAATTCTGGTCACCGGCGGGAACGGTTTCGTCGGCAAGCATCTCTGTGCGGCTCTCCGCGCGGGCGGAGACGAGGTCTGGAGCGTCGGACGGTCGCGCGAAGGCCTCGATGTCGACCTGCCGCTGGAACTGACCGACTCGCACAACGTTCTCGGCATCGTTCAAGTCGCGCGGCCCCAGGTCGTCTACCATCTCGCAGCCGTTGCGTTCGTGCCCGACGCCACCGACGATCCGGTGGGCACCTACGACGTCAACGTCTTGGGCACCGCGCGCCTCATCGAAGCGTTGCGCACCGTGTTCCCGCAGGATCCGCCGCGTTTCATCTACGCGAGTTCGGCCGAAGTGTACGGCGTGCACACCCCGGGCAACTATCCGCTTTACGAAGGTCTGGTCCCGCGTCCGACGACGCCGTATGCCGCGAGCAAACTCGGCGGCGAGGCGGTCGCGTTGGCAGCCTCGCACACGTACGGCATTCCGACGGTGATCTCGCGCGCGTTCAATCACGTCGGCCCGGGTCAAGACGAGCGTTTTGCCGTGCCCGCTTTCGCCAAGGGATTGGCCCAGATCGCCAACGGCGCCGAACCGATTCTCGCCGTCGGCAATTTGGAGGCGCGTCGCGACTTCCTCGACGTGCGCGACGTGGTTTCGGCCTATATCGCGCTCGCGCGCGACGGCGTCGACGGCGAAATCTACAACGTCTGCAGCGGTCGCGCGGTGGGCATGGCCGAGGTGTTGCGCACGCTGATCGCGGCCGCGCACGTCCGCGTCGAGGTGCGCGAAGTCCCGGAACTGATGCGGCGTAGCGATACGCCGCTTTCGGTCGGCGACAACGCAAAGTTGCGCGCCGCAACCGGTTGGCAGCCGCGCTATTCGTTGGCCCAAACCTTGCGCGACGTCTATGCGGAGGCCCGCGATCGGCTGAACGTCCGGCTGTGATCGCCTACTTCGAAATGATCGGCGGGGCGAGCGGCAACATGCTCCTCGGCGCGCTGCTCGATGCGGGCGCGGACCAGGCCGCGCTCGAGGCCGCGCTCTCGACCATCCCCGTCGCGGGCTGGCGCGCCACGCGCGAACGCGCGCTCAAGCGGGGCATTGCCGCGACCTACTTCGACTTCGTCATTCCGGGCGAAGATCACGACGCGCATGCGCACGAGCCGGGTCACGCGCCGCACGGGCACGCCCACGCCGAGCGTCATCTTTCGGACGTGCTGGAACTCCTCGAGCGCAGCGGCCTCTCGCTTTCGCAGAAGGCGCGCGCGACGGCAATTTACCGCCGGCTGGGCGAAGCCGAAGCGCTCGTGCACGGCAGCAGCGTCGAGACGATTCACTTCCACGAGGTCGGCCAGATCGATGCGATCCTCGACGTGGCCGGGTTCTGCGTGGCGCTCGACCTGCTCGGCGTCGAGCGGCTCTATTGTTCGGCGTTCCCGGTGGGGCGCGGCAGCATCGCGATGTCGCACGGCCGCTATCCCAACCCCCCGCCGGCTACCGCCGAGTTGCTGCGCGGAGCACCGTTGATTCCGGCCGACGTCGACGGCGAGATGGTGACCACGACGGCCGCTGCGATCCTGACCACGCTCGTCGAGCGGCCCGGGGACCGTCCGGCCTTCACCGCGCGGCGGATCGGGTACGGCGCGGGCCGCTCCGACTTCGCGGTGCCCAACGTCGTGCGCGTCTCGCTCGGCGATGAGGCCGCCCGCGCGGGCGGAGCCGCCGAGGTCTGCGTGCTCGAAGCCAACGTCGACGACATGCAGCCGCAGCACTTCGAACTCGCGCTCGAGCGCGTGCTGGCGGCGGGCGCCTTCGATGCGTGGCTGGCGCCCGTGACCATGAAAAAGTCGCGTCCCGCCGTGCTCTTCGGCGCGGTCGCGCCGCCGGAACGCGAGGCCGACGTCGCACGAGCGCTCCTCGAAAACACCACGACGCTGGGCGTGCGCGTGCGGCGCGAGCGGCGCTACGTTCTCGAACGCTCGGTGACGGAGCATGCGACCGAACTGGGGCCCGTACGGGTAAAGACGGCAGTGGTCGCCGGAGGCCTGCGCCGCACGCTCGAATACGATGACGTCGCGCGGATCGCGCGCGAGAGCGGCCGTCCCGTCGCCGAGATCGCCGCTCGCCTTGAGGAGTTGTTACCCCCGCCGTGATCGTACTCGAAGATATCGAAGTCAAAGAACGCCGCTTGCGCGGCTTGCTGCGCTCGCTCGAGCGCGTGGTGGTCGCGTTCTCGGGCGGCGTCGATTCGGCGCTCGTGCTCAAGATCGCAACCGAAGAGCTGGGCGAGAACGCGTTCGGCGTGACGGGCCGCTCGGAGAGTTTGGCTTCGAGCGAACTGGCCGGGGCGAGCGAGTTCGCGCGCGAGATCGGCGCGCGCCACGACGTGCTCGACACCGACGAAGTGCGCGATCCCAACTATGCCGCCAATCCCGCGAACCGTTGCTATTTCTGCAAGAAGGAACTCTACGGGAAACTCCGCGCGCTGGCCGACGAGCGTGGCGCGGCGTATATCGTCGACGGCTTCAACCTCGACGACGAGGGCGATTGGCGCCCGGGCCGCAAGGCCGCGCGCGAATACGGCGTGCGCAGTCCGCTCGCCGAAGCCGGCTTTCGCAAAGCCGACGTGCGCTCGCTCGCGCGACGCTTGGGCCTGGAGGTGTGGGACAAACCTGCCCTGGCCTGTCTCTCCTCGCGGTTTCCGTACGGTACGCCGATCACGCTCGAGTTGCTCGAGCAGGTCGAGGCCGCCGAGGCCGCGGTCCATGCGGCGGGGATTCGCGTCTGCCGCGTTCGCCATCACGGCGAGGTAGCTCGTATCGAGGTGCCCGCGGAGGACGTCGCGCGGCTGGCCGAACCCGGTTTGCGCGAGCGCATCGCGGCGGGCGTGAAGGCGGCCGGTTACCGTTACGTGGCGCTCGATTTAGGGGGCTACGTGCCGGGCAACTTGAACGCTGCACTCGATGGCTGACGCTCCGCCCGATTCCGCCGAACTGCCCGCCTGGAGGGCCTTCGTCTTCAAGCACCGCGGGACGCTGTTGGCGCTGCCCGCACTCGCGCTGACGACCTTCGGCAAGCCCTCGGCGCCGGCGGTTGCGGTGGGTCTGCCGGTCGCTTTCTTGGGCGAGGCGCTACGCTGCTGGGCGGTCGGCTATTCAGGCGATACGACGCGCGGCGACACGGTCACCGCGCCCGCGCTGGTCACCGCGGGACCGTATGCATACGTGCGCAATCCGCTCTACGTGGGCAATTTCCTGACCGCGCTCGGATTTTCCATCGCCTACACCGGTGGCCTCGACGCGCGTGCGCGGGCGGCCTTGATCGCCCTCGGCTTGGGCACGATGACTGCGGTCTACGCGACGATCGTGCCGCTCGAGGAGGCCTATCTGCGGCGCACGTTCGGCGCGGAGTTCGAGGCCTACGTCGAGGCGGTGCCGCGCACGTGGCCGCGCTTCTCGCCCGCCGGCCCGCAGCGCGGCGAGTACGATGCCGGCGTGATCGCGCGCGCCGAGACGCGCACCTTTGCCACCTTCGGCGCGATGCTGGCCACGCTCGCGCTCAAGGCCGCGCGCGGCTGACGATGGCGGCGCACGCCCACGCTCACGGCCACGGACATGGCCACGATCACGCGCACGACGCGCCGGGCGGGAAATTGCGTTTCGCGCTCGCGCTCACCGTCGGCGTCGCGCTGGTCGAACTCGCGGGCGGCTTCGTCTCCGGCAGCCTCGCGTTGCTCTCCGATGCCGCGCACGTGTTCATGGACGCATTTGCGCTGGGCATCGCGCTCGCGGCCAGCATTCAGGCGACCAAACCCGCGACGCAGCGGCACACCTTCGGCTACGCGCGCGTCGAGGTGCTCGCCGCCTTGGCCAACGGCGGCTTGCTCTTCGCCGTGACCGCGCTGATCGTGTTCGAAGCCGTCCATCGTTTTGCGACGCCGGAATTACCGCAGGGCGGCCTGATGGCGGCCATCGCGGCGGTCGGGCTGTGCGCCAACGTGGCCATCGGCCTGATGCTGATGGGCGGCGCGCGCGACAACATCAACGTCAAGGCGGCGCTCTTCCACGTCGGCAGCGATGCGATCGGCGCGGCCGCCGTCGTCATCGGCGGCTTGGTCGTGCTCGCGACGCGCGCGGCGTGGATCGACCCGGCGTTGTCGCTGCTGGTCTCGGCGATCATCGTCGTGGGCGTCGTGCGCATCGTGCGCGAGGCGTGCGACGTGCTGCTCGAGAGCGCGCCCGATCACGCCCAAGTGCCGCTGGTGCGCCGGAGCATTCGCGCGCTGCCCGCGGTGGTCGACGTGCACGATCTGCACGTCTGGACGATCGGTCCCGGCTCGCACGCGCTGTCGGCGCACGTCTTGCTCCAAGACGCGCGCATCAGCGAGGCCTCGGCGGTCTTGCGCTCGATCGAAGGCTGTCTGCGCGAGGAGTTCGCGATCACGCACGTCACGATCCAATTCGAGTGCGAGAACTGCTCGCAAGACGAACGCATCATCTGCACCCAGGCGCGACCGGCCCGATAGGGTCGTCCGGGACCGGCTTGGAAGAAACTTGCATGGACTCCAAAGCCGTCATCTTGGCCAGCGCGCGGACGCCCTTCGGGCGGCTCGGCGGCGCGCTCGCGTCGTTACCCGCCACCGTTTTGGGCGGCGAAGCCATCCGCGCGGCGCTGCAGCGCTCCGGTCTCGACCCGTTCGAGGTAGAGCACGTGATCATGGGCATGGTGCTCCAGGGCGGCGCGGGCCAAGCGCCGGCACGTCAAGCCGCGTACAATGCCGGCCTCGCCAAGACGGTCACCTTCGAAACGATCAACAAGGTCTGCGCTTCGGGCATGATCGCCATCGTGCACGGCGCGCGGCTGATCTCGACCAACGACGCTGAGGTCGTGGTCGCGGGCGGCATGGAGTCGATGTCCAACGCGCCTTACGCGGCGCTCGGTGCGCGCTTCGGCTATCGCTTCGGCGACGGCGCGCTCGTCGACCTGATGATTCACGACGGGCTGCTCGACCCGTGGTCGAAGTGGACGATGGCCAGCGGCCAAGCGAAGGTCAATGCCGATCTCGGCATCAGTCGCGAAGTGCAGGACGAGTTCGCCTATCACAGTCACTCGCGCGCGGCGCACGCCACCGCCGAAGGCTTATTGGCGAACGAGATCACGCCGCTCAAGGTCGCGACCAAGGCCAAGGGCAAGCTCGTCGTCGACGAGTTGCCGGTTACCGCCCGGCCGCGCATTCCGGCGCATGCGGGCGGCAACGGCAGCGCGGGCCTGTGGTCGCGCGAATCGGCCGAAGCGCTCGTACCCGACGCAAAGCGTTTTTCTCCGTACGTGACCGGCGACGTGCCGTTCACCCTGGTCGACAAGGACGAACCGATTCGGCCGGATTCGACGCTCGAGTCGATGGCCAAGTTGCCGCCGCTCGATAAGGACGGCACGGTCACCGCCGGCAACGCGCCGGGCGTCAACGACGGCGCCGCCGCCGTCGTGCTCGCGAGCGAAGACTACGCGCGGCGCAACGGCCGCGAGGTGCTCGCGCACGTCGTCGATCATGCGGCCGCTTCGTGGGATCCCGCGTACCTCGCGCTCACGCCGGCGATGGCGATTCAAAAACTGCTCGACAAACGCGGCCTGCACGCGAGCGACATCCACGTTCTCGAAGTGAACGAGGCGTTTGCCGCCGTCGCGTGGAGCACGGCCAACCGGCTTGGCCTCGATCCGCGGGTGCTCAACAAATTGGGCGGCGCGGTCGCCTTCGGTCATCCCATCGGCGCCTCGGGCGCACGCATCACCGCGAGCGTCGCGCACCAGTTGCGCCGTCGCGGCGGCGGGCTCGG
>PLFC01000012.1 GCA_003136655.1 Vulcanimicrobiota bacterium
ATCCGGAGACGCGCGCAGTCAGCGCGCACGAGTGTGCTACCGCGGGAGAGGATCTCGCTCATGCTGCACGACGCAGCGTGAGGACACACATGACGATTTTAAGAGCGGCACATACACCACGCGCGCGTCTTCCACGCCGCCGCCGCCTTGCGCGAGCTCGTACGACTCGTGGGGCTCCAAGGCCAAGCCGAGGCGCTCGACGGCCACAGGACGTCCAGCCTCGAAAAGCACGCGGGCGTGAGCGATCCTCGAATAATTGCCTTCGGCGACGACGCGAGGGAAAAGGTGCATCGAACCGTCCGATGCGCGCACGCCCCCCGGATTGAGGACACCCCAGGCTTCCTCCGGCCGATTCGGCTCCGGCCGCATGATTGCGCCTAGCCGCGCGACCGGGAAGCGATACTCTTTGCTCGCGGTCGTCGTCGGCTTCACGCCTCACTTTCTCACGCCGGATGCGCAGAAGCATATCGTGAATCGCCGGGATTGCTTTTCGAACCCGAATCGCGTCACGATCTAGCCGTTAGGAGCGCTTTACTGCAGGGAACGTTCTGTCTCGTATGACTTCTAGCCGCAAACGTTTCCTCGCCGCGGTTGGCGCCCTAACGGCCCTGCCGGCAACGGCAGATGCAACGGTCACGATTCCGGCCGCGGATCCGTCGGCACCTCAAGGACGCGCCGTGAGCGATGCGCTCGTTCTCAGCAGCGGCGGTGCGCGCGGCGCCTTCCAAGCAGGCCTCATCTGCGCCCTTGCAGAGCGCGGACACATCGCTGATGGCGAAGCGTTGCACCCATATGGTCTCGTGTGCGGATCGTCGATCGGAACGCTCAATGCGTGGTTCGTCTCGACGGGCCAGTACACGGCGCTGCGCAAAGCTTGGGGAACGATTGCCGATGCCCACATATTCGAACTGAAGCGAAAGTACGCCGCTCTCATGGAGCCCAAGGCATTCCTGGGCGACAGAGTGTACGATTACGTACATCTAGCGCTGGCGATCTCGGAACACGAACAAGCGATGGCCCAGAGTGCGCCGATCCTCCGATGGATGGAAACGCACATGGACCCGACGACGCCGGTGTTGACGCCGATGGTATGGGCTGTGACCAATATGACGACGCAGTCGGGCGAATACTTCTACCGCCTTCCGAAGCGGATGAACGGCGGGATTCCGAGCGGCGTCGCGCACGCGCTGGAGGTGACGCTCGGCGCGACGACTGCGGTCCGTCCCGCCGGTGACGACGTACTGCATCGGGCCATCTTAGCATCGGCAGCCATTCCTCTCGTGTTCGACCCGGTCGTGCTCCCCATGCTCAACGGAACGGAGGGTCACTATATCGACGGTTCGATCGTGAGTGAAGCGGCGGTAGCTATCGCCCGAACGATCGCGCGAAACGTCGATGTCGTCCTCGTGGATGCCAAGAGCGGCCGGACGGAGTACAAGAATGCCCTCGCCGTCGTACTCGGCGCCTACGCGACGATGCAACGCGATACCCTCGAGACGGCGATGCGCAATATCTACTTCGAGACGCTCGCGGAACGCTCGCGCGCCCCAAAGGCCGGTGATCTACCCCTCGGCCGCATCAGCTACATACGGCCGGACAAGCCGCTCGCGCCGGACCTCGATGCCTTCAGCGAGCAGAGCGTCATCGATGCGATGTTCGCGCGCGGCGAGCAAAGCGCGCAAGCGGGCTTTTCGCCCTACATCTGGGAGACGTTTCACCTCTAGACAGAAGACGAGTCTCCCCTGACCGCTGGGCAAGGTCACAGAACTCGGTGGCGTTTCACCCGCGCGGGTCGGGCTGGGAAGTTCGCCGAAATGCCGGGACCGTGAAGCAGTTTCGGCCGTGACATTCCTGATCTACATCGGATGCGCTCGCATTCGGCGCGGGGTTCGTCTTCATGGCGGCCATGTCGGCTCGTTTGTTCGGACCGTACCACGGCGGCGACTTGAAGCGTTCGCAGCAGCGGTGACCTCCTCCATGGCGTGGCACGATTTCGATCTGTGGAAACACGCCACCGTCATAGCGGGCCCCACCGCGCCGCTCATCGCCGGCGCGGCGTGGACGCCGGCCGCGGCGTCTTCGGCACGTCCGGCGCGAAACGGGCGAGCCTGAGCGTGTTCCGCTACGTGATGGTTCTCGTTGCCATCGTGCTCTTGTGCTCGGGCGAGGCATCGTCTCAAGCCTCCACTCCTTCCGGAAATCCGGTCTCGGCCGGACAGGCGGCGTACGACCGTGGTGAGTACGCGCAAGCGATCTCGCTCTGGCAGAGCGTCCTGCCCGCGTTGCAACAGGCGAATGATCCTCGTACCGCGGACGTACTCTCTCGAACCGGGCTCGCGTTTTACTTTCTCCAGGACTTTCAGAAATCGCTCGACGCTCTCCACGCCGCCCTCGCCATCAATCGTGCTCGAAAGGATCGTCAGGGCGAAGCAACCGATCTCGCCGACATCGGTCTCGTCGAAAATCTCTTGGGGCACCACGCCGACGCCTTGGCGTTATACAAACAGGCCTTGGTTATTGAGCGTGCCCTCGAGGATCGTGCAGGGCAGGCCGTCGATCTGGTCAACATCGGCAAAGTCGAGATCGACCTCGAGCGCTACAACGATGCCGTGGCGCCGCTCCAGGAGGCGTTGGCTCTCGACCACGCTCTGGGGAACGGGGCGGGGGAAGCCATCGACCGTCATAACCTCGGCATCGCCGAGGAGCACCTGCGCAGGTACGAGGACGCTTTGGCTTCGTACCAGCAGGCGCTGGCAATCCGCCGTGCTCTCGCAAATCGCCTCGGAGAAGCAGAAGAGCTCGGCAGTATAGGTAGCGTCGACGTGGAGCTCGAGCGTTACAACGACGCGCAAACGGCGCTGCGGCAAGCCGTTGCTATCGACGCCGAGCTCGGCAATCGGTCGGGGCAAGCCGCCGCCCTAGAAAACCTCGCCCTGGTCGAACAGCATCTGGGACGCTTTGACGACGCGTTAGCCTCGCACCGGCAGGCCTTAGCCCTCGATCGTGCTCTGAAAGATCGTCAGGCAGAAGCGGATGACCTCGGCAACATGAGCGTCACCGAAAAGGAACTCGGGCACTACGCCGAGGCGCTCGCAACGTACCGCCAGGCCTTGGCGATCCATCGCGAGCTCAAAGACCGGCTGGGGGAAGCACACGATCTCGGGAACATCGCGAACCTCCAGAACGACCTCGGGCACTACGACGATGCCTTGGCTTCCTATCGGAACGCCATGCTCGCTTTTCACGATCTCGACGATCCCGTAGACGAAGCCGGTACCTTTAATAATATCGGTGAAGTCGAATTGGCGCTCGGACGCTATGACGCTGCCCTGCATTCGTTTCAACAGGCGCTGGCCGGCGCGCGTGCTTTGAAGAACCAGCTCACGGAAAGCAACGCTCTCGCGCTCATCGGTGACCTGGCCGAAAAGCTCGGCCGCTACGATGAAGCGTCGACTGCGTACCAACAGGCGCTCGCTATCGATCGTGCCCTCAACGACGCGTTCGGGCAAGCGAGCGTTCTTCGCGAGATCGGAAACCTCGACGTAGACCTGGGACGGTCCGAGGATGGATTGGCTTCTTTCCAGGCGGCGTTAGCGATCGATCGTGCTCTCAAGAGTCCGCGCGCCGAAGCGGGCGATCTGGGCAACATCGGCGATGCCCAGGAACAGCTCGGGCACTTCGACGAGGCGCTCGCTTCACATCGGCAGGCCTTGGCCATCGATCGTGCACTCGAGCTACGGCCCTTGGAAGCCGCAGAACTCGGCGATATAGGTAACGTCGAAGATGCCCTGAAGCGGTACGACGACGCCTTAAACTTCGCTCGACAGTCCTTGTCGATCGCGCGCGAGCTCAAAGATCGGCCTGGAGAAGCCAACGAGCTCAGTAATATAGGGCACGAGGACGAGGAGCTCGGGCGGTACGGCGATGCGCTCGTGGCAGAGCGCGCAGCGATCGCGATCGAGACGCAACTCGCGTCGGCCGACTCATGGCGTTCGTTCCGCACGAAAGCTATCGCAGATGCGCATCTCGGGCATCGCGACGAGGCCTTGGCAGCCTTCGATGCGGCGCTCGACCAGATCGAGCAGCTTCGAGCGAATCTCAAGCCGAGCGAACGTACGAGCTTCCTCGGTACGACGCTATTCGTCTACGACGAGTACATCGCGTACTTGGACGAGCTGAACGGAACCTTCCCCGGCCGCGGCTACGAGAGAAAAGCCTTCGAGATCCTCGAGCGAAAGAGTGCTCGAGCTACGCTCGAGCAAATCGGCCAGAGCGCCGCTGAGCACTTCAAAGGCGTTCCCGCAGCAATCGTCGCCGGGGAGAACGCGGCTGAGGCGGGAGTTGACGACGCGCGGGCTCTGCTCGCCAAGCTGCGTTCGAGCGAGGGCGGCGATCCGACGGCGATTGCTGCGGCACAACGTAATCTCGCCGATGCGCAGGCCCGTGCCGCGGCGCTCGCGTCGCGCATCCGGAGCGACTATCCCGACTACTACCGGCTTCGGCATCCGCAGCCGTTGCTGGTCGAGTGCGGCCCTTCGCCCTGTCTGACCATCTCCCGGTTTCAGCAATCGGTTCTCCGGCCGGGCGAACTGATGCTCGTCTACGATGTGCTCCACGGGAAGAGCGTGCTTTGGTTAGTCGACAGTGACCGCATTGCCCTGGTTTCGATCGCCGGAAGCGATGAGATCGACGCAGCCGTCGCGCGCCTGAGTTCGCACGTCTCCGGCCTCTTGAGGTTGCTCGAACCCGGCGTTCGAGCGCGAGAGAGGCTCCAGAGTGCCGCGGCTGCCGACATTCCCGCGTATGCCGCCGATAGTTACGCGCTTTACCACATGCTCGTTCCCGAAGCGGCAGCGTCCGCAATCGCCGGGGCGAAAAGTGTTATCGTCGTTCCGTCGGGATCGCTGTACCGGCTCGCATTCGAGTCCCTGGTAACGCGCGATCCGACAAACGCGCCACGGCCGCACTACCTCATCGAAGACGCTCCGGTCTCCTACATGCCGTCGGCGTCGTTGCTCGCAATCGTACGCTCCTCGTACGCGCAGCCGAGCGCGGGACGTCAACCGCTCTTGGCTTTTGCCAACCCTGCCTTCGGTGCGGCAGCGTCGGGCGCGGTTCCGGCCGGCGCGACGGCGTCCGGCAGTGGAAGAAGCTCGCCGAGCTACGCGCAGCTCCAACTCGCCGCAGTGCGCTCCGCCGCCCGCAGTAGCACGCGCTTCGCGGTAGGCGACGCGGTTTTCCCAGCGCTTCCCGGCACGCAGACGGAAGCCGAGGCCGTTCGGGCTGCACTCAATGCCCCCCGCGACAGCCTCATCGTCGGCGACCTGGCGACGCGCCGGCGCGTTCTGGATCTCAACCAGAGTAACCAGTTGCGCGCGTATCGGTACGTGCTCTTCGCGACCCACGCCGTGCTGCCCAGCGAGATTGCGGGCCTCACGCAGCCCGCCATCGTGCTCGCGCACCCCGAGCGGGGCGACGGTTTGCTGACGATGGCCGACGTGTTCGGCCTCTCGCTCGACGCCGACTTCGTGACCCTCTCGGCGTGCGACACCGGTGTGCTGACGGCCGATTCCGCCGGCGAGGGCGTGAGCGGATTCACGCGCGCGTTTTTGTACGCGGGCACGCCCGCAATTTCGGTGACGCTCTGGGAAGTCGACGACGCGGCCGCACCGCAAATCACGCCGCGGTTTTTTGCCGGCATGCACGCCGGCACACTCACTCCGGCGGAGTCACTGCGCCGCGCGAAATTGGCGCTGCTCGACGCGCCGGACGCCCGTTTCCGCCACCCGTACGCTTGGGCGCCCGGCGTGATCTTCGGCGACGGGGATCGGCCGGGTGCGCCGGGGCCCTGACCGTCCTCTCCGGCCAAGTCGAGGGTGCATAATCATAGTTTGTGTGCCTCGTAGATTAGGGGGTTGCCCGGCGGTGCGTACGGGCTGCACCGTTGGGTACGTACCACTCCATGAACGCCTACCGCTTCGCCGGGTACCTCCTCGCCGGGGCCGCGGCAACCTGGCTGATGGACCGCGCCGATAAGCTCGTCTACCTGCTGCAACCCGACGACGTGCACGAGCGCGAAGCAGCTATCGAGGACCTCACGGGGCCCGGACAACTCGCGCGAATCATCATGCGTGCCGCGGGACGCGAACCATCACACGACGAGGCCGTCGCTGCAGGCAGGGCCGTACACGTCGGTTTCGGCATTTCTGCGGCGCTGGCGTACGCGTTCCTCTCCAAACCGTTGCCCTGGCTTCGCGCGGGTTACGGCGTTACGTACGGGCTCGCGCTTGCGCCGGCTAACCTTATCGTCGTGCCTGCGCTCGGACTCACCCCACCGGCTTGGAAGTTTCCGGCGGAAACGACGCTGCGCTCGATCCTGTACCACATCGCGTACGGGGTATCGCTCGAGTCGATCGCGCGCTGCTTGCATCTCCACGGCGACGCGCCCGCGGCGTAGGGCATCAGGCCAACAGGTCGCGCTCGATATTGCGCAGCGCGCGCTTGAACGGAGAGGGGTCATTGAGGCCGCCGGCGACGATCAGCGCGCCCTCGATTCGCACGACGGCGTCTTCCGCTCGATGTTGAGCTAAAGCGCCGGGAATGCCGGCTTCCACAGCCAGATCGCGCAGCGCCCGGATCCATCCGGCGAACGCCGACGCGAGGAAGTCCCCAAACTTCTCGCGACCGGCACCGACCACGAGGTTCCCCAGCACACATGCGTTTCGCCCACCGACGTAGTACTCGTCGAGCACGCGGAGCATCGAGCGCAAACGTGTTTTCGGCAATCCGTCGCGCTGGAGCGCTGCGAGCGCGCGCTCTTTCATCCACCTGTCGAGTCGTTCGAGAACGGCAACTGCCATCTCGTCCTTCCCGCCTGGGAAGTAGTGATAGAGGCTGCTTCTACCCAAGCCGGTTGCTTTCGATATCTCGGCGAGCGTCGCTCCATCGAAGCCACGGTCGCGGAACACCTCTTGTATTCGCCCCACGACTTCTCCCCGGGTGAGGAGCGCAGCCGGCATCAGCGACCGAGGCCGTCCCGGCCGGCCGGCTCGAACGCGATGTTCGAGTCCCGAAGCGTCGCTTCGAGGTAGTCGATGCGGCGCCGCAGGTCGGAGACCATTCGCTCCACTTCTTCTGCGTGCACGAGCCTCGGGATGTGTTGCGAGCAGTTCGCATTCCAGGCTTCAACCTCGAAAACGATGGCCTGCTCGACGCGCGCCGCATACGCCGGATCCGTGAGCCGTTCGAAGAGCCTCGCGTCGTTCTGTACGACGCGGGCGCGGCCCCAGATCTTGATCCTCTCCCCATCGGCGTAATTCATCATGAAGAGAAATGCCCGATCGTTCTCGACGAGGTTTCCCGTTGTAATATACTGCTTGTTTCCGGTGAAGTCGGCGAATGCCAAGGTATGGTCGTCGAGAACCTTTATGAAACCAGGGGGGCCTCCGCGGTGCTGGACGTACGGCTGACCGGCGGCATTGGCCGTGGCCAGGTAGACACTGTCACGCTGCGCGATATATGCCGAGAGTTCGGGCGTCACGGTATTGGGAAAGCCGCCCATCGTGCGTTCGAGACGCTCGTACGAACGTCGCGAACCACGTTCTGTCTGGATCTGCTTCACGGTATCCGTAAAGGCGACGTCACTGGGGTANNGCGCTGAGTGGTCTTCTCACCGGTTTGCCGGCGCAAGCCGCAAGTTCCCCGCCGAGCCTGAGCGACGCGCTCGCGGCCATCGCCGCGTACGCGCCTCGGGCGCTCGCGGAGCAGGGCGCGCCCGGCATGTCGGTGGCGATTACGGACCGCACGCACGTGATCCAGCTGCTCGCTCTGGGCTACGCCAACGTGGAATCGAAAACGCCGGTGACGGCGCAAACGCGCTTTCCGATCGGTTCGATCACCAAATCGATGACGGCCCTGGCGTTGTTGCAACTCGCCGACTCGGGCTCGCTCGACCTCGACTTGCCCGTGACGCGGTATCTGCCGGACTTCCTGATCGACTCGGCTGCAAAGCCGATTCTGGTGCATCAACTGCTCTCGCACACCTCGGGCCTGCCGGATGACTACTCCTTTCCATATGGCTACGGCGACGCGATCTACAACCTGCGCCGGGCTGCGGTGCTCTTTCCGCCCGGCACGGCCTTTTCGTATTCGAACGACGGCTACGCGACCGCGGGCGCGATCTTGGCCGCGCTCGACAAGCGGCCGTGGAGCGAGTCGGTACGCGCCCGCGTCTTTGCGGCGCTCGGCATGACCTCGAGTTCGCCGGTTTTCACGCCCGAAGTATTCCTCGAGAGCGCCACCGGGTACACGCTGCGGTATCAAGACCGGCCCGAGGCGTTGAACCCGCCGCTGCTGCCGACGCCGGCTTTCGACTTCGTCAACCCGGCAGGCTCCGTCGTCTCGACGCCCGCCGACATGGCGGCCTACATGCGCCTCTACCTCAACGAAGGCGTGACTCCCGGCGGCACGCGGCTGATCTCGAAGGCCACCTTCGAGCGCATGACCACGCCCGACGACATGAACGGTAAACCCGCGGGCGCCGCGCACGCCGTGCTCGCCGAAGCTCCCGCATGGTATCGCCGATACGGCTTTGGCCTAACCATCGTCGATGATAGCGGCGACCACATCGTCGCGCACACGGGCGGTATCTCCGGCTACACGGCCTGCATGGCCATCAACGTGACCCGAGGCTTCGGCATCGTCGCGATGTCGAATCTCGTCGAGGCGCCGCTGCACCCGTGCGCGATCGTGCTGTACGCATTGAACGTCTTACACGCCCAAAGCGCGGGCCTGGCACTACCGCCGCCGCCGATCGCGCCCGATCCCTCAGTAGTCGCGCACGCCGCCGACTACGCCGGAGCATATGCAGCAACCGACGGGACGAAGCTCGTCGTAGCGGCGGCCGGGAGCGGCGCGGTTCTCCGCGACGGGGCCGCAACGTACCGGCTCTATCCGCGCGACGACGACACATTCTGGACCGACGACCCGCGTTTCGCCCGGTTTCTGCTGATCTTCTATCGCAACAAAGAAAAGGCGGTCACCGACTTCACCGCAGGCCCGCAGCAGTTCGTCAACCCCGTCTATAACGGTCCGACGACGTTTACCTATCCGGCCTGGTACGACACGTTGCTGGGCAGGTACGAGACCACGGTGTTCGGCGACGCATCCGTGACGCGCGTCCTCGAGGTGAAGGGGCAGCTCACGCTCGACGGTTCGACGCCTCTGGTCGATCAGGGCAACGGCACCTTCCGATCCGGGCACAGCGTCATTCGCTTCGATCATGTGTTCGGCGGGCGACCGCAGCGGATGTGGCTCGACGGACTCGAGGCGGACCGGGTCGACTTGCCCTAGAACCACAT
>PLFC01000136.1 GCA_003136655.1 Vulcanimicrobiota bacterium
TCCATCATCCGGTCGCGCCAGGCCTTCGAGTGGAAGCGCGTGAGCACGCCGTTGACCACCACGTTGCGGAAGTTGCGGATCTTGGGGTCGCGTTTGGTCAGATCGCTGACCACGATCATCGTGTCGGTGTGGCCCATCGCGCGCTTCGCCGCGCCGAAGGCCGAGGTGAACGACGCGAACATGTCTTCCTTGACGGGGCCGGCGGTCATCTGGACCAGCGGCTGTTGGATCACCTCGACGCGCTCGACCAGGTACTTTTGCACTTCGGGCGCGGGCACGACGCGGATCTGCTGGAACTCCGGCAGATAGGCGTTGGAGTTGTCGCTCATCCAGGCGGCGCCGATGTCCTTGAAGTCTTCGAACTTGCCGCTCTCGAGCATCGCGCCGACCTTGCCCATGAACGCGTCTTCGCCCATGCCGAAGCAGCGCGACTTGGCCACGCGCGGGTCGAAGCCCAGCGCGATCAGTTCGTCGGTGTGCTTCTTGACGTAGTTCCACTCGTGCGGTTCGTCGGCGTCCGCGGCCAGGATCGCCGCATCTTGGATCAAGCGCACGGCGCCCGGGAACGTGTTCTTGAAGACGACGCTGGTGTTGCCCAGGATGTCGATGCGCGGCCGGCCCAGTTCGTCGAGCGAGAT
The DNA here is from genome assembly GCA_003136655.1 of Vulcanimicrobiota bacterium. GTDB lineage: Bacteria > Vulcanimicrobiota > Vulcanimicrobiia > Vulcanimicrobiales > Vulcanimicrobiaceae > Hesperobacter > Hesperobacter lustricola. The sequence continues at coordinate 639 of PLFC01000136.1, forward strand.
CAGCTCGACGCGCTCGGCGCGGTTGAAGCGGTCCTTNNGCGACCGCCGCTTCGAGCAGTTGCTCGATCGTGCGCTTCGCCTTACGCTGCGCGGCTTCGCGGGGCAGCATGCGCACGTCGGTCGAGGCCATGTTGCGCCCGGTCGGCAGCACCGACCAGTCGCCGATGATCTCGCCGCCCATCGAAGGTTCCACGTAACGGCCTTCGAGCGTTTGCAGCAAGCCTTCGCGCTCGGCATCGCCGACGCGGCCGAGATCGACGTACAGTTGCCGCGCGCGGTCGATGAACGTGCCGAGCGTTTCCAACTCGTACGGGCTCTTTTCCAGATTGCGGCCGGCGATCGGACGCGACTTGAGGATGCCCAGAATTGCTTGCTGACGCAGCTTCGTGCCGGTGTCGACGCCCGCGCCCGGCGGACGTAGCACCTCGGCGGATAAGAGCGCGCGACCGGCTTCGCGGAGTTCGTCGAGGATGTCGTGGTTGAACGAGCCGTCGNNACGTGCTGGCCCGTCGGCGCGAACTCGCCTTCGAGCGTGACCAGTTGGTCGTGCACTTTGCCTACGAGGTCCTTGCCTTGCGCGCCCGGCTCGTCGATCTTGAGACCGCTGCGCTCGAGCACTTCGCGGATCTCGGATTCGAGGTCGCCGCGCTTTTCGACGTCGTCGGAGAGCGTGTTGTAATAGTCGTGCACGAGGCGGTGCAGGTTGCGCAGATCCTCCGACGACTCGACCGCCTTGAGCGGCGGGCAGAGGTGCGAGAGAATCGTCGCGTANNGAGCGGCGCCGCGCGATCGAGGCTTCGACCGGGTCGATGATGTTGTACACGTACGCGTGCGGGCAGCCGTCGACCAGAAATTCCGGATAGTCGCCGGCGGCCGGGCTCCACTCTTTGCCGCGGCTCCATTCGACCAATCCGTGCGTGCCCAGATGCACCATCGCGTCGGCTTGGAAGCGGCGCGTGGCGTAGCGGTAGGAGGCCAAGAGCCACGGCGAAGGCGGCGCCTTCTTGTCGTGGATGGCCGTCATATCTTCGAGGCCCTTCATGTCTTGCAAGAGCACGAGCACGTTGCCGTAGCGTAGTCCCTTGACCGGAATCGTCGACGGCGGCTGGCCCCACACGTCGTAGAACAGGGCTTCGCGNNCCGGCGTACATGTCTTGCAGCTTCTTGGAGAGATCCGCGTCGCTCGCGTCGATCTCGCCCGTCTCGTAACCCGCGTCGCGCAACGTCTCCAGGATCGAGCGAATCGAGCCGGCCACGTCGAGGAAGAAGGCCACGCCCACGTTGCCCGGACCGGGCGGAAAGTTGTAGGTGAAGAGCGCGACGCGCTTTTCTGAATTCTTCAGATGGCGCAGCTTGAGCCAGCGCGAGGTCACGTCGCCCAGGAGTTCCACGCGATCGGGCAACGGCTCGAGCGCGCTGATCTCGCCGCCTTCTTCGCGCGAGCAGATCGGGGGCATCGGCTGGATGCCCTCGGTTTCGGGCGTGACGATGTTGCCGATGTATTCGAGCGACGCGATGCCGTACTTCGACCGTTCGAGTTCGGCTTTCGACATCGCCGCGTTGATCGGCGAGGTGTACACCTTCGGATTGCCCAGGTCGTGAATGAGATCGATCGAGGCTTCGGGCGCGCCCGCGAACATCGAGCCCGCCAAGTACAGCGGGACGTTGTGGTACACGGCGCCGACCAGCGGCTTGCCGTCCTTGGAAATCAAATGGCTGCGCGAAACGATGTGCGCGTTGAAGACNNTTCCCACTCGGCGATCGCCGTGTTGAGTACCGGCAGATTCCAGTCGACCAAAAAGAGGTCGTGCGTGATGAAGCCGATGCGCTCCCAGGCCGCCTTGCCGTACGTCTTCTGATACCACGGCTCGTACCAGGCCAGGTACTCTTCGGGCGTGTGGAACAGCCCGCGGTGCGCCGGGTGGTAGATGCCTTCGTTCTCGACCTTTTGCGGCGGCGGTACCTCGCCCTTATAGGCGCCCTGCATGAAGTGCTTCATGAGGTACAGCAGCATGTTCTCGACGTTTTCCACCGAGCGGTTATTCCAGTAGCCGATCATCACCAGCGACTTGAACACGGGCTTCTGCATCATCTTGGCCATCATCGGCGCCGCCGTGACCATCTTCTGCATGCCCAGAAAGCCCTGACGGGCTTCCCAGAACTCGTCAATTTTTTCGTTCTTCGCTTTGGCTTGGAAGCGCTTGAGCGCCATCGACATGTCGCGCATCGGGTTCGACTTGTTCATGTCGAACTCGAAGCCGAGCGTCTTGAACATCAGCTTCTGCAGGCGCGGGTCGGGAATGTCGTACCAGAGGAACTTGACCTTGTTCAGCTCCCCGGCGGCGTCCATCTCGAGCAGCAGCGCGGCCATGCGCTCCACCACGTCGACGCTCATCGACTGCCAGCCGATCAGCACGTCGGCGGTCTTGATGTCGGCGCGGAAGCGCGCCAGGGCCGACGGATCGTTGAAGTCCGCGGCACCGTAGTGGCTGAGCGTCCACTCCTGGCCGGTCTTGGCGCGCAGACCCTTGAACGCCAACCGGATGGCGTTGGCCCGCTCGTCCGGAGCCCACGACGAATACCCGACGATCTTCATATGGGAACGCTAACGCGTGGGGGTGCGCCCGGCCGTGATAGCAGTCACCCTGCCGAAGAGGGTCAACCTCTTAGGGCGCGGGCGGAGCGCCGCAGGGTCGCCGGGAACTCAACGCCGCGATGCAGTTGCTTCGCGTGTTCGCGCTCGTCCTGACCGTCCTCGCCCTGGCCGTGCCGGGCACCGCCTCGGCCGCCCTGCCCCGGCCGGCGCACGTGATCATCGTGGTCGAGGAGAACCGCTCTCTGGCCCAGGTGCTCGACGACCCGCAGGCCGGCTACATCCACCAACTGATTCGTGAAGGGGCGCTCTTCACGAACGCCCATGGGGTTACGCACCCGAGCCTGCCCAACTATCTGGCGCTCTTCTCGGGCCTGACCAACGACAACCAGGACGGCTGTCCCGCTACCGGCATCTCCAACACCGCGCCCAACCTGGCCACCCTGCTGCGCGCCGCGCACCTGACCTTCGCGGCCTATGCCGAAGCGCTGCCCGAAGAGGGCTGGACGGGCTGCGCGGCCGGACGGTACGGCCGCAAGCACGCGCCGTGGGTGCATTTCAGCAACGTGCCGCGCACGCTGAGCAAGCCGTTCTCGGCCTTTCCGAAGTATGCCGATTTGCCGACGGTTTCGTTCGTCATCCCGGACATCGTCGACGATATGCACGACGCTTCGATTGGAGTCGGCGACGTGTGGCTCGAGCACAACCTCAAACCGCTGGTGGACTGGGGCCGTGCCAACGATACGCTCGTGATCCTGACCTGGGACGAAGGCCTCGATCCCACGAACTCGATCGCGACGGTGTTCGTGGGCCCGATGGTCAAGCCCGGGCGCTATGCGCAGCGCATCAACCACTACAACGTGTTGCGCACGATCGAAGACATGTACGGCTTGCCTCACGCGGGGCACAGCGCCGACGTCGCCCCGATCGAGAATTGCTGGCGCTAAACTTCTACCGCCTGTTCGGCGCGGCTCGCCGCGACCGACTCCGTCAGCAGCGCGCGCAGGACGCCCCCTCTTCGCGCCTCGTCTGCGAACAAAGTTCGGCGACGAATGCGCAAACAGCCCAAGCCCTACAGGCTACTGGTTTGCGCTACCCGCGGCCACGTCGTGCAAGGCTTGATCGAATCGGGTCAGACACGAATAGCGATGAATGGTCAGGAGGTTGGCGGACTCGCCCGCGGCGCCCCAATCCTCGGTGAACGCGAGGTGGTAGCCGCTCTTCGCCGCGAGGCGCGCGAGCCGGTCGTCGTAGTTGTCTTCGGGATACACCAGCGCGTAGACGGGTTTGCCCAAGCGCTTCTCGAGCGACATCTTCGAGAGGCGCAACTCGTGCAACACGCCCGCGTCGTCGAGCGCGCGCAGATCGGGCGGATGGTTCGCGGTCAGGCTCTGCACGTCGATCAGCCCGCTGCGCGACATCTCGGTCAACTGCGGCCAGGTATTGTGCCGTTTCGTCGTCGTCGTGCCCACGAAATTCGTGTGCACGAAAAGCGTCGCCGGAAAACCGTATTTGCGCAGCAAGGGAAAAGCGTTGTCGTAGATGCCGTGTCCGTCGTCGTCGAAGGTCAACACGAGCGGCTTCGCGGGCACGGGCGTGCCGCGTTCCAAGTGATCGCGCAGCGCGGCCAGCGTGATGACGTGAAAGCCTCCGCGCCGGATCGCATCCAGTTGACTGCGAAACGTCTCGAGCGTCGTGTCGAACCAAACTTCTTTCGGCGAAACCACGTCGTGCCAAACCAGCACCGCTAGGTAGGGCGTGCGTCCGCCGGCAGCAACCCGGGGCAACGGCGCGTCGGCGCGAACCGGAGCGACGGAAGCCGCCACGAGGACGAACGCGAGCAGGAAACGCAGCATGGCGAGAGGTGACTGCGACACGCCCTCCGCACAATCCCCGGGCTCCTCATGCGTTCACGCCGGTTGAAATCGTCCGCCCCTCGTTGGCCGCGTTATGCCGTCGCGGTCCTTGCGATCGCCGCGGTCGCCGGCTTCGTGCTTCGCGAGCCCATCGAGCGAGCGTGGCTGACGCACGACTTGGCATCCGCTTCGGGATACGACGTGGCCATCGGCCGCGTCGGCCACGACGGCGGCACGCTCGTGCTCGACAACGTGCGCCTGGCTACGCCTGCCGGCTCCTTCGTCGCCACGCTGCCTCGCGTCGCGTTCGCGCACGATGGCGCTCGCGCCGGCGTGACGCTCGACGCGCCCAGCTTGACCTTCTCGCTCGATCGCTGGCGCGGCGGCGCCGGCGTGCGACTGGGCCGGGCGCTGCGCGCGCTGCACGTCGACGCGATGCACGTCGCCGTGCGCGACGGGACGGTCGACCTTTCGGCGGGCAGCGTGCCGCACGTTGCCGGTAGCCTACAGAACGTGACCCTCGACGGCGACTTCGCGGGCGCGAGCGCCGACTATACCGCCGGTGCGGTGCTCGTCAGCGGCGGCACGAGTTATCCGATTTCCGCGCACGGCGATGCGGCGGGCAGCGTGTGGACAGCGAAGGCGTTGCCGCTCGCGATGCTGGGCGCGCTCGCCGGCGACGCGACGAATCGGCTTACGGCCGGAACGCTGCGCGATGCGACGCTGCGCTTCGGCGGCCCGGCGGCGCCGCGTTTTGAAGCGCACGCCGAAGGCGCGGCGCTGCTGCTCGACGACGGCCGAAAGATCGAGAGCGTGCACGGGCCGCTATCGTTCGGAGCCGGCATGCTGGGCAGCCGCGGGCTGACCGGCGACTACGCCGGGATTCCGTTCGGCTTCGCGGGCGAAGTGCGCGACCTCGGGCCGTCGTTCGCGTGGCTGTGGACCGGGACGCCCGAGTTGCACGGCATCGCGCAACTGGCCAAAACCGTTCGGGCGGAGCCCGGCTTGCAGTCGATGCGCGTCGAGACGATCGCGCCCTCGCTCGACTATGCCGAGTATGCGTTGAAGGGCGAACACGGGCCCGTCGCGGTCAGCGTGCTCTCGGCCGATCCGCGCGAACCGTCGCTGCGTTTCGATACGGCGATTGCGGAAGATCGCGTGATGTCGGGCGGCGAGCGCACCTCGGCGATGGGCGTGCGCACGCATGCGGTGGGCGGCGTCAACGGCGATTACTTCGATATCGGGCGCACCTATCAACCGCAGGGCGTCTTGATGCGTCACGGCGAGCTGCTGCGCGGGCCGACCGATCGTGCCGCGCTCGTGCTCGATCGCAACGGCGGCGTAACGTTCGGCGAGTTCACCTTGAGCGGCAGCCTGACCACGCCCCGCGGAAAGTTTCCCGTGACGCAACTCAACGCGTGGCCGGCGGGCGAGGTCACGGTGATCACGCCGCATTTCGGCAAGACGCTGCCGCCCGCCGACGGGGTGACCTACGCCGAGTTGCGCCCGCTCGATGCGCGCGCCGGCACGTATCGCGTCGAGCGCGTGGTCAAGGCCGACGCGCCGATTCCGCCGCATTTCGGCGTCGCTTTCGGTCCGCTGCTGAAGGGGCCGTTACCGCATCCGGGCGATCGCGTCGTGCTGCATTACGGACTCGAGCCCGCGGTGCCGGGCGCCGTCGCCGCGATCGGCGGCGGACCGATCCTCATCAAGGACGGCGCCTGGTACGAGGATCCGCACGCGCCCGCGGCGGCCGAGCGCGACGTGCGCTGGCCCGTGATCGCGCTCGCGCGCAAGCCCGACCATACCTTGATGCTGGTTGCAGTCGACGGCCGTCATCCCGAGCGCTCGATCGGCATGACCCGTCCGGAATTCGGCGACCTGCTGTTGCGTCTGGGCGCGATGGATGCGATGGCGCTCGACTCGGGCGGGTCGGTCACGCTGGTCGCGCGCGCGCCGGGCGACGCCAACGTGACCGTGCGCAATCATCCCTCCGACGACAGCCTCGAGCGCTGGGTCTCCGACGCGCTCTTCATCTATAGCTCGGCGCCGCCGCCCACGCTCGTCGCGCCGGTCGCCGCTTCGACGCCGATCCCGGAGGCGCGTCCGTCGCCGTGATCTTTCCACCGTTCCTCGCGCCGCCGGCGCCGTTTCCGCTGGTTACCGGTTCGTCGTCGACATCGGCCTTCGTCGCGCCGGGCATTTCCCGCGCGACGTATCGCCTGAGTACCTCGGCCGGTCCACTGCTCGTGTACGTGGTCGCGGTCGACCCGCGCGAGCCCACGGTGCGCTTCGATGCGGTGCTCGCGCAGGATCGTCTCATTTCACAGGGCGAGACGGTCTCGTCGATGGCGGCGCGCACGGGCGCGGTGGCGGGCGTCAACGCGGACTACTTCGACATCGGTCAGACCAATCAACCGCTCAACGTGCTGGTCCGTAACGGCGAATTGCTCCGCACGCCGTCGCTGCGCGCGGCCTTGACCGTCGCGCGCGATCGCAGCGTGCATTTCGGCAGCGTGCGCTTCTCGGGCACCGTTCGCTACGGCGCGGCGCAGGTGCCGCTGACCGGCGTGGGCATTTGGCCCCCGCAGGGCGGCGCGTCGCTCTTGCTTCCGAGTTACGGCGTGGTGCGCCCCGCGCCGGGCGTGCGCGTCGCAGCGCTGGAACAACTCGAGGCGCGAGACGGCACGCGCACGTATCGCGTGACGCGCGTGGACGATGCGGGCGCGCAAGCTCCGCTCGCACCGCCGTTGCTCGCCTACGGTCCCGCGGCACTCGCGCTCGGAGCGCCGCCCGCGCCCGGTGAGACGGTCGCCATCGACGCCGCGCTCGATCCCGCGCTGCCCTCACTACAATGCGCGGTCGGCGGCGGACCGCTGCTCGTTGCGAACGGCGCGGCGGTCGACGATCCGAACGCGCCCGCGCCGGAAGAACGCGATCGCCGATTTCCGGTCTCGGGCGCGGCGACGTTACGCGACGGCACGCTCGTGCTCGTGGCAGTCGATGGTCGTTCGCCCGCACTCTCCGTCGGCTTGACGCGTCCCGAGTTCGGCGCGCTGATGTTGGGTCTGGGCGCGACCGACGGGCTCGCATTCGACTCGGGCGGCTCGGCAACGCTCGTCGCGCGCGTGCTCGGCGACGAGCGCGCTTCGGTGCTCAACGCGCCGAGCGACGGACTCGAGCGACCCGTTGCCGACGGACTCTTCGTCTATAGCGACGCGCCGCGCGGCGTGCATCCGCATCTGATCGCGCGCCCCGAGCACGTCGCCGCGCTCGGCGGCGTCACGCTCGCGCCGAGCGGTGCGCTCGTCGACGATGCCGGCCACCGCTTGAGCGGCGCGATTTTCGAACCGTTCGTCACCGCGCGCGAGGCGGGCCCGCACGTCGTGGAATTGCGCGAACGCGGCGGTAGCCGGAGCGCAAGCGTGCATTACGACGTGGTGCCCAGCATCGCGCGGTTGAGCATCGAGCCGCAAGATGTGGATCTGCAACCGCACGCGACGCTCCGGCTGCGCGCGCTCGGCAGCGCGCCCGACGGCACGCCGGTCGAATTGGGCGATGCGGTCCGCTGGAGCGCGAACGGCGGCACGATTACAGCCGACGGCACCTTCGTCGCCGGCGAGCGCGATGCGCGCGTGACGGCCGCCGTTGCGGGTTTGCGCTCGGATCTGATCGTCAACGTCGGGAGCCATGACCTCGAGTTGCCGCTCTTCCGCAGAGTCGACGGCGCCCGCTGGCGCTTCACCGCCGCGCCGAAGGATGCGCCCGGCGGCCTCGAGATGACGCCGGCCGGAGAGCTTTTGCTGCACTACGACTTCAGCGGAAGCGAGCGGGCCGCGTATGCGCGCGGCGACGTCGCACTGCCCGGCGCGCCGCTGGCGCTGGTTTTCGACCTGCGCGGCGATGCGAGCGGCATCGGCGTCCGCGTCGCGGTGAGCAATCGGTTCGGCGAGCAGCGCGCGCTGACGCTGGTGAAGCGCGTCGACTGGAGCGGTTGGCGTCGCGTCGAGGTCTCGCTGCCGGCGGATGTGAATCCGCCCGTCGTGCTGATTTCGTTGTACGCCGTCCCTTCGCTCGGCGGCCCGCCGGTGCACGCCGCGGGCACGCTCGCCTTCCGCCATGCGGTCGCGACGTTGGCGGGGACGCAGTGAAACTGCTGCGCCGCGTCTTCGCTGCCGCCTGCGCCGCTCTGGCCTGTGCATCCCTCGCGCCGCAGCGCATCGCCGCGTCGAGCGCGTGGCCGGGCGTTCCCGTGCTGATGTATCACAAAGTCGACGCGATCGTCCCGTCCGACGCGGTCGGGCGCGACCTGACGGTGTCGCCCGAGGATTTCGCCGCGCAACTGCAGTGGCTGCGCGCGCACGGGATACGCACTCTGACCGCCGCGCAACTCACCGACGCGCTCGCCCGCGGCGAGCGTCCCGAGCGCAGCGTCGTGCTGACTTTCGACGACGGGTATGCGGATGCGGCGACCACCGCGCTGCCGCTCTTGCGCCGCTACGGCGCCACCGCGAGCTTCTACGTCTCGGCCGGATTCGTCGGCACGCCGCGTCACGCCACGTGGCGCCAGCTTCGCGAACTGCGCGCCGCAGGCATGGAAGTAGCCTGTCACGGCACGTTCCACCTGGATCTCTCGACGCTCGATCGCGACGGACAGCGCGCCGAAGCGGGCCACTGTCTGGCCAAACTCGTGCGCTATCTGGGCGCACCGCAGCCCTTTACGTACGTCTATCCGGCCGGAAAATACGACGACGTGACCTTCGCGGTGATGCGCGAACTCGGCATCCGCGCGGCCTTTACGGAGATTCCGGGAACGGTCACGAGCCTCGCCCAGCCCTACACGTTGCCCCGGCGCCGCGTCCGGCGCGACGACTCGCTCGCCGCATTCGCCTCGCTCGCGACGCCGTAAAAAGAAACGAACCGTGCTCGCGCACGGTTCGCTTCGGGTTCGGGTCGACCGGACTAGGCGGGCTTTTTTGCCACCTTGCGGGTCGTCTTGCGCACTGCCTTCTTGCGGCCGGCAGCCTTGCGAACGGCCTTCTTGCGGGTGGTCTTCTTTTTCGCGCCGGCCTTCTTGGCGGTCTTCTTCTTGGCGCCGGCCTTCTTGGCCGTCTTCTTGCGCGTGGTCTTCTTCTTGGCGCCGGTCTTCTTGGCTGCGGTCTTCTTGACCGTGGTCTTCTTCCGGGCCGAGGTCTTCTTTGCGGCCTTCTTACGGGTCGCTTTCTTCTTGACTGCCATTTGTGAGGTAGTCATCCTTTCCGCGAATCGACCGTCTGACGACGGTCGAATTCGTTGTCGTCAGGGTAGTTATACCATTTATACCTCATGTTAGAGGATTTTGGCAACAACCGCCGAGAGCGGGAAGTATCTGCCGCGTGCCGCCGTCGCCAATTCGCGCATCAACGGGTAGGCCTCGTACTCGTCCAAATTGACGCACGTGAGGTTGACGCGGCCCGCAAATTGCGCCGCGATGTGGCGGCATTGCTCGCCCGCGAGCGCCAGTAATTCGCTCGTTTCGCCGGCCGCGAGTGCCGCCGCGACCGTCGCTTCGCCGCCGAGCGGCACGTTGGCGCGACCGTCGGAGAAGACCGCGACGTCGATTTCGGCGCTGGGATGAGCGCGCCGGAAGCGGTCGGCGATGCGCCGCGCTTGCTCCAACGCTTCCGCGAGCGGGGTGAGCGCGCGCACGCGTCCGGGCTCGAGTTCGTCGATGCGCGCCGCCACCAAATCGATGTTGCGCCCCGTATTTTCATCGACGACGACCTCGGCGCGCGGACCCCAGCACGAGATCAGCGCGGCCCGCTCGCGCTCGGTATAGATCGGGCGGAGCAACTCGCGGCCCGCCGCGCGGACCAGTTCGGACGACTTTGCCGTCGAGAGCGATGCATCGACGACGAGGATCGTCAGCCGTGGCGGCGTCGCCGTTTCGACCGTCTCCTTGGGATCGGCGGGTGCGCCCGACTTTGCGACGGCGGCGCGATCGACCAGCGTCGCGCCGAGATCCAGCCGGCCGTTGGCTTGCAGCGATTGCGATCCCGACGGCTGGCCTTCGCGTTCGCGCTGCGGCTTCGCGGAGAGCGGCCGCTTCTGGGTGAGTTCCGTCGCGACCACGATCTGCGGCGCCGCATCGTTCGAGCGCTCCTCGTTCGAACGTTCCGCCGGTGCGTCGCCGAGCGTCGCTTCGAGTGCGGCGGCGATCGCCGCATCCTCGGCCAGGTGCTCCGATTGGGCTTCGACGCGTAAGCGGCTGCGCCGCAACCGCGCGGCGAGCGGCAACACGCGCGCGACGTCGGCCGCGGTCGCGACGTCGCGGCCTTCCCAGGCGGCGAGCGCGCTCGCGCTCTCGAGCGCGACGAATTCGGTGCGGTGCGAGTCGATGCCCAGGCGCGCGACCGCTTCGATCGCCACCGCTTCGGCCTCGGGCGCGACGCGCACCGAGTCGATGCGGCGCAACGCGCCGGATAATTTCGTGCGCAACTTCTTGGTCTCGGCGGCGTAGTCGTCGGCGAAGGCGCGCGGGTCGCGACCGAAGGCCGCGTTGCGCCGGTAGATCTCGAGGCGCTCGTCGAACGAAGCCGCCGACTGCACGAAGACGCGCAGGCCGATCCGGTCGGT
>PLFC01000113.1 GCA_003136655.1 Vulcanimicrobiota bacterium
TTGATCTCGTGGCCGCCGTCGATCGTTTCGATGGGGCGCACCGTGACGCCGGGCGTGGTCATGTCGACCAAAATGAACGAGATGCCCTTCTGCTTGGCCACGGTGCGGTCGGTGCGCGCCAGCACGAAGATCATGTTGGCGTACTGCGCGAGCGTGATCCACGTTTTGGTGCCGTTGATGATGTAGTGATCGCCGTCGCGCTCGGCCCACGTTTGCAGCGACGCTAGATCCGAACCCGAGCCGGGTTCGGAATAGCCCTGGCACCACCAATCCTCGCTCGAGAGGATGCGCGGCAGATACTTCGCCTTTTGTGCCTCGCTGCCGAACGCGATGATGACCGGCGCCACCATCGAGACGCCGAAGGGAATGTTGCGCGGCGCGTAGCCGAGCGCCAATTCTTCTTCGAAGATGTGCTTCTCGACGACGGTCCAATCGGTGCCGCCGTACTGCACGGGCCAATTCGGCGCGAGCCAGCCGCGCGCGCTCAACCGGTTCTGCCACTCGACGTAATCGTCTTTGGTCAGTTCCTCACCGGCGATCATCTTGGCCCGGGTCGCGGGCGGCAATTCGGTGCGGATGAAGTCGCGCACCTCGGCGCGGAAGGCGCGCTCGCGCGGCGTGAAGGTCAGGTCCATGCGGGCGCCTTCGCCTCGTACGCCTGCAATTCCGCGAAGCGCCCGCCGCGAGCCGCGAGCTGCTCGATCAGCGGGGCGGGCCGCCAGTGCTCGCCGTGCCGTTCCGCCAGCGCGTTCAGTTCGTCGCGAACGCGGGCGAGGCCGAGCGTGTCGGCGTAATGCATCGGGCCGCCGCGATACACGGGGAAGCCGAAGCCGTAGAGCCAGGCGATGTCGATGTCGCCCGGCCTGATGGCGGTGCCGTCCTCGAGTTCCTTGGCGCCCTCGTTGACCAGCGCCAGGATGCAGCGATTGAGGATCTCCTCGTCGGAAACCGGACGCCGCGTGATGCCCAGCCGGGCCGACTCGGCCACGATCAATGCTTCGACCTGCGGGTCGGGCAGCGGCGTGCGGTTCTCGTCGTAGCGATAGATGCCCGCGCCGGTCTTCTGACCGAAGCGGCCGATCTCGCAGAGCCGGTCGCCGATCTCGGGCTCGCGCAACGTCGCGAACCGGCCCTCGGCGAGCCGGCGCTTGCGAATGCGCCAGCCCACGTCGAGCCCGGCGAGATCGTACATGCGGAACGGACCCATCGGAAAGCCGAAGCGCTCCATGACCCGATCGACGTCCTGCGGCGCCGCGCCCTCTTCCACCAAGTACATCGTCTCGCGGCCGTACGGCGCGAGCATTCGGTTGGCGATGAAGCCGTCGCAGGTGCGCGCGACCACCGCAATCTTGGCGATCGTTTTGGCCAAGGCGAGCGAGGTTGCGATCGCGTGCGCGGAGGTGTGCGTGCCGCGCACGATCTCGAGCAACTTCATCACGTTGGCCGGGCTGAAGAAATGCAAGCCGACGATGTCGCCCGCGCGACTGCTGCCTGCCGCGATCGCGTCGATGTCGAGCGTCGAGGTGTTGCTGGCGAGAATAGCGTCGGGCCGGCAAATCGCTTCGAGCTTGGCAAACACCTCGCGCTTGATGTCGAGTTCTTCGAACACGGCCTCGATCACGAGATCGGCATGCGCGGCGACGGCGAGGTCGGTGCCGAAGTGGATGCGCGAAAGACGCTCGGCGACCGCGGCCTCGGTGAAGCGGCCCTTGCGCGCCGACGCCGCGTAATTCTTTTCGATCAGCGCGCGCCCGCGTGCCAACGCATCTTCCGCGGCTTCGACCACGTGCACGGTCAGGCCGCCGTTGGCCAGCGCCATCGCGATGCCCGTGCCCATCGTGCCCGCGCCCACGACGCAGACGGTGCGCACGGCGGCGACCGGCGTGTCGGCTGGAACGTCGGGCACCTTGGCCGCCTCGCGCTGCGCAAAGAAAGCGTGGATGCGCGATTTGGATTGCTCCGAAGCGAGCAACTCCATGAAGAGTTCGCGTTCGCGTTGCAGACCCGCCTCGAAGGGTAACGTGGTCGCGGCTTCGATCGCGTCGGCGCAGCGGTGCGCCGCGAGGCCGCCTTTGTCGATCGGCGCGAGTTGCGCGCGGGCTTGCGCGAACGCCTCGGGCTCGGCCGCGACCGCGCGCTCGCTCAAGCGGGTGCGACCGGCAGGCCCGCTCGTCGCCGAAGCGAGCGCAGCGGCGAGCAGATCGCCGCTCTCGACCGCATCGACGATGCCGAGTTGCTGCGCCTCGGCCGCCTTGACCGGCGCGCCGGAGAGAATGATGCGCAGCGCTGCGGCATTTCCGGCGGCGCGCGGGAGCCGTTGCGTGCCGCCGGCGCCGGGCAAGAGGCCCAGGTTGATTTCGGGCAGCGCCACCTTGGCACGCGGCGAAGCGATGCGCCTGTCGCAGGCCAGCGCAATCTCCAGGCCGCCGCCGAACGCCGTGCCCTCAATCGCGGCGACGAACGGCTTCGGGCTGGCTTCGATGCGCGCGATCACGTCGGGCAAGAGCGGCGCGCCCGGAGGCGGGGCCTTCCCGAACCAGCGAATGTCGGCGCCGCCGGAAAAGATGCCGTTGCGTCCGGCCAGCACGAACGCACGAACGGCCGAATCGGCCTCGCCCGCATCGATCGCCGCGACCAGATCCACGAGCACGTCGGGCGAGAGCGCGTTGACCGGCGGGTTATCGAGTTCGAGGACGAGCGCGCCGTCGCGAAGCGAGCGATGAACAGCCACGAGAGCCAGCCTTCCCGACGCCCCAGAACGGAAGTCCGTCTGCGGGCAGCATGCCCGCAACTTTTTTTACGCCTCGCGGGAAGTCCCCTTAGCGTCAGGCTGCTAGGCGCGTCCGAGCGTGCACGCGCAAACGAATGGCGCGTCCCGGCCGCAAGGTGACCAGCGGCTGAATCTGAACCGGCTCCCTCTCGACCGCTTCGAAACGGAAGCGCTGCGCGAGTTGCGCGAGCACGAGCGTGCCTTCCATCCAGGCGAAAGCCTCGCCGATGCAGCGCCGGTTGCCGCCACCGAACGGGAAATAGGCGCCCGCCGGAAGCTTCGCCGCGGTCGTGGACCAGCGCGCCGGCTGGAATTCCGTAGGATTGACGAAGAGCGACGGGTCGCGGTGGGTCAGCCACTGGCAAGCCAGCACGATCGTGCCCTTCGGAATCGCCCAGTGGCCGAGTTGCGTGTCGCGAATAGCGATGCGGCCCGTGATCCAAGCGGGCGGATAGAGCCGCATCGATTCTGCGAAGACGTCGCGCGCGAAGCGCAACCGCGGCAAATCATCGGGCTCCGGATTGCGGCCGCCCAAGACCGCGTCGCTCTCGGCGGCGAGTTCTTCGGCGACTCCCGGATTGCGCGCCAAGAGATCGCAGGCCCAAGCCAGTGCGTTCGCCGTCGTCTCGTGTCCGGCGAG
>PLFC01000057.1 GCA_003136655.1 Vulcanimicrobiota bacterium
CGCACAAGGCTTAGGAACGTGTCAAAAAGCCCTGCGGCCCTCAGTGCGATCTGGCCGTTATACTCGTGAATATCGAGCAGGGCTCCCTGCGTTCTTACGCCGGGCGAAGCTTCAGCTTCGTAGATCGTCGCTGCGACACCATGAAGATGAAGAATGCGGGCAAGCGTGAGGCCTCCAAGGCCCGCGCCAATAATCGAGATCGACTCTACCATGTTGCGCTCCAATACCTGAGTTCATCAGGCGGTTGATTTCGGAGACGCTGGCCGAGCCACGCGATACGCGCTGCTGGCGTATATTCGACGGCCTCGAAAGAGGCGATCGTTTTTCGCGACAGGCTCAGCTTCTTAGCCGATCAAGCGAAAAAGCCTTGCGCCGGCTCCTCTCGGGGCTCGGCTACCCCGTCCGCCAGGACGGTTGAAGCAGCTTTCCGGCCGCGTCCTCAGCTAAGTGCCGGGGCCGGCGCGCCCTACGCGCGTGCGCAGCGAGCGGCCCGGGCGAGAAGCAGTTCACGGTCTCGGGCATTGTGTGCCAGTTCCGCGGCGCGTTCAAATTCGGCGCGGGCTTCACCGAAGCGCTGGAGCTTCTCGAGCATGTCGCCGCGCACGCTCGGCAAGAGATGATAGGCCTTGAGCGCCGGTTCGTCGAGCAGCGCATCGACCAAGTCGAGGCCGGACGCCGGTCCGAAGGCCATGCCCACGGCCACCGCGCGGTTCAGTTTAACGACCGCAGTCGGATACAACTCGGCGAGCGCGTCGTAGAGTGCTGCAATGCGCGCCCACTCGGTTTCGTCCGCCGTCCGCGCGCGAGCGTGGCTCGCAGCGATTGCCGCTTGCAGTGTGTATGGGCCGAGCGGCTTGCCTAATCGTTCCGCGCGCGCGAGCGCGGCGAGGCCGCGCCGGATCTGCAAGTGATCCCAGCGCGACCGATCCTGTTCCAGCAGAAGAACGTGCTCGCCCGAGGGTCCGACGCGCGCTCGCGCTCGCGACGATTGCAACTCCATCAGGGCGACGAGCCCGTGCACCTCGGCTTCCTCAGGCGCCAGTTCGGCCAGAACGCGGCCCAGCCGTAGAGCCTCCTCGGAAAGCGCGGGGCGAAGAATGTCGTCACCGCTCGATGCCGAGTATCCCTCGTTGAAGATCAGATAGATCACTTCGAGCACCGACGCGAGCCGTTGCATCCGTTGGGCAGCATCCGGAATCTCGAACGGTACGTGCGCCTCGGCAAGCGAACGTTTCGCGCGCACGATTCGCTGCGCGATCGTCGACTCCGAGGTGAGAAACGCACGCGCGATCTCCGTCGTCGAGAGTCCCCCGAGTAGGCGAAGCGTCAAGGCGACGCGCGCTTCGAGCGACAGCACGGGGTGGCACGCAACGAACATCAAGCGCAGCAGGTCGTCGGGGATGTAATCCTCATCGAGCGCGCGGAAAAGGGTTTCTTCGGATTCGTCGACCTGCATTTCGCGCCCGACGAGGCGCATTTTTTCCTCGCCCGTCTGGGCTCGCCGAAAGTAATCGATCGCGCGACGCTTGGCGACCGACATCAGCCACGCTCCGGGGTTGCGCGGGATCCCGTCGCTCGACCACTGTGAAAGCGCCGAGACGAACGCATCCTGCGCGAACTCTTCCGCTAAGCCCACGTCGCGAACGACGCGGGTCAGTGCGGCAACGAGTCTGGGGGATTCGATCCCCCAGACCGCTTCAATTGCGCGAGCCGATTCCGAGCTCGTCACCCAGCTCGATCGAGTGCAGGCGAGAGCGTCCCGACGCGTGTTCCGGGAAAGTCCTCGGCTTCGAAAAGCTGCCGCACTTCGAGGTGTTGGTTATCGAACGGGCAGTGCGAGAACCGCTCGATGAGTTCGTCCTTCGAACGCGCCTGCACGATCCAGAACCCGGCCACGAGTTCCTTCGTTTCGGTAAACGGACCGTCGGTTACGGCGGCACGCCCATTCTCGTACTTGATTCGAGCCCCTTTGGAGCTGGGTTGCAGGCCCTCGGCCGCGAGAAGAACGCCGTCCTTCTCGAGCCTCGCGTTGAACGCTCCCATCTCCGCGCTGGGCACCTCGCCCGACCACTCTTTATCCGACTTGACCAGGACCAGAAACCGCATATGCCTCTCCTTGTTGGGTGTGCTTCTACCTTCCCGTCGAACGGCGGACGCCGGAATCGACACCCCCGACTGGCCGGCTAGCGAGTCGTGAAGACCGGCGGCTCGAGCGTCGCGGCGCACTTCGTGTCGGGAGCGCCCGGCTTCGCGAAGAACGAGTTGGCGACGGCCTGGGCGCACGCCGATTCGTACAAGACGCTGTGACCGACTCCCGGGAATAGGATAACCCGCGAGTTCGCGAGCGAGGCCGCCGCCGCTTTGGCCCACGGCAACGCCGTGACGCCGTCGAAGCTGCCCGAGAGGATGAGGGTGGGAACCCCGCTGCGCACGGGCTCCCGCGTGACGGGCGGCGCCGCAGGCACGTTCCATGCCTTGCAATCTTCCGTAATGAAAGTAAACTGCGGCGCCTCGGCGAGCACCGACGCCGGAAAACTCGGGAACACGCGCCGCCCTTGCTTTTCGATTTGGGCGTAGGTCGAGAACGGATACCACTCACGGCAGAGTACGCCGAACGTGAGGCCGTACCCGATGAACCCAGCCGGCGTAACCTGAGCGAGACGCGAGGCCGCAATCGCTTGCGGTTTACCGGCCGCCAATTGGTCGATTAAGCCGGGGACGTCCTTGAACCGAGGCGTCTGAAAGCTCATGCCGACGAGCCAGTTCACCAGCGCACCGCCGTCGATCGTGACCGTCACGCTCCGCTTCGTCGCAGGATCGGGAACGGTTGTCGTCACGGGCCGGCTTTCGAGCGCATCGACCAGGTGTGCAAAACGTTCTCTTAGATTGCCATAGCGGGCGCGGCAGGCCGTTTGTCCGTTACAGGCTGCGAAGAGTTGACCGAAGCCGGAGCCTGCCTGCACCCAGAACCCCGGAAATGTCACGAGGTTGGGCGGCACCGTCGAATCGAGAACGACGGAGCGAACGCCTTTGGGATCGGCGCGAATGAGCTTCAGGGCGAGGTCCGTGCCGTACGAAACGCTATAGATGTTCCACTGTTTGTAGCCGAGGGCTCGGCGGAGGTCGGCGAAGTCGGCGGCATTCTCCGTCGTATTATACGCCGCGAGGTCGACGCCGTTGCCCACGAACTGCGCTCGGCATGCGCTTGTGGCCGCGACGTGCTCCGCTCGGGTCGAGGCGGCGTCGTACACGAGGCCGAGGAGATGGAGAAAAAACCGATCGAGCGTCGGACAGGTCAATTGCGGGTGCGAAAGATACGTGCCGCGCTGGTCGACGATAATCAGGTCGCGATGAGCGTTGAGACCGCTTGCGATCAGGAGACCGGCAGATAGGATGGGCGCTCCGCCCGGACCTCCGTCGAGGTCCACGAGCGGCGTCGAGTCGAGCCTCTTGCCGGCGGCCCGGACGATCGCTACAGCCACGCGGATCGTTTTCCCGTTTGCTTTGGCGCGATTCTCAGGAACGACGAGAAAGCCGCAGCGAGCCGAGGCGGATGCCGGAATGCTCTGCCAACACGCAGTTGATTCGAAGCGCGGAATGGTGGCCGCAAGCGCGGGTTTGCTCCGAACTCCCATCGCCCCACAGAAAGCAGCGAAGATGACGAGCACCGCTCCCAGGAACGCGGCGCTATGCCGGGGAGCGTGAGTGCGCTCGCAACATAACGCTCGGCGGCTCATGACGCCCGCAATACGACGAAGAGCCGACAAACCCGTTACGATTGCTTAGGCAGGGTTCTCCGCACTCCGCGGGACATAAGCGCGGCCTCGGCCACGATTTTAGGAGGAGACATGGCGGCACCGGCTCTCGGATCCTCGCGACTGCGCCTCGGTTTCGCGCTCGTCTTTGCGGTCGGCTGCCTCGCCACGGCCGCCGGCGCCGACGACGCGCCGCAGCCGCAACCCACGGCGACGGCTGCGGCGCTGACCCCGGAGAAGATCTACCTCCGCGCGATCCACGCCATGAAGGACGCGCCGCAACCCCCGTTCGTCACGTTCCGCGAGCACGTCGTGGGACGGAACTTCACGTTACGCTGCGATAGCGACGGCATGAACGCGACCCTCCATCACGGTGACGTGATCGCCACCTACGACGTCTGGTTTCGCACGAGCGACGGCAGCGCGCTGAGTCAGCCCGTGGGTGTCGCGAGCGCCAAACCCTGTCCGGCGACGCTGCTCACGCCCGCCGGCAGCGCGGTCGCGTCGCTGGGATTACCGCAAGCTTCGCCGACGCCGGGAAGCGCACCGACGGGCGGAGCGCCCGACTCGCAAATAGGGCCGCCTATCATCGCGGCCGTGCGCGTCGACGGGGCGTTCTATTATCACATCGACCTCGTCGGACTGGAAAAGCTCGGCGCGAACGACGTGTACCACCTGAAGTTGCGAGCGTATCGCGATCCCGATACGCATCCGCTCACGGATCTCTACGTTGATCCCGCGACGTTCTTGGTGCGCGAGGCGCGCGGTGAGGTGGCGGGACATTACGTCATTGCGAGCGGCAGGTTTGCGGGCGTGATCGACTTCGATCGCGTCGGCGCGTATTGGCTCGTCCAACGCGAGCACTTCGAGATCGCGGCCAACGCCCTGCTCGTGCACGCCCGCATGATGGCCACGATCGACGGTTCCGACTTCACCACGCCGAGCGAACTCCCGGGCATCGCGTTTCCGACGCCGCGGCCGACCCCGACGCCGAAAGCAACGCCGGCTTAGCGCTTCATCGCGAGCGCGTTCCAGGCTGCGAGGCACGCGAGCTTCTGCTCCTTGCGCCAAGGCCGTCCGGCCAGGATTCCGAGCGCGTTGAGCCGTGCGTCAACCGACGCTGCCGACAAACCGAGCGCGCTCGCGGCGAAGTCGGGCAGCGACTTTTCGTCGAACTCGACGACGTGGAGATCGTGTTGCTTGCACGCGAAGCGCAAGGCTCCGCGCACGGCGAGTCCTTCGGCGACCGGCACGTGCTCGGGCCATGCGCCGCTGTACTCGAGCAAGTCGGTGATCCAGCCGGCACGATTGACGAGCAGTGCCGCGACGACCGGCCTGCAGCGCGCGGCTTCGAGTTCTCGTACGATCGTGCCCAAACCGATCGCGGCCTGTTCGTCTTGGCGTCTGCGTCCTTCGGCTACGGCAGCCGCCGCTTCGAGCGACGCTTTGCCTTGCGGACCGCGTTCGAACTCGGCGGCGACGCCGTACGGCTCGGCGGAAAGGCGATCCCCCGCAACAGCGGTGGCGAGAAACGTCGAGAGCACGACGCGCGGCTCGCCGCGCTCCATCCCGGCGGCTACGACCACCGCTCCGCCCTTTTGCGCTCGCAGTCCGAGGGCCACGCGCGCCTTCGTGCCGGCTGCCATCTCCGGGCACCATGCTTGGAAGGCGCTAGCGCATCCTCCGACACGAGCCGCCCCCGTTCGAGCTGCACCTCAGTCGAACAGCGCGAGAGTCTTATCGCTTTGCGCGATTTGCTCGAGGCCGCAGGACCGTGGAGATTTATCCGGCCGCCAGCGCAACGGCCGCGTGCCGTGGCGAAAGCGGCCGGCCGTCACCTGATCGAATGCCACTTCCAGCACGAGTTCCGGACGTACCGCTTGCCACTCCGTCGACTTGCCGCGATTCCAGCGGCTGGGGCCTCCGGGCGTGCGACCCTCGAACGACGCCTTCGCGTCGAGCGGCCGCAACCTCGCGAGTACCGCTCGTTTCTCGGCGGCGCTGAAGCCGGACGTGAACCCGACATAATCGAGCCTGCCGTCCGCATCGTACAAGCCCAGCAGGAGAGAGCCGACCGCGTCGCCACGTTCCGAGAGCCGGTACCCGCCCACGACGCAATCCGCGCTGCGGATCGCTTTGACTTTAACGACGCCATCGCGCAAGCCCGCCCGGTATGCTGCGTCGGCGCGCTTAGCCACGACGCCGTCGAGCGCTCCGCCAACGCGGGCGTACCACGCGTCGACGGTAGTGCGCTCGTAAGTTGCGGGCGAAAGACGCACGCGCGGATCTCCCGTCGCTATCTGTCGTGCGGCAAAGGCTTCGAGCCGTAGGCGACGGTCGCGTAGCGGTACGTCGAGCAGCGACTCGCCGTACTCATCGACCAGCAGGTCGAAGACGAGGAACGTGGCCGGCGTCTCGCGCGCGAGGCGCGCAACGCGCGACGCCGCGGGATGGATGCGCTGGAGCAAATCGTCGAACGACAGCGCTTCGCCGGCCGGCACGACCAGTTCGCCGTCCAGCACGAAGCGACGCGCATCGAGCGCGCGCAGGCGCTCCACGATCTCCGGAAAATAACGCTCGAACGGCTGCCCCGATTTCGAGCGCAACGCAACCTCGTCACCGTCGCGGAACGCAAGACAGCGAAAGCCGTCCCACTTCGGCTCGAATTGCCAGCCCGGATCGCTCGGGATCGCCTCGACGAGCCGCGCCTCCATCGGCTCGAGGTCGAGCGGAATCGGCAGGGTCATAAGAACCGCTCGAGCTTCACGCGCTTGCTCTCCGCAAGCAGCGGCGCCCAGAGATCGCCCGTCTTGGCGAACCGCTCGCGGACGTTGTCGAGCCGGAAGTCGTCGATGACGATGCCGCCTTCGACTTCTTCCCACGTGACGGGCGTCGAGACGGTCGCGCGCGGCGTAGGCCGCACCGAATACACCGAGGCGAGCGTGCGTCCCCAGGCGTTCTGATTGTAGTCGACCAACACGCGCCCGCTCGGGCGCTTCGCGATCTTGTACTCCGCGGTGAGCAGGTCGGGATGTTGCGTGGCAAGCGCAATAGCGAATGCCTTGGCAAAGCGCCACACATCGTGCTGGACGGGCCCGCGCTGGATCGGCACGTAGACGTGAATGCCGTTCGAGCCGGACGTTTTGGCGAAACA
>PLFC01000121.1 GCA_003136655.1 Vulcanimicrobiota bacterium
TCCGCGAGCGCGTAGAGACGGTCGCGGGTCACGCCGGGCGTGTCTTCGACGATCGCCAAGCGCCTGCCGACGAGCCGGTTGAAGAGCGCGCTCTTCCCGACGTTGGGCCGGCCGACGATCGCGACCGTCGCCGGCCGAACCCGAGCCTGGGCCTCCAGTGTCATCCCGCGCTCTTCACCATGTGGCGTCGCCGCACCGTCCGGACGGGGACAGACCCGCGCCTTTCCCGAACGCAAGCGTCCGATTCATGGTCTCCTTCGCCGGTTTGCCGTTCGCCCCGACGGCCGCGCTGGTCGCGGTCTTGGCCGCAGCCACGCCCGCGGCCGCCGATCAGCCGGCGGGCTCGATCTACGTGACCACGCTTCCCGCCGGGGCCGACGTTTGGATCGACGGCACCTACGTCGGCCGTTCGCCCGCGCTCGCGGGTGCGCTCGCCCCGGGGAAGCACAGCGTCACGCTGACCAAGACCGGCTGGTCGGTCCGGGTACTCGAGGTCGAGGTCGAGGCGGGAGCGACGGCGCTCTCGTCCGTGGAGCTTGCGCCCAAAGCGCCACGCGCGGGCGCCGCGAGCGAAACGGGAAGTTACGTTTTGCGCGGCGTGCCCAAGGGCGCCACGGTATCGATCGACGGCCTGGCGGTGGGCGATGGCGCACGTACCGGTGCGCTGCCGGCCGGCACGCACCGCGTCGTGCTGATCGTGCCGCGCGGGCGCACGACCGTGGCCTTCGAGATCGTGCCCGGCACCACGACGGAGGTGGTGTTGCACGAACCGCCCGAGGCCGCGTCGCGTTCGGCGGTGGTCGCGCCGGCAAGCGACTATCTGCCGCCGGGCGTCTGCGCGGTGGAGGGCAAGAAGATCGTGGTGCGTTACTCCGGACACGTGGTGGTCGCGCACTTCGGAGAGAACGGCGTGCGCTTCGACGGCACGCCGGTCTCGTATGCCGGCGCGCCGGAATCGATCGGTGGCAAACTCTATCTCCCGCTCGAACTGCTCGAACGGTTGCGCGCGGAATCCAAGACGGAGCCGGAGCCGGCTCCGACGCGCTAGAAGAGGCACGGCGGGAATGGCCAGTATCTACATCGAGACCTTCGGCTGCCAAATGAACGAGGCCGATTCGCGCTATATCGCCGACCGGGCGACGGCGTCGGGCTATGAAATCGCGACCGATCCGGCGCTGGCCAGCGTCGTCGTGCTCAACACCTGCACGGTGCGCGACAACGCGGAGCGCCGCGCGTACGGCCGGATGTCGCACTTCAAGGCGCTCAAGACGGCGGATCCGGCGATGAAGATCGTGGTCTGCGGTTGCCTCGCCGAGCAGGACCGCGATCGCATGCAGACCCTCGCTCCGCACGTCGATGCCGTGTTCGGCACGAGCGACTTGGTGCGCTTGGGCGACGCGCTGGCCGCGTGGCGTCCGGACTTCGTGGACGACGAGGCCAGCGAAGCGCGCGCGCTCTTGCGTCCCCTCGGCGGTGCGGCCGACTGCGTCACCGACGGGTACAGCCACCTGCGCGCGTTCGTTACCGTGCAGCGCGGCTGCTCGTACTATTGTACGTTCTGCATCGTGCCCCACGTGCGCGGACGCTTCGACCATCGTCCGATGGGCGAGATCCTGGCCGAGGTGCGCTCCGCAATCGCCGCGGGCGCGCGCGAATTGACGCTCGTCGGGCAGACGGTCAATGCGTATCGCGATCCCGCCGGCGGGGCCGATTTTGCCGACCTGCTCGAAACGGTCGCGGCGCTGCCCGGGCTCGAACGGCTGACCTTCGTAACCTCGCACCCCAAGGATTTCACCGAGAAGCTGGCGCGCACGCTCGGCGCGGTGCCGCAACTCAATCCACGCCTGCATCTGCCCGTGCAGTCGGGCTCCGACGCCCTGCTGCGGCGCATGAATCGCAAGTACACGATCGCGCAATACGAGGAGAAGGTGGGCTGGCTGCGCGAGCACGCGCCGGACTGCGTGCTCACCACCGACCTGATCGTCGCGTTTCCCGGCGAGAGCGAGGCCGACTTCGAGGCGACGCTCGAACTCTGCGGACGCATGGGCTTCGCGCAGGCATTCATGTTCGTCTATTCGCCGCGGCGCGGCACGCCGGCGGCGCTGTGGGAACAGATTCCGCCCGAGGTCGGCGGCGAACGCCTGCGACGCCTGGCGCAAACGGTGGATCGCGGCATTCGCGCGCTGCACCGGACGAAGACGGGCAGCGTGGTGCGCGCGCTCGTCCAAGGTCCGTCGCGCAAAGATCCGGCCAAGCTCGCCGCCAAGACGCTCGAGAACATCACGGTGGTGGTGCCCGATGCGGGGCTGCGCGAAGACGAGGTCGTCGCGCGGCCCTGGCTCGAGGTGCGCGTGGATGAAGCCTTTACCTGGGGTTGCACGGGCACGTTGACCGGCATTGCCGAGCATTTCGACGGCCCGGCGCGACCGGTCGCGGGACCGGCGTACGATCTCCTTGCCCTGCGTTAGCGCGCGGCGGTGAGCGAGATCAAGTACTCGCCGCTGCTCGAGCAGTACTTCGGTCTCAAAGCGCGCCATCCCGACGCCATCTTACTTTCGCGCGTCGGGGATTTCTACGAAGCGTACGGCGACGACGCAAAGACGATCGCCCAGGCGCTGCAGATCGCGCTGACGTCGAAGGAAGCCGGCGGCGGCCAACGGGTCGCGATGGCCGGCGTACCCTATCACGCGCTCGACGGTTATCTGGCCAAGCTCGTGCAGCAGCAGCGCGTCGTCGCGCTCGCCGAACAGCTCGAGGTGCCGATCCCCAATCGGCTCGTGCGCCGCGACGTGACGCGNNTCGACCGGACGCGTCGCCGCGACCGCCTACGCGGGCGACAGCGTCGTCGACGAATTGCTCGCGGAGTTGGCGCGCTTGGGCCCGGCCGAAATCGTCGCCGACATTCCCGAAGAATTGCGCCGGGCGGTTTCGGCGCAACTGCCCACCGTGCGCGTCACCGCACCGCCGTTGACGGCCGTCGAGACGCGGGAACGTTTTCAGGTCGTCGGCTTTTCGCTCGACGAGTCGCTCGCGATGCAGCGCTCGCTCGACGCGCTGGCCGCATTCGTGCGTCGCGTCGGTTTCGGCGGCGAGCGCGGCGTGTTGCGCGAGCCGGAATTCTATCGCGCGCGCGCGTTCATGGCGCTCGACGCCAACACGCGCCGTCACTTGGATCTCACCCGGGCCGGCGGTCAGAATCCGCGCGCGACGCTGGTCGCGACGCTCGACCGGTGCCGCACGGCGATGGGCTCGCGGCTGCTCGGCCGGCGCCTGGTCGCGCCGCTCGTCGAGCGCGCCGCCATCGCGCAACGCGCCGACCGCGTGGAGGCGCTGTTACGCGATTATCCGGCGCGCTCGACGCTGCAAGAGATGCTGGCCGGCGCCTACGATCTCGAGCGCATCGCGCAACGCGTGCGCGTGCGTCGTGCGGCGCCGCGCGATCTCGGTTCGCTGCGCCGCACGTTGGGCTTGCTCCAGCCGTTGCGCGACGCCTTGCCGGCGGCACTGCAGGAGTACCGCGAAGCGATCGAGCCGCACGCGGATCTGCTCGAACTGCTCGAGCGCACGCTGGTCGACGAACCGCCCGCAACGCTCGCCGAAGGCGGCGTCATCCGTCCGGGCGCCTCGCCCGAGGTGAGCGAGTGCATCGCGCAACGGTCGGAGGCGCGCGAGCGCATGGCCGCGCTCGAGGAACGCGAACGGCAGCGCACCGGCATCAAGGCGCTCAAGGTCAAGTACTCGAGCCCGTTCGGCTACGCGATCGAGATTTCGAAATCGAACCTGGCGCTGGTGCCGCCCGACTACGTGCGCAAGCAGACTCTCGCCGGCGGAGAGCGCTTCGTGATTCCGGAACTCAAGGAACTCGAGATTGCGATCTCGAGCGCGCAGTCGCGACAACTGCGCATGGAAGAGACGCTCTACGCCAACCTGGTCGAGACGATCGCGGAGCGTGCCGACGCGCTCTTGCGGACGGCGGATGCGATCGCCGATCTCGACGTGGCCTGTGCTTTGGCGCAAATCGCCGCGGAGCGCGGCTACGTGCGGCCCGCGTTCGTGGAGGGCAGCACGTTCGACGTGGTCGACGGCCGGCACCCGGTGATGGAGGTGTTGGCGGGCGAAGGTTTCGTGCCCAACGATCTGCACTTGCGCGAGGCGGAGGGCCGCTTCGTCTTGCTGACCGGACCCAACATGGGCGGGAAATCGACCTATTTGCGCCAGGCCGCGCTGCTCGCCGTGCTGGCCCAAATCGGCTCGTTCGTGCCCGCTCGTTCCATGACGCTGGGCATCGTCGACAGCATCTTCACGCGCATCGGCGCCGGCGACGACCTGGCCTCGGGCCAGTCGACGTTCTACGTCGAGATGGCCGAAGCGTCGAACATCTTACGGCGCTGCACCAGACGCAGTCTGCTCCTGATCGACGAGGTCGGGCGCGGCACCGGCACGCTCGACGGCCTGGCCATCGCCCAGGCCATCTGCGAGTATCTCCTCGGGTTGGACGAGCACGCGCCGATGGTGCTCTTTGCGACGCATTTTCA
The DNA here is from genome assembly GCA_003136655.1 of Vulcanimicrobiota bacterium. Classification (GTDB taxonomy): domain Bacteria; phylum Vulcanimicrobiota; class Vulcanimicrobiia; order Vulcanimicrobiales; family Vulcanimicrobiaceae; genus Hesperobacter; species Hesperobacter lustricola. The sequence goes on from PLFC01000121.1 coordinate 4,536, forward strand.
CGAGTTGACGGCGCTCGCCGAGACTCACCCGAGCGTCGCAAACTTTCACGTGACGGCGGTGGAGAGCACCGCGCGTTCGGGCGCACCGGTCTTCTCGCATCGCGTCTTAGCCGGCAGCACGTCGCGTTCGTTCGGCATCGAAGTCGCTCGCATGGCCGGTCTCCCGGCAGGCGTTATCGCGCGGGCGAAAGAGATCGCCGCCGCGCTCGGCGAGCGTCCCGCCGTCGACGTGCAGGCGCCGTTGCGCACGCGTCTGTCGCGGCCCGGCGGTCACGAGGAGACGCAACTCACGCTCGAGTGGTGAGCGCATTCACAGCAGTTTCCCAGCGATTCTCCCAGGCTCGTGTGAGATTCGTTTGCAAGAATACGGTAACGCTTGCGCGTTCAATCTTCGTCCGCGGCGCGAGCTGCGGCGGAGGCGGGCCACTGGGACTCGGCGTGGGGCCGACGAGTCCCGGTGGCCCGGTTTAGTTCTTCGGGTCAGCGACGAACCGGCGGCGCTTCCAGCGTCGCGCGCGTGCCGAGCGCGTAGGCGTCGATGGCGTACTGCTGCACCATGCGTTCGGTGTTGAAGAACGAGCCGTTGTGCGCGATCGCGCCGCGCATCACGCGCGCGTAGTCGGGCTCCGCGCCGTAGAATGCGGGCAGAATCGTCGACTCGAGGCTCGCGTAGATCGCCTCCGCCTGCGGGCGAGAGTCGCCGTCCCGGCGCTCCTGGGCCGAGATCGCCCAGCCGGTCACGCCGTCGATGTAGCCTTCGACCCACCAGCCGTCGAGCACGCTGAGGCTCGGCACGCCGTTGAGCGCGGCCTTCATGCCGCTGGTGCCCGAGGCTTCCTGCGGCGGCACCGGGTTATTGAGCCACAGATCCACGCCCGCGCAGATCAGCGCCGCCGACTCCATGTCGTAATTCTCGATGTAGACGACCGGCACGTCGTCGCCGAGTGCGGCGGCCGCGGCAAAGATGTTGCGAATCAATGCCTGGCCTTGCTCGTCGCGCGGATGCGACTTGCCGCCGAAGACGAATTGGATGCGCCCGGCGTTTCGGGCGATCGCGCGCAAGCGTTCGAGATCGCTGAAGACGAGGTCGGCGCGTTTGTAGCCCGTTCCGCGCCGCGCGAATCCGATCGTCAAGACGGCGGGATCGAGCCGCCGTCCGCTGCGCCGCGCGACGTCGTCGAGCAGCACGGCCTTCGTCTCGCGATGCGCGACGATGATCTCGTCGAGCGGAATGCCCAGCGCTTGGCGGATGACCAAGTTGTCGCGGCGCCAGTCGCCCAGGTGTCGGGTGAAGAGTTCGGCGAACGCGGGCGCGATCCAGGTGGCCGCGTGGACGCCGTTGGTGATCGCGTGCACGGGCGTCTCGGGCATCTGTTCGCGCAAGACCTCGCCGTGGCGCATCGCCACGCCGTTGACGAAGCGCGCCGAATGCAGGGCCAGCGCCGTCATGTTGAGGCGGTCGCCGGCAAATGCGTCGAGCGCGCGCAACAATTCGATGCGTCGCGCGCCCAGCACCTCGAGCGCTAGGTCGAGGCCGAAGCTGTCGTGGCCCGCGGGCACCGGCGTGTGCGTGGTGAAAACGCAACGTTCGCGGATCCAGGCGAGATCGGTCGCGTCGGGCGTTGCGCGGCCCGTCTCGGCGAGGCGCGCCTCCAACAGGGCCAGCACGAGCAACGCGTTGTGACCTTCGTTGAGATGGTAACAGCCGATCGATCCGGCCACGCCGAGTTCGCGCAACGCGAGCGCGCCGCCGATCCCGAGTACCACTTCCTGGCTCAGCCGGTACCGGTCGTCGCCGCCGTAGAGCTGGTCGGTCAGATGCCGGTCGCGCTCGTCGTTCTCGGGCAGGTCGGTGTCGAGCAGGAGCACGGGCAACGTCGCGCCGTCGACGCCTTGCACGGGAAATTGCCAGGCCGCGAGCCGCACGATGCGGCCTTCGACCTCCACCGTGGAAGCGAGTTCGATGCGGTGCAGACCGTGCGTCGCGGGATCCCACGGATCGGGCGAACTGGTTTGGTTTCCCTGCGCGTCGAGGTGTTGGCGGAAATACCCCGTGCGATGCACGAGCGAGATGCCGACGAGGGGCAGAGCGCGGTCGGCGGCAGCGCGCAACATGTCGCCGGCGAGAATGCCGAGCCCGCCGCTGTAGGTCGGGATCGCCGCGTCGAGGGCGATCTCCATGGAGAAGTAGGCGACCGAAGGCGCCGGGCCGGATTCGAGCATCAGGGCAGCGTGACCGAGCCGCGAATGACCCGCACGGCGCTACCGCCGACTTCGACGTGGTCGAGCGTTCCGCCCGAGAAGTGGAGCAAAGCGTGGATCGTACTACGGCGCCGCATCTTCACACCTTGCTCGTTCAGCAAACGAAGACCCTCGCGCCGTTCGCACAATCCGTACTCGGCCATATAGGCCGCGAGCGGCCCGGTGGCGCTGCCGGTGGCGGGATCCTCCGGAACGCCGGCCAGCGGTGCGAACATTCGCGAGTACGCACCACCGGCGCTGGGCGCAAAGACGAAGATGCCGGTAACCGCCGAGCCGGGCGCGATGCGTTCGATGGCGGCGACGTCGGGCACGGCCCGGTCGACTGCGTCGGGCGTGCGCGCGGCGACGAACAGAAACGGGTTGCCCGCGCCCGCCGCGCGGGCGGGCGTGTCGAGCAGCTCGTCGACGCTCAGGCCGAGCGCGGCCGCGCAGTCCGCCCGGCCGTAGATGGGCCCGAAGGAGATCGGCGGCGTGCGCAGCCAGGCCGAAAACGGCTCGCGCGACTCGAGGCGCACGGGCACGGGTCCGATGCGTTCGCCGAGGACGAAGCCGGCGGCATCGGCGGGCACGCGACCGAGTTCGCAGAGCGCGAAGGCGGTGCCGATGGTCGGGTGGCCGGCAAACGGCACCTCGACGCCCGGCGTGAAGATGCGCAGGTCGGCGAGCAACTCCGGGGTCGAGGGCGGGAAGACGAACGAGCTCTCCGAGAGGTTCAGCTCGCGCGCGAGCGTCTGCATCTCGGAGTCGCTCAGGCCGCGCGCATCCGGGAAGACGGCGAGCGGATTGCCTTCGAACGCCGTTCCGGTGAAGACGTCGAGGCCGAGGTAGTCATAGGTTCTGGTCGGCACGCGGGTGGTCTTCGCCGCCGCGGCGCCGGACGCATCGGACCGGCTTGCGCCCGGGGCTAGCTCGCGGAGTGGTGGGCGATCATCACGTGGCGCTCGACGCGGCCGATCTCCGCGTCGCGTGGGGCCAGCGGTACGCGGGCCGCGGCCAGCGCCGCGCGGACCAAGCGCTTGCGTGTCGACGCGACCACCGAGACCCCGGCCAGGTGATGCTGCGCGAGCGTGCGTGAGGCCGCCGCGAGGCCCGTGCCGTGCACCGATGCGACCCGGTCGAAGTCGACCACGACATCGCAGTCGCGGCCGGCCAACTCGGCAAGGGTCTGCGCCAAGATCGCGCCGAGTTCCACGTCGAGATCGCCGATCAGGGAAATCGCCACCGTACGGCGCTGCGCGAGCGCGGCGGGAAGTGCTGGCTCCAACATGGTCCGAGTATCGGCCACGCTCGTCAGAAAAGCCTGAGAACGTGATGAAAAGTCGCTAAGGGCGTACGGGCCGGCTCACAGGGGCTCCCAAGGTCGGTCCTGTAGCATGAAGGGCAAGATGATCCAGAACAAGCCCCGCGTGCTGGTCGTCGACGACGAGCGCCACATACGCGAATTACTCGAAATAGGTCTGAGCGACGAAGGCTACGAGGTGCGCGCCGCGCCCGACGGTCAAGCGGGTTTAGCGATTTGCCGCGAGTGGTCGCCCGACGCGATCGTGCTCGACGTGATGTTGCCCAAGGTCGACGGCATCGCGCTCTTGCCGATGTTTCGTAAATTGACCGAAGCCCCGATCCTCATGCTCAGCGCCAAGAGCGACGTGCACGATAAGGTAGCGGGCCTCTCGGGCGGCGCCGACGACTACGTGGCCAAACCGTTCGAAATGCAAGAGTTGCTGGCCCGGCTCGACTCTTCGCTGCGCCGGCCCAAATTAGCGCAGCCGCAAACCTTGCGCTACGCCGACCTCGAGGTCAACCTCGAGACGCGCGAGGTGGTGCGCGCGGGTACGACGATCGCGCTCTCGGCGCGCGAGTACGATCTGCTCATCGTGCTCCTGCGCCATCCGCTGCGCGTCTTCACGCGCGATCAACTGCTCGATCAAGTCTGGGGCGCGGATCGTTTCGTGGGACCGGGCGCGGTCGAGACGTACATCTCCTATCTGCGCGCGAAGGTCGATCAGGGCTTCGAGCAACGCTTGATCCACACGCACCGCGGCGCCGGATACTCGCTGCGCGCGGCCTGATGTTCCGGTCGCTGCGGACGCGGCTGGTCGCGTCGTACGTTTCCGCGGCGCTCTTGCTGGTGCTGGTGGCGGCACTGGGCGTCACCGTCTTTGCGCTTTCCATTTTCGGCATCACGACGCGCGAGACGATCGCTGCGGCCGCGCACGCCGCGCCGGAGGAAGTGCGCTTGCAGGTGACGCGCCACGGCTCGCTGGCAGCGGCCGCGCCCGATATCGTGCGCCGGCTCGTGCGTCCCGGCGTACGCGTCGCCGTCGCCGTGTACGAGCCCGACGGGCCGCACCGGGTCGTGGGCACGCTGAGCGGGCCCAACGGCGAACTGGTCATCACGCGCGACTCGCGCCGTGGCGGCCCGCCGCTTCCGGGGGGGCTTTTTGCGCCCCCCGAGCGCCTGCCGGGATCGCCCGACGGCCGTCCGCCCGAGGACCGCAGGCCCGACGGCCGGCCGCTCGGTCCGCGCGGCGGCGAACGCCCCACGACGTTTCCGATGTTCCTCAACGTCTTCATGCACGTCGAACCGCAGTTCGTCGACGTGCCCGAGGGACGCATCGCCTTCTCGCCCGACGCCACGCAACTGGCCCACTTCGTCGGCGCCTTCTGGCTCGCGCTCGGCCTGATCGGCATCGTCGTGGTCGCTGCGGCGTGGTTCGCCGGCCGGTACATCGCCGAACAGGCACTGCGTCCGTTGATCGAGACGACCGCCTCGCTCAACCGTTTCGCGGCCGGCGACTTTACGCCGCGTTCGGTCGTGACCTCCGACCGGGGCGAGATCGGCGAACTGGTCACGGCGTATAACGGCGCGGTCGCGCAGGTGGCAGCGGCGTTCGAGGAGCGGCGCAGCGTGGAACTGCAGATGCGTCAGTTCGTCGCCGACGCAGGTCACGAATTGCGCACGCCGTTGACCGTGATCATGGGCTTCATCGACGTGTTGCGCCGGCGCGGTTCGGCCGACACCGTCGCGTCGGCGCGCATCTTCGACACGATGCAAGCCGAGAGCCGGCGGATGCGCGGTTTGATCGACAAGCTGATCGCGCTCGCACGCTTGGAGAATCCGCAGCGGCGCGAGCCGGAGCCCGTCGAAGTCGGCGCGCTGGCCCAGCGCGTGGTCGATGCGTTGCAGGCCCTCCAAGATATTCCGCGCGTCTCGCTGCGGGTCGACTCCGGACTCGTGGTCCGTGCCGACGAACACGAATTACACGAAGCGCTGAGCAATCTCGTCGAGAACGCGCTCAAGTACGCGCCGCAGTCGCCGGTCGAGGTCGAGGCGCGCGGTGAGGGCGATCGCGTGGTGATCGAGGTACGCGACCGCGGACCGGGCCTGAGCGTCGAGGATCGCGGCCACATCTTCGACCGGTTCTATCGCGGGGCCAATCGCGGGGAGACCGAGGGCTTCGGGCTCGGCCTCGCGATCGTCAAACGCGCCGTGGAACGCGCCGGCGGCGACGTCTCCGTGGAGAGCAGCGAGGGCGCGGGGGCGCGCTTCACGATCCGTCTGCCGCGGCAGCCCGGAGAGATGGCGCGCATCGCCGTATAACCGGCGGGTGATCAGGCTTCTCGACGCCGAGACCGTGGGACAGATCGCGGCGGGCGAAATCGTCGAGCGGCCGCTTTCGGTCGTCAAGGAACTCGTCGAGAACGCGCTGGATGCGGGCGCGCGCCGGATTGCGGTGGGCATTGCGCGCGGCGGTTTGGAGTCGATCGACGTCTGGGACGACGGCTGCGGCATCGAGGCGAACGATCTCGCGCTCGCGTTCGCGCGCCACGCGACGAGCAAACTTAGCGTGGCGCAAGACCTGGAGCGGGTGGCGACGCTCGGCTTTCGCGGCGAGGGTTTGGCCAGCATCGCGGCCGTCGCGCGCGTGCGCTTGACCTCGCGTCCGGGCGGCGCCGAGACCGGCTTGCGCATCGAAGCCTTCGGTGCGGAACTGAGCGCGGCCGAACCCGTCGCGGCGCCGCCGGGCACGCGGGTCGCGGTGAGCGACCTGTTCGCAACGGTGCCGGTGCGACGCGAATACCTGCGTTCGCCCAGCGCCGAATTCACGCGCATCTCGACGTTTCTGGCCACGCTCGCGCTGGCCTATCCGCAGGTGACGTTCACCTTGGCGCACGACGGACGCCAAGTTTGGACGCTGCCCGGCAGCGAATCGCTCGAGCAGCGCCTCGAGCACGTCTTCGGTCCGGCCGCGGCGCGCGGCCTGATCGCGATCGAGCCCGTCGAGGGCGCCGCGGGCGTGCGGGGTTTCATCAGCCGTCCCGGGTTCGATCGCGGCGACCGGCGCATGCAGTTGCTCTTCATCAACGATCGGCTGCTGCGTTCGACGTTGCTCGCCGGGGCGTGGACCTCGGGCTATTCGACCTTCGCGTTGTCGGGGCGACAGCCGTACGGCGTGCTCTTTCTNNGCGCCTGCGCGCCGCGATCTCGTTCGCGCCCGGGGGCGACGGCGGCAGCAACGGCGAGGGCAACAGCGAGGGCAACGGCGCGCGCGCCGGCACCGGCGCGGCATTCGTGGAGGCGCTCGTCGAAGCACCGCAGGTCCCGAGCGTGCTCGCGCAATTCGATTCGACCTACGTGCTGGCGATCGAGGGCGGCGCGCTGCTGCTGGTCGATCAACACGCCGCGCACGAGCGCATCGCATACGAAGCAATCGCCGAACGTGCGCAGGCGGGCGCGCCGAGCGAACCGCTGCTCTTACCGTACGTCGTGGAACTCGAGCCCGCCGACGTCGCGCGGTTCGAGACGGTGCGCGAGACGCTGGCCGAAGCGGGCTTCGAAGCGGAGCCGTTCGGCGAGCGCGCGTATCGCGTGCTCGCGACGCCCGCAGGCTATGCGGCGCGCGCCTTTCGCTTGCAGCCGTTTCTCGCCGACGTCGGCGACGAGATCCCCGGACTTTCGGCGCGCGAACGCGTCTGGGCCACGCTCGCGTGTCACTCCGTCACCCGCGCCGGCGAGCGCTTGGAGCACGCCGAGATGTCGGCACTCGTGGCCCGGTTGATGCGCTGCAAGAATCCGATGCATTGTCCGCACGGGCGGCCCACCATGGTACGCATCGAGCCCGACGCGGTGGCGCGGATGTTCAAGCGAACCTGATGCAGGGCGTGCTCGTGCTCGGCGGCCCGACGGCGTCGGGAAAGAGCGAACTGGCCGTCGCGTTGGCCGAACGTTTCGCTGCGGAGATCGTCGGCGCGGATTCGCGCCAAATCTATCGCGACATGCTCGTGGGCACGGCGGCGCCGAGCGCGGCGCAGCGTGCCCGCGTGCCGCACCACCTCATCGGTTTCCTCGATCCCTACGAACGGTACAGCGCCGCCCGTTTTGCCGCCGACGCGCTGCAGGCGATACGCGACATCGCGGCGCGCGGCAAACGTGCGATCGTGGCAGGCGGCACGGGCTTCTATCTGCGCGCGCTGTGCGGCGACGTCGCGCTCTCGGCGTCGTTCGACGCGCCGCTGCGGGCGCGTCTCGCGCGCGAGTTCGCGCTCCATCCGCCGGAGGTGATGCACGCCTGGCTCGCGTCGCGCGATCCGGAGCGTGCGGCGGCCGTGGTGCCCGGCGATCGCTATCGCGTCGCGCGCGCGCTCGAGGTCGCGCTCTGCGGCGAGGGTGCGCAGCGCGCACCCGCGCCCGCGCAAGACTCGCTGCGTTCGGCGGGCATTCCCTTCGTCAAACGTTGGCTCGAGATTCCCGACGACGTGCTCGAAGCGCGCATTGCCGCGCGCGTGGCGGCGATGTTGTCGGGCGGTTTGCTCGAGGAGGCGGAGCGGATCGGCGTCGACGCCGTTGCGGCCGACGCCGTCGGGTATCCGCAGGCGCTGGCGTACCTGCGCGGCTGGTCGACGTTTGCCGAATTGCGCGACTCGCTCGCCCGCGCCACGCGTCGCTACGCGAAGCGCCAACGCACCTGGTCGCGCAGCGAGCCCGGCGTGGAGTTCGCAGCGTACGACGATTTCGAGGGACTCTGCAGAGCAGCCGAGCAGTACCTCGGCTGGCGGTCCGCAGGATGACCGCAGGGGCGCCCGAAAGCGCGACGCATGTCGTCCCGGGAAGGTCCCCACGCCGCGCCGCGCGTGCAACAATTGCAAGATGCGTACTTGGCCGAGGTGCGGGGACAAGCTATTCCCGTCACCATCTACTTGGTCAACGGCTTTCAACTGCGCGGTTTGGTCAAGGGCTTCGATTCGTTCACGATCGTGCTCGAATACGAACATCGCGCACACTTGATCTACAAACACGCCGTCTCGACGATCTCGCCGCAGACGCCGCTGGGCGTGGTGCCGGGCATCGACGGGGAACGCGACAAGGTCGCGCGGTGAGTCCGTGAGCGTCGCCGCGCAGCGCGCGCTCGTGCGCAAGATGCACGGCACGCACAACGTGTTCTTCGTGCTCGACGAACGCCCGCCGCGGCTGGGAGCGTATGCCGAACTCGCGCGGCGGTTGTGCGCCGGCGAGGGTACGGCCCTCGAAGCCGACGGTCTCCTGGTGATCGAAGCGCCGCCGGCGGGCGACGCTGCGTCGCTGGCGACGATGCGCGTGGTCAACGCCGACGGCAGCGAACCGGAGATGTGCGGTAACGGCGTACGTTGCGTGGCGCGCTATCTGGCCGAGAACGGCGCGGGCGACCGCTTCACGCTCGCGACCAAAGCCGGCCCCATCGGCATCGAAATCGTCGGCCGCGCACAGGAGTTTCTGGTGCGCGTGGACATGGGCGAGCCGCACTTTCTCGACGACGGCGCGCGCAGCATCGAGGCCGCGGGTGGGATTTGGAACGTCCATCGGGTTTCGCTCGGGAACCCGCACGCGGTCATCTTCGTCGACGATGTCGCCGCGCCCGATCTCGAGCGCCTCGGTCGCGAACTCGGAACGCACGAACTCTTTCCGCAGGGCGTCAACGCGCACGTCGCGCGGCGCGTCGATGGAAGCACGCTCGACGTGCGTCACTACGAACGCGGCGTGGGCTTGACGCAGGCCTGCGGCACCGGTGCGGTCGCCGCGGCCGCGGCCGCGGTGCGCGAGGGCCTGGTGACGGCTCCGGTGGAGGTGCGCGTGCCGGGCGGCAGGCTCGCGATCGAGTGGACCCCGGGGCGCAACGCGTTCATGACCGGACCCGCCGAGAGCATCGACGAGCGCGAGATCGCGCTGTGAATTTGGCCTACGCCGATGCGGCGGGGCGGATCTATTTCGACGAGGCTGCGACGCCGCTCGCCGACGGCGGCACGGTACGCTTGCCGCGGCGCGACGAACTGATTCCCGCGCCGCCGGGCACGGTGACCGCGATGCTGCCGGGACGCACGCCGCTGATCGCCAAGGCGGGCGGCGGGAGCCGTGCCGCGGGGCAACGCACCGCGCTCTCGGCGCTCTTGCCCGCGGGTTTCACGCGTCTGCTCGTGCCGGCGTACCGGACGCGCGCCGGTGCGCCGACGTTGCCGCTTTTCGGCTACGCCTTCGCGTGTTGCCTGGACGACGAACTCTACGTGGCGGCGATGCGCACCGACGACGGCGAGGATTGGCGCCCGCGTTATTTTGCGGACGGCGAACTCGAAGCGACGATCGACGCTCGGCTCGCATCTGATCCGGCCAACCGGGTGTTGCGCCAGACCGCGCTCTGCGCGCGCGAGTACGGCTGTTTCACCGCCCAGAACGTCTTCCTCGAGCGTGGCGAGGCTGCGCTGCCGCTCTCGCCGACGTGCAACGCGCGCTGCCGCGGCTGCATCTCCGAACTCGAGCCCGAGGCCGGCATCCCTTCGCCGCAGACGCGTATCGCTTACGACGCTTCGGTCGAAGAATTGACCCGCACCGCGTTGCACCATCTCGCGCGCGTGCCCCAGGGCATCGTCTCGTTCGGTCAAGGTTGTGAGGGCGAACCGCTGTTGCGCGCACCGGTCATGGCCCGCACGATCCAAGCCATCCGCGCCGCTACCGCCGCCGGCACCATCAATCTCAATACCAACGGGAGCCTGCCGCGCTCGCTCGCGCGGGCAATCGATGCCGGGCTCCAGGCCGTGCGGATCAGCCTCAACTCGTTTCGGCCGCGGGTCTATGCGGCGTATTACCGGCCCTTGGGTTACGCGCTCGACGACGTCTTCGAGAGCGTGCGGCTGGCATCGAATGCGGGCTTGCGCGTCTCGCTCAACCTCCTGACCTTCCCCGGCGTGACCGACGAGCGCGAAGAGATCGAGGCCGCCGAAGCGTTTCTCTCGAGCGTGCGCGTCGATATGGTGCAAACGCGAACGCTCAACATCGATCCGCAGATGTACCGGGAGGCCGTGGGGCCGGCCGTCGAACCGCTGGGCATGCGCTCGGCCCTCGAGCGCATCGCCGCTCGCGGCGTGGCGCTCGGCAACTTTACCCACGCGCACTGACCGCCGGACATGCGGAGAGAGACGATTTCGAGAGCGACGCTAAAGAAACAGCAGTGGGGCGTTGCCGGGCCGAGCGAGTCGCGCTTGCCGGCTACGATCGCCGTGCTGCTGGCGACCACGCTCAACTTCGTGTTGCCGGGCAAATTCACGCTCGGCCCGAATTGGCTGATGCCCGTTCTCGAACTCGTCATCCTGATTCCGCTGACGCTGACCGCCCCGCGGCGCCTGCCCCACGAAAACCGCATGCAGCAGTGGATGGCCGTCGCCTCGATCGCGATCGTCAACATAGCCAACTTCGCGTCGCTCTACCTCTTGATCTGGACGCTGCTCTTCAACGGCAAGAGCGTCGACGGCAAGCAACTGCTCTATTCGTCGGTTGCGATCTGGGCCACCAACATCATCGTGTTCGGGCTCTGGTACTGGGAGATCGATCGCGGCGGACCCGACGACCGGCTGCGCGACGACCACGAAGCGCCCGACTTTCTCTTTCCGCAGATGACCGCACCGGGCTGCACCTACGACGGTTGGGCGCCCCGCTTCATCGATTATCTCTACGTGGCGTTCACGAACGCGACGGCGTTCAGCCCGACGGACACGATGCCGCTGACGCCGATGGCCAAGGTGCTCATGATGTTGCAGTCGCTGTGCTCGCTGGCCACCATCGCGATCGTGGCCTCGCGGGCGATCAACATCCTGAGCTAGTGTGCTAGCGCGGTTACGGGCTCGGCCGGTCGGCCCGGTTCATGGCGGCCAGGAGTTCGAGCTGCTTGGTGCGCTGCTCCGCAAGTGAGGTCAGGGTGAGGCCGATGACGGTTAAGGTCATCGTGCCGCAGACGAAGATGGCGACGTAGAGACCGTGCATGGGCGTGCCTTCCAGGGACGAGGGGCGTGTAGCGGCCTTACGCGGCGGGCGTGCCGGTTGTTTCGGCCGGTTCCGGAAATTTAGGCACGATCAGGATGTCGACCTCGCCGAGGCGGGCGTGGCGGAAGGCCCGCGGCCTCGCTCGCTTCGCGGATCTCCAGGGCGTCAGCGGGCGCTGAGCGCGGCGCGAACCTCTTCGCGATTGTCCTTGCGAACCATGACGATCACGCTGTCGCCGCCGTGCAACTGGGTATCGCCGTTGGGAATCACCAGATCGTCGCCGGGCCGGTCGACGGCCACGATGATGCTGGAGCGCGGTAAGGCGAGTTCGGTTATGCGCTTTCCGTCGGACGGCGCGCCCTTGGCCACGGCGAGCTTGACCAGTTCCAGATCGCCGTCCTTGAGCTTGGTGATGATCGCGTAGTCGCTGGCGTTGACCTGATCGTTGATCGCGTCGAGGATGATCTCGGTCGACGAGACCAGCGTGATCGGGTTCTCGGTGTCGAGCGACTCGAAGATCGTCTTATTGCGCGGGTTGTTGACGCGCGCGATGCAGCGCGCTTTGGAACGTCGCTTGGCGATCAGGCAGACGACGAGGTTGTCTTCGTCGTCGCCGGTATCGGCCACGACGATGTCGGCCCGCTTGATCCCGGCTTGCTCGAGCACCAGCGGATCGCAACCGTCGCCGATCATGGTCACGTCGTTTTCCAGCAGATTGGCCATCATCTGCGCTTTGCGCGCGACCTTCTCGACGACGACGACCTCGTGTTCCTGGGCGAGCAACGCGCGAGCGAGATAGGTGCCGACTTTACCTCCGCCGACGATGAGGATGAACATCACGTCAGGGCGGCGGCGACGGGCTGCTCGTTTGCGGCAAAGCGCGCGGCGAATTCGCTGAAGGCTTCCGGCGCGACGATCGCATTGACTTCGTCGCCCGCGTCGAGCACGTCGTCGGGACCCGGAATCGAGACTTTGCCGCCGCGCCGGATCGCCGCGATCTTGACCAGATTGCGCCGTTCGAGCGCCGCCACCGTCGTGCCGGCGAGCGCTTCGGGCACGCTGATCGCAAGCGACGAAACTTTTCCGAAATCGAACGAGGGCGTGGAGGCGAACGGCGCGTGCGTGAGCCTGTCGCGGATCGTCTTGGCGCCCATGGTCGTGGGGCAAACCGTGTCGATGCCGAGTTCGCGATAGATCTGGCCGCGCGGCGGATCGTAAATGCGCGCCACGATCTTCTTGATGTTGAACATGCGTTGGGCCAGGAGCGCGGCCATCACGTTGCGGTTATCGCCGTCGGTCACCGCGACGAAGCCGTCGGCCTCGCCGGCGCCGGCGCGCTTGAGCACGTCGTAGTCGATTCCGGTGCCGACCTCGACCCTGCCGGGGAAGCCGGTGCCTAAGCGTTTGAAGGCGGCCGGATTCTCATCGACGACGGTGACGTCGTGAGACTCGGCCGTCAGGAGTTTGGCCAGCGTCGAACCGACGCGGCCNNGCCGACGATCACGTATTTCATGGGGTTCTCTGTTTTGTTCGCACTGGGCCTCGTGTTTCCCATGCAGGAGCAGGGGTCGTGTTCCAGAACCGTGCCGTGTTCCGCGAAGATTCGGGGCGTAGCTCAGCTTGGTAGAGCGCTGCGTTCGGGACGCAGAGGTCACAGGTTCAAATCCTGCCGCCCCGACCAGATTCTCACACCGCTGCGACGAACGCTCGCCCGACCGGGCTTTCCAACGTCGCGAACCGGAACGCGAAAGAGAGAATCCCCTCCCTTTGTTTACCCGATTCGGTTCCGCCGCGCGGCGAGTTTTGCGCCTGGCGGAACAAGAGTGCCGGAACCACAACCACTATTACGTCGGCACCGAACACCTCTTGCTCGCGCTCTGCGCGGAGCCGGATTCGGCAACGCTGGCCTACCTGGCCGGCCGTGAAATTTCACCCGAAGCGATGCGCGCCGCCGTGCGCCGCGCGCTGGGAACGGGAGAAGACCGGACCTGGGAGGGCATCATCCTGACGCCCCGCGTGCGTAAAGTCGTCGAACTCGCCGAAGGCGCCGCGGGCGGTGAGGCGAGCGTGGAGCCCGTGCATCTGCTCGAAGGCATCGTTGCCGAGGGAAGAAGCCGAGCTGCCGAGCTGCTGGCCGCCGAGGCAGGAAACTTCCGAGCGTCGCCCCAGGTAGCCGGGTAGTGCCCGCGCGGCGCGGGTCATTCACCGGAGGCATACCCTGGAGCACGTAGCCCACTTCTTTCTGAAGCTCGTCGAGACCGCGGGCTACCCCGGCCTGTTCGTCGTGATGGTGCTGGGCAACATCGGCCTGCCCGTCGGCACCGAGGTCGTCGTACCCGCGGCGGGCGCCTTGGCTGCGACCGGACATCTGTCGAGTTGGTGGCTGGCGGCGCTGGTGGCGACGGCCGGCGAAATCGTCGGCGGCACGCTGCTCTATGCGGTGGGATTCTACGGCGGCCGTCCGTTCGTGCATCGCTGGGGTAAGTACATCAAGTTGAGCGAGAAGAAGCTCGATCAATTCCACCAGTTCTACGAGCGCTACGGCAACGGCGTGGTCTTCGTCTGCCGGTTCTTGCCGGTGGTCCGCGGCGTTTCGGCGCTGCCGGCCGGCGTGTCGCGCATGCAGAAGCGCTTCTTCCTGATCTACACGCTGCTCGGATCGGCGATCTTCTGCTTTGGGCTGGCCTGGCTCGGGGACACGTTCGCCGAACACATCGACAACATCACGCCGCTCATCCACCGCTCGACGACCATCGCGATCGTCCTGATCGTGCTCGCAATCGCCGGCTTCGTCGCGTTCCGGCTCTCACGTCCCAGAGCCGGGCAAGGGGCCGCCTGACCCCGAATCCGCGGCCGGTGCAAAGGCCGTCTTAGCAAGAGTGCGCAGCCTGGAACAGACGCTGGCCCAAGTTCCCGACGCTCCGGGCGTCTATTTGATGCTGGGCGAGGGCGAGCGGATTCTCTACATCGGCAAAGCGGTGTCGCTGCGCAGCCGCGTCCGGTCGTATTTCCAAGATTCGGCGGCGCACGTGTTTCGCACCCAGAAGATGGTCGAGCGCGTGGCCGACGTGCGCTGGATCGTGGTCAACAACGAGATCGAGGCGCTGATCCTCGAAGCGAATCTGATCAAGCGGCACCAGCCGCCGTTCAACGTTCGCCTGCGCGACGACAAGCGCTATCCCTATCTCAAGGTGACCAACGAACCGTTCCCGCGGGTGACCTTCACGCGCGTCGTGCGCGACGACGGCGCGCGCTATTTCGGGCCGTATACCAACGCTCACGGCATTCGCGAACTGATCAACCTGGTGCGCGTCGTCTTCCCGTTGCGCACGTGTCGCGAACCGATCGACGGCAAGCGCAAGCGGCCGTGCCTGCAGTATCACATCAAGCGCTGCATGGCCCCGTGCGTCGGCTATCAGACCGAAGCGGAGTACGGAGAACTCGTCGACGAGGTGGTCCTCTTTCTCGAGGGCCGCCAGGATCGTCTGCTCGACCGGCTGGGCACGGAGATGCAAGAAGCGGCCGATCGATTGAACTACGAGGCCGCGGCGCGCTTGCGCGACCGGATCGTGGCCGTGCGCCGGGTAACCGAGGAGCAGAAGGTCGTCTGGCGTTCGCGCATCGACATGGATCTGATCGCGGCCGCAAAGTCGCAGGGACAAGCCTGCGTGCAAGTGTTCATGGTGCGCGGCGGAAAGCTGATCGGCCAGGAACACTTCATCCTCGACGGCGTCGCCGATCAGCCGGATGCCGAACTCTTCCGCGAGTTCTTCGGTCAGTTTTACACCGCGCGCGCGGGCCAGACGACCTCGGGCGGAATCGGCGACGGCTTCTCGCCGCTGGCGCTGCGGGAAGCGCGCGATAACGAAGTGCCGGTGGCGCTCAAGGCGCGGGCCCGCCGCCCCGCCTCGGGCGCGATCATCCCGAAGGAAGTGCTCGTGGAGGCGTTGCCCGGCGAGCTCGGCGTGATCGAAGCCTGGCTCAGCGAACTCAAGGGTCAACGCGTGCGCGTGCTGCGCGCGCAACGCGGACCGCGAGCCGAGTACATGCGCCTCGTGCACGAGAACGCGGAGCAGAATCTCAAAGCGTTCCTGGCGCATCAAGAATTACAGGAGACGGCTTCGGCGCGTTCGCTGACCGAACTCGCGACCGCGCTCGATCTGCCCGACGTGCCGCACCGCATCGAGTGCTACGACATCTCGAACATTCAGGGCACCAATCCCGTCTCGTCGATGGTCGTCTTCGTGGAGGGGCGCGCCAAGAAGAGCGACTACCGTCGCTTCAAGATCCGCTACGATCTGGGCTCGAACGATTTCGCGATGATGGCCGAAACGCTGCGCCGGCGACTGCGCTATCTGCGCGCCGACACCAACGCGCCGGGTGAGGAAGATCCGGCGAGCATCCGCGAGGACGAAACGCTCGAAGCGCACCTGCGGCGCAAGGAGAAGTTTCACCATCGGCCCGACCTGCTCTTGATCGACGGCGGCAAGGGTCAACTGAGCGCCGTCGTGGAGGTGCTCGAAGAGCTGGACCTCTGGGGCATTCCGGTGGCCGGTTTGGCCAAGGAGCACGAGTGGCTCTACGTGCCGGGCCAGGCAGAGCCGATCGTCTTGCCGCCGGGCTCGCCCGGATTGCATCTGGTCATGCGCATCCGCGACGAGGCCCACCGTTTCGCCGTGGAATTCCACCGCAAGCGTCGCGGCAAAGCCATGACCCAATCTGCGCTCGATGCCCTAGCGGGTGTCGGGCCGGTTCGGCGGAAACGACTCCTGACGGCCTTCGGCTCCGTCGGCGCACTGAAGAAAGCAAGCGTCGACGAGATCGCGGCGGTAAAAGGCATGACGCCGGCCCTGGCGTCGTCGATCAAGACTGCTCTTGGAGGATAACGCATGCGTTTCATCATCAGCCTGATCCTGAACGCTCTGGCGCTTTGGGTCGTCACCTTGGTCTATCACGGCGTGCACGCCGACACGACGACGGCGCTGATCATCGCGGCGCTGGTGCTGGGCATCGTGAACGCGATCGTGCGCCCGATCTTGCTCTTGTTGACCTTACCGTTCGTCATCCTGACCCTGGGTTTGTTCATCTTCGTGATCAACGGTCTGGCGCTGTGGCTCGTCGGTGCGATCGTGCCCGGCTTCCACGTCGACGGACTCTGGGGCGGCATCATCGGCGCCATCCTGCTGGGCATCGTCTCGTGGATCATCAGCGCGATCGGCCTCAATCCGGAGAAGACGGCGAGCTGATCCGGCGGTGAGCGTGCGCAGAATCCTGGTCACCAACGACGACGGCTATCAGAGCTTCGGCCTGATCGCCGTCGCCGAGGCCCTGCGCGAATTGGGCGAGGTGACCGTCGTCGCGCCGGAGACGGACATGAGCGGCGTGGGCCACTCGGTCTCGATCAAATATCCGGTACGGGTGGCGAAGGTACGCGACCGCGCGGTGCCCACCTATCGCTGCTCGGGCACGCCGGCCGACTGCGTGGTGGTGGGCGCCTACGACCTGTGCGGCGGCATGCCCGATCTCTTGGTCAGCGGCATCAACCGCGGCGCCAACCTCGGCGACGACCTCAACTACTCGGGCACGGTCGCCGCCGCGATCGAAGGCACGATCGTGGGCGTGCCCTCGATCGCCGTATCGCTCGCGGCGACGTGGCCCGAACACGCGCGCGACCATCAGTGGGCGACGGCGGCCGCATATGCGGTCGAGGCGGCGCGCGACGTCTTCGCGCACGGCCTGCCGCCCCTGACCTTGCTCAACCTCAACGTGCCCAATCTGCCGCGCGACGAGGTCGGCGAGATCCGCTGGACGGTACAGGGGCGCAAACTCTATCGCGATCGCGTCGACCGGCGCAACGATCCGCGCGGCGGCACGTACTATTGGCTCTGGGGTTCGTTCGACGCGTCGACGATCGTGGAGGGTACCGATCTCGCCGCGATCCGCGACAACTGCGTGAGCATCACGCCGGTGACGATCGACCGGACCGATCGCGCGACCTTGGCGCAGCGCGGCGACGTGTTACGTGAGGCGGGCCTGCGCTAGATCGAGATCGTACTCGATCTTGCGATACACCTCGTCGGGAATCTCGCCGGCGCCGCGCAAGCGCAGCACCTCGTGGCGTTCTCCATCGAGCGCGGCCTCTTGGAGCTTGTGGTCGAGCGCGACGTTTTTGNNGAGTCGCGGTCGTCGAGATGTGCTTGCAGATGGGCGATGCGATACTGGTACTCGCCGACGAGACGTCCCTGCACTTCCCACTCCTCGGTCGATTGGAATTCGTGCTCGAGCGAGCGGAGTTGCTTGATGCCGGCTTCGAGCGCCGCGATGCGCACCTCGATCTCGCGCGCTTCGAGGTCGTCGCCGCGGATATTGAGGAGCTTGAGCAACGGAATCAACGAGAGACCCTGAAAGACCAGCGTGGCGAAGATGACGCAGAACGTGTAGAACAGGATTTGGTCGCGTGCCGGAAAGTCGAAGGGCAGCGCGAGCGCCGCGGCGAGCGAGACGACGCCGCGCATGCCCGACCAGCCGATGACGAAAATGTAATTCCAGCTGGGCAGACCCTCGCGCCGGTTGATGCCGGGGAAGAAGTAGCGCGGGATGTAGGTCGCCGCGTACGTCCACACCAGCCGGGCCACGATCACCACCAGGCTGATGATCACGCCCGTCCAGAGTTCGTGGAGCGCGAACTTCGGGTCGGCAACGATCGCCCGCAGTTCCAGCCCGATCAGCAAGAAGGCGAAGCCGTTGAGCAAGAAGATCAGCAGTTCCCATACGGAGCCCGCCAGAAGCCGCGCCTCGGGATCGAAGATCTTCGCCGAGGAACGGCTCGAGATGAGCCCGGCGGTCACCGTGGCGAGCACGGCCGACGGGCCGATGCCGTTGATCTGGATCGCGTCGGCCAGGATGTACACGGCATAGGGAGCCGACAGCGCCAGGATGTTGTCGACCAGATAGTCGCTCAGCGCCGCCTTGCGCATCAGCTTCATGAACGGGATGTAGACGGCGGCGAAGCCCACACCCACGGCGATGCCGGTGACGGCGACGAGCACGAACGCGCCCGAAGCGTTGAGCAGCGAGAACGTCCCGGTCATGGTGGCGACGATCGCAAACTTGAAGAGCACCAGCGCCGTCGCGTCGTTGACCAGACCCTCGCCCTCGAGAATACCCAGGATGCGCCGGGGCACCGAGAAGCGCTCGAACACGGCCCCGGCCGCGACCGCGTCGGGCGGTGAGACGATCGCGCCCAACACGAACGCCGCGGGCCACGGAATAGCGGGCACGATCGCGTGCACGGTGGCCGCGACGAGCAACGTCGTGGCGATGACCAGGCCGATGGCCAAGAGACCGATCGGCCGGATGTTGTCGCGGAAGAGGTTCCAATCGGTGCTCCAGCCGCCGGAGAACAGCAGCGGTGGCAGGATCAGGGTGAAGATCCAGTCGGGGTCGATGCGCGGTTGGGGCGCGTTGGGCACGAAGGCCAATGCGGCGCCGCCGATCACGAGCGCGATCGGGTAGGGCAGGTCGAAGCGTTTTGCCAGGCCCGCGATGCCGCAGATCGCGGCAAGCGCCAGCAAGAGTAGCCAAGAGAGGTGCACGAGCGAGCCTCAGAACCCGGGCAAGGCGCTCGGGTATGCGGGACGTCCGGCGGCAACCGCGCCGGGGGCTGGACGGTTGTGGTACCATGAACGGCGCCGGTTTTCGAACCGGCTCGTCACGCGGTCATGGGGCTGAGTAGCTTCGACGGGACAGACCGTGGGCAACGTAAGCAGGCGGAGTTGCGAGCCCTCCTAAAACGATCGCAAGCGTTTACACGCGAACAACAACTACGCACTGGCTGCCTAAACTAGGTTAGTCACGGTCAACGCGGGGTCGCCGAAACCGCCATGTTGACCGTCATAAAGTTCGGCTGGAACGGTCAGTCCGCTCTGCGACCCGTTCGAGATCAGTGAGCTGCCGCCGGCGTGATTCGGGCTTCGAGAAGCTCGCCGGCCTAAGACAAACTCGAAGCTGAGCCTGGAGAAAGCGCTGGTCCGGCGTTTCGGACTCGGGGGGCGGTTCCCCGACAGCTCCACCAGTATTCGAGAAGGCACGATCGCTCCGCGCGACCGTGCCTTCTCGCCTTTTCCCGGGCGCCGCGCTCAGGCGGCGAGGATGCCCGCCAAGCGGTCGAAGCTCATGCCCACGCCTCCGGCCATGCCGGATTCGAGCGCCATGTCGCGGATCTCGCGCGATTCGTAGAGGATCGTCATGGTGACGGTCGTCGCGCCGTCGCGCTCGGTGAAAGCCGTCTCGACGAGCGCCTCACCGGGTGCGCCGTCCATGCGCTCCGCGTGCACGACCCGCGCGGGTCGCGCGATTTCCCGGTATACGCCGCCCGTGCCGAACTGCCGCCCGTCGGCGTCGTTGCGCCATTCGTAGCGCAGCGTGCCGCCGACGCGCAGGTCGACGTCGCAGACGGGCATCGACCAGCCGTCGGGTCCGAGCAGCCAGCGGCGGATCACTTCGGGCTTGGTGAAGGCATCGAACACGAGGTCTCGCGGGGCGGCAAAGACTCTGGTCATGACGATCTCCCGCGCGGAGGGCGTGGTCACTTCGAGGGCATGCTCGGCTTCGGTCATCCTTGGTTCCTCATAGCGTCGAGTACGTTATCGAGCCGTTGGAACTGGGTCTCCCACAGCCGGCGGTAGCCTTCGATCCAGCCCAGCGCTTCGGTGAGGGGCACGGCTTCGATCCGGCACGGCCTGCGCTGGGCGTCCTTTCCCCGCGAGATGAGGCCGGCGCGCTCGAGGACCTTGAGGTGCTTCGAGATTGCCGGCTGGCTCATCGCAAAGGGCGCAGCCAGCTCCAAGACGGAGGCCTCGCCGCTCGCGAGGCGGCTCAGAATCGCGCGACGCGTCGGGTCGGCCAGCGCCGCGAAGGTTGCGTTGAGCCGCTCGGGCGACTGCGTTCCAAAACTGATCGGTTCCATAACTGATAGGTAATATACATGCACGCAATAAACCCGTCAAGTCCTGCGCCGCCATTGGAACGAGTCGCTCGGTCTGGACCGGCACGCCGCTTTGCATGCAAATCGCGCAGGCGCGCCCAACTCAATCGGAGCCTCAGTGTGAGCCTATTCCGAAGCGTTACTTAACGCCTCGGCGTGAGTATGCCGTGTCGCGCGCCCGCGATGCGGGCGCAGCCCGCGTGCATTTTCTGCCCGCTACCTCGTAAAGGAGACCCCGTGAAGACGTCCCGTAGCATGAAGACCGTGATCGCCGGCGTGTTCGCCGCCGCCCTCCTCACGATCTCGCTCGGCCGAGCCGACGCGTTCCTGGATAAGACGCGCTTCGTCGCCCATTTGGGCGTCGCGTATTTTTGCTTCCATCATTGGGTGCTCAAGCCGTACCAAGAGGGTCTGTTCGCAAACGGCGCGCCGCACCGGACCTCGACCATCGTCAAGGGCGGCGCCGCGCTGCTCTTTGCCGTGCACGAAGTTCAGGTGTCGGAGAAGATCGCGCACAACAGCCCCGATCCGCTGCTGCAGAAGCTCGACGGCGGACTGACCGACTTGACCGCTTCGTTCGGTGCGATCGGCGAGAAGCTGAAGACCGGACATTTCGATCCCGCCGACATCGCCGCCCTCAAGGCGAAGAGCGAGGCTCTCGCAGCCGGCGCCAAGGCCGACGGCGCAACGATCAAGGACGTTCCGGTTCCGGCGCCGGCGAGCTAAGCGTCCATGGCGCGCAATTCGCGCGCGCTCTGCGTTTGGGGCGCGCGCGATTGCTTCCAATTGAGCACTTTTGCAACCATCGCTGCGCGGTTACGCGAATCGGTTTTAGCCAGCAAGCCCTTCACGTAGCCCTGCGCGGTATACTCAGAGATCACGAGCGAACGGGCGATGTCGCTCGCGCTCGCCCCGCCGAGAACCAGCTCCAGCACTTGCGTTTGGCGCCGGGTGAGTTGGTAGCGGCTGGCCGCGCGTGCCACCGCGGCATCGTCGCGATCCGCTTCCATGACCAAGCCGAACAGTGCGCCGTCCGAGCTTGCCAACTGGAGCAGACGAAGCGTCTTGCCACCGTCCCTGAGAACGACCTGGGAGTTGAAGTCGTGCGCTCGCGCTCCGGTCGTGATCGACGTAATGATTACTTCCAACCACGGACGCAGCCGCAGTCCGTCGCTCTCGCAAAGCAACTCGCGGGCCTCATGCCCGATCACGCCATCCCAATAGCTAAATTTTATCTGTCCGACCGAGTCGACGACGATTAACGCCGAATAGGTGGATGGGTGCTCGTGCGTAGCTTCGATGGGAGGGAGCACAGGCATCTCATTCGTGGAGTCGTGGTGAATTGCAGCGTATGACATCGGACCCATCCGGACAAAGGTGCATTGGACCTAATGGACCGGGTTCGGTGGGTCTGGTTCTGGCGCAGTAGTTCCGCGGCTACCTGGCCCCTCCGACCTAGCGCGCATTGTCCGAATGACGACGACGTGTAGTATGAACGGCGCAGTACGCTGAGGCAAAAGAACTAGCCGTAGCGGCTCCCGTTTTGGTGGCGGCAGTTCGTTTTGCAGACGCAAACGGGCCGTGAAATTAGGTTCCTTACAAATTGCTGTGAGCGCCGGAAATCCGCACGACGCATGCGCTCGTTATCGCTGCGGGAACGCAATTCCCGTAAGCGTTATCGCGTCCGCTCGAGCGTACGTTCCGCTTTGCGCTACCCCGAAAAGGCTGAGCAAGCGTCGCGGTGGGCGCACCTCGAACGTACCGCGTTCGGGGAGTTCGGCGTCGAAGTCGATCTCGACGTCGGTGAAGTCGAGCCAGCTGCCCGTCACGCCGAATTGGCACTTGTAGTATGCCTCCTTCGCACTGTGGCACAGCGTCGCGCCGGCCGGGCGCAGCCGCTCGGGCAGGGCGCGGAGGCGCGCGATCTCGGCGCGCGTGAAGAGTTGAGGCCACACGTCTTCGGTCACGCGCCCGGTCACTTCCGCATCGAAGCCGACGGAGTCGAAGCCGGCCGTGGATGCGACGACGGCGCCGCAATAGCCGTACGTGTGGCTGATGCTGCCGACCATCGCATCGGGCCAAATCGGGCGCCGGTCGCGGTCGCGGCGCAACGGAGCGTTCCCAAAGCCGAACTCGCGGAGCGCGCGGCGCGCGCAGAGCCTGCCCGCGGCATACTCGTTGGCCCGACGCTCGGCAAACGTGGTGCAGTCGAAGCGTTCGTCGGGATGTAGATCCATGACGCTCGCCGCGCCGTGTAATTCGGCCGCAACCACACCGGAGGGAAACAGCGACGAGACGAGCGGTGAGAGTTCCGCGCTCATCCGCGCACCGTACGGTGCTTCGCGCGCAAGCGCAATAACCCGAACTGGGGGTTTTGCAACCGAGCCGGTCTTTCGCCCCTGCAATTCCCCCACTTTGAGGCCTAGTTCGCACGGGCCGCCGGCCGTACGATAGACCCGATGCGCAATGACGAAGGCATAGCGATCGTCGGGCTCGCGGGACGCTTCCCGGGAGCGCGAGACGTCGCGGCCTTCTGGCGTAACCTGTGCGCGGGCGTCGAGAGCCTGACCGCGTTTGCTGAGTCCGACCTCGAGGACGCGTTCGGTACGGACGAGCGCCGGGCCGCCGACTTCGTTCGCGCGCGCGGCGTGCTCGAGGACGCGGATCGCTTCGACGCGGGGTTCTTCGGCATGCATGCGCGCGAGGCCGAGTTGACCGACCCGCAACACCGGGTGTTGCTGGAAACGTGCTGGGAAGCGCTCGAGGATGCGGGCGTCGATCCGGCGCGGTATCCCGGCGCCGCCGGAATCTACGCGGGCTGTAGCATCAGCACGTACTTTCTGCGGAACGTCTTGGCCGAGCGCAAGGCCGTCGACGCGTTCGCGAGCGCGTATCAGGTCGGCGGCTTTCCGGAACTGATCGGCTCGGGCGCGGATTTTCTCGCGACGCGCGTTGCGTACAAGCTCGATTTGCGCGGGCCGGCGATGACGGTGCAGTCGGCCTGCTCCACGTCGCTGCTCGCGGTCGCGCAAGCGTGTCAGACGCTGTGGCTGGGTCAAGCCGACCTCATGCTGGCGGGCGCTGTCTCGATCTCGTTTCCGCAACGGCGGGGGTACCGCTATCAAGACGGCGGCATGGTTTCGAAGGACGGTCACTGCCGCACCTTCGATGCCGCCTCGAGCGGCACGGTGTTCGGCGCGGGCGCGGGCGTCGTGGTGCTCAAGCGCGCGAGCGACGCGCGCCGCGACGGCGACGCGATCTACGCCGTGATCCGCGGGACGGGCGTGACCAACGACGGTTCGGCGAAGGTCGGATACTCGGCGCCCGGAATCGAGGCGCAAGCCGCGGCCGTCTCCGCCGCGCAATGCATGGCCGGCTTCGCTCCCGAGACGATCGACTACATCGAGTGTCACGGCACGGCGACCGCGCTCGGCGACCCGATCGAGGTCGCGGCGCTGGCCCAAGCCTTCGGCGCGGTCGAGCCGGGGACGCGCTGCGCGCTCGGCTCGGTCAAGCCCAACGTCGGCCACCTCGATGTGGCGGCCGGGATGGCCGGTTTGATCAAGACCGCGCTCGCGTTACGTCAGGGCAAGATTCCGGCGACGCTGCACTTCACGGCTCCCAATCCGCATATCGACTTCTCTACGACGCCGTTTTACGTCAATGCCTCGCTCGCGGATTGGCCCGCCACGCAACGCACGCGGCGCGCGGGCGTGAGCGCCTTCGGCGTCGGCGGCACCAACGTGCACCTCGTGCTCGAGAGCGATCCCGCGCCGCGCGAGGCAGGGGCGCAGGCGGGGCCGCACCTGTTGCCGCTGTCGGGCCGCGACGAGCGCGCGCTCGGCGAAAGCGCGGCACGCTTGGCGGAGCATCTGCGCGCGCATCCGGACATCGCGCTCGGCGACGTTGCGTTCACCTTGCAGACGGGGCGCAGGGCTTTCGCCCAACGGCGGTTCGTCGTGGCCGCGACGCACGAGGAGGCCTGCGCCAAGCTCGAAGCCGCGGAGCGGCGGGGCCGCGCGAGCGGTGCCGACGGGCGCGTCGCATTTTTGTTTCCGGGACAGGGCGCGCAATTTCCGGGCATGGGGCGTGAGCTTTACGCGACGCAGCCCGCCTTTCGCGAGGCCCTCGAGCGCTGTTTGGAAATCGCGCAACCCTTGCTGCAGACGGATCTGCGCGCGTTGCTCGGTGCGGGTTCGGACGATGCGGATGCCGCGCAAGCGCTGAAGCAGACGGCCGTCGCGCAGCCGGCGCTCTTCGCCGTCGAGTATGCGTTGGCGCAACTTTGGGCCGGCTTCGGCGTGCGGCCCGCGGCGATGCTCGGCCACAGCGTCGGCGAGTTCGTGGCCGCGACGCTCGCGGGCGTCTTCGATCTCGAGACGGCGCTCCGCATCGTGGTCGAGCGCGGACGGCTGATGCAAGCGCTGCCCGGCGGCGCCATGCTGGCCGTGCGCCTGGCGGAAGGCGAAGTGCGCGATCTCTTGCGCGAGGCGAAGCGCGCGACGCCGGCCGTGGCCGCGCTCAACGCGCCGCGGCAAGCCGTCGTCGCAGGTTCGTTCGCCGATATCGCGGTGGTCGAGGGCTTGCTCGAAGCGCGCGGCGCGATCTTCCGGCGCCTCGACTCCTCGCACGCCTTTCATTCGCCCATGATGGAAGCGGTGCGCGCGCCGCTCGCCGACTTCATCGGCACCGTCCGGCTCGCGCCGCCGACGCTGCCCTACGTTTCGTCGATGACGGGCAACTGGATCGAAGACGCGCAGGCTACGTCGCCCGCGTATTGGGCGGCGCACGCACTCGAACCGGTGCGCTTCGGCGACGCGCTCGAAACGCTCGTCGCCGCGGGCATCGGCTGCCTGCTCGAAATCGGGCCGGGAACGGCCCTTGCAAGCGCGGCGCGGCAGGGCGCGGGCGCTGCGGCGGGTTGCGCGATCGCGAGTTCGCTCGTTGTCGCAAACGACGAGTGGCGCTGCGTGCTCGAAGCCGCCGGCGCGCTCTGGAGCGCGGGTTGTGTGCCCGACTGGCGCGCGCTGCACGGCGAGGCTTCGCCACGCCGCATTTCCTTGCCCACCTATCCGTTCGCGCGCACGCGATACTGGATCGAGCCCAACGCATCCGTGACCGAGGAGGCAGCCGCGGTGAACGAGACCGATTCCAAGCAGAGTTCGAGCGCCGGCACGCAGCCCGTGGCACGCGAATTGGCCGCGCTGCTGGAAGAACTGTCGGGCGAGCGCATCGGCGCGGAGCACTTGGGCACGAGCTTCTTGGAGTTGGGTTTCGACTCGCTCTTTCTCGGACGTTTCGTGCAGCAACTCAACGCGAAGTTCGGCGTGCGCGTGACCTTCCGGCAATTGCTCGGCGAACTGCCCTCGCTCGAGGCTTTGGCGGCGCGCGTCGCCGCCGCCGNNGCGCGCCGCAGCCGTGCCCGAGCCCAGCGTGGCGGCGCACGAGCCGTCGCATGCGCAGCCCGCTTCCGCGATCGAGGCGGTCGTGCGCGAGCAGTTGGCGGCGATGCAGCAGTTGATGCGCGAGCAGCTCGCGGTGCTCGGCGGCACGGTGCAGACGCCCGCGCAGCCGGTCGTTGCGCCGGCGGCTGCGCCCGTCGTGCCGGCGCCCGAGACGGCCGCGCGCTTCGACGCCTTCCGCGTCAAGGCGTCCGGCGGCGGCGAACTCACGCCCGCGCAACGCGCGCACGTCGATGCGCTCGTCGCTCGGGTTACGGCGCGCACGCCGGCGTCGAAGGCTTACGCCCAGCGGTATCGCGCGGTGCTCGCCGATCCGCGCGTGGCCGCGGGCTTCCGTGCGGAGTGGAAGGAGATGGTCTATCCGATCGTCTGCGATCGCGCCGCCGGCGCGAAACTGTGGGACATCGACGGCAACGAGTACGTCGACGTGCTCAACGGCTTCGGGCAAACCGCCTTCGGCCACGGCCCGGATTTCGTCGTGGACGCCGTCGCGGAACGCTTGCAGCGCGGCTTCGCAATCGGGCCGCAGACCGATCTCGCGGGCGAGGTCGCGGCGTTGTTCTGCGCGCTGACCGGCAACGAGCGCATGACCTTCTGCAACACGGGTTCGGAGGCCGTGATGGCGGCGTTGCGCGTGGCGCGCACGGTGACCGGCCGCAACCGCGTCGTGCTCTTCGACGGCGCCTACCACGGCCAATTCGACGAAGTGCTGGTCAAGAGCGCGCGCACCTCGCAGCGCGCGATCGCCGTGGCTCCGGGCATTCCGCCCGAAGCCGTGGCCAACGTGACCGTGCTCGAGTACGGCAGCGCGGAGAGCCTCGCGTGGATTCGCGCACACGCGAGCGAGTTGGCCGCGGTCGTCGTGGAACCGGTGCAGAGCCGGCGCCCGGCGCTCGCGCCCAAAGCTTTCTTACACGAATTGCGCGAGATCACCGCGGCCTCGGGCACGGCGCTCGTGTTCGACGAGGTGGTCACCGGCTTCCGCATGCATCCGGGCGGCATGCAGGCCGTGTTCGGCGTGCGCGCCGACCTCGCGACCTACGGCAAGGTCGTGGGCGGCGGTTTGCCCATCGGGATTTTGGCCGGCGCATCGCGTTTCATGGACGCGCTCGACGGGGGCATGTGGCAGTACGGCGACGCTTCGGCGCCGGAGGTACCGCCGACGTTTTTTGCGGGCACGTTCGTGCGCCATCCGCTTGCGATGGCCGCGGTGCTCTCGGTGTTGCGTCACGTCGAAGCGCAGGGACCGGCGTTACAGGA
This sequence comes from Vulcanimicrobiota bacterium, assembly GCA_003136655.1. GTDB lineage: Bacteria > Vulcanimicrobiota > Vulcanimicrobiia > Vulcanimicrobiales > Vulcanimicrobiaceae > Hesperobacter > Hesperobacter lustricola. Next base: position 31,792 of record PLFC01000121.1, read on the forward strand.
AGCGCTCGCGGCGCGCACCGCCGCGCTCGTGAGGAGCCTCAACGCCGACCTCGAACGGCGCGGCATCGCGAGCCGGATCGATGCGTACGGCAGCCTGTTCTATGTCAACTTCGCGCACGAAGAGAAGCTCGCGGGCTTGCTCTATTATCACCTGCGCGCGCGGGGCGTGTACATCCAGGAAGGCTTCCCGTGCTTCCTGACCACCGCGCACACCGATGCCGACCTCGCGCACGTCGCGCGCGCGTTTGCGGAGAGCTTCGACGAACTCCAAGCGGCCGGCATCTTCCGAAGCGGCGAGGTTGCCCCGCTCGCGGCCGCCGCGCCGCCGTTGCAGATTCCGCTGACCGAGGAGCAGACCGAGATCTGGCTGGCCGCGCAACTGGGCGATGAAGCTTCGTGCGCGTTCAACGAATCGATCACGCTGCGGTTGCGCGGGCCTTTCGACGCAGCGGCTTTCGGGCGCGCGCTCGACGGCGTGGTGGCGCGCCACGAAGCCCTGCGCGCGTCGTACGGCTTGACCGGCGAGGCGATGCGCATCGCGCCCGCCGTGCACGTACCGCTCGAAAGCGGCTCGGGCTCGCTCGAGGAATTCGTGGCGCTCGACGCGCGCACGCCCTTCGATCTGGCCGACGGACCGCTCGTCCGCGCACGGTATTTTCGGCAGGCCGGCGAGGATCANNGCCGAGGTGCGCGGCGTCGTCGCGCAGTTGCCCGAGCCGCTCGCTTTCAGCGCGTACGCGCGCCGTACGGCGTGCGCCGAGCCCGCGGCCGCGGCGGCGGTCGAGAATTTCTGGCGCGAGCAATTCGCGCGGCCGGTGCCTCCGCTCGACTTGCCCACCGATCGCCCGCGACCGGCGCAGCGCACCTTCGCGGGCGCCACGCGCTCGATCGCGCTCGACGCGCAACGGGCGGCCGCGCTCAAGCGCGCGGGCGCGCGCCACGGCTGCACGCTGTTCGTCACGTTGCTGGCCGCCTTCGACGCGTTGATCGGCCGCCTGGCGCAATGCGACGAGGTGGTCGTCGGAATTCCGGCCGCGGGACAGGCGCTACTCGACGACGAGATCCTCGTCGGGCATTGCGTCGATTTCTTGCCCATTCGGAGTTCGTGGAATCCGCAGGCGCCGTTTAGCGAGTTGCTCGGCACGGTGCGCCAGCGCGTGCTCGATGCCTACGAGCATCAGGAGTATACGCTGGGCACGCTCGTGCGCGCATTGGCCTATCCGCGCGCGGCCGATCGCGTGCCGCTGGCCGAAATTCAATTCAACCTGGAGCGCGTGGCCGAGGGCCTCCACCTGCCGGGACTCGACGTTACGGTCGAACCGAATCCGAAGGCGTTCGTCAACTTCGATCTGTTCTTCAACGCGATCGAATCCGGCGACGGGCTGCGCGTCGATTGCGACTTCAACACCGCGCTATTCGATGCGGCGAGCATCGAACGTTGGCTCGAGGCTTATGCCCGGTTGCTCGACGCGGTCGCGGCCGATCAGGCCGCGTCCGTTGCGGCTCTGACGGCCTTCGCGGGCGAGCAGCCCGTGCGGGAACGCTCCGCAGTCGACGGTCCGGCGAATGACTATCGCCGCGGGGCCACGGTGCACGACCTCGTCGCAGCGCAGGCCCGGCGACGTCCCGGTGCGCGCGCGGTCGTCTACGGCGATGAGAGCCTGAGCTATGCCGAACTCGAACGCCGCGCCAACCGGCTGGCCAATCATCTGCTGACGCGCACCGGCGGCGCGGGAAAACTCGTCGGCATCGCGCTCGACCGGTCCGCCGGCATGCTCGTGGCCTTGCTGGCCGTGCTCAAGGCCGGGTGTGCGTACGTGCCGCTCGACCCGAAGCATCCGTCGGCGCGCCTCGCGCATATTCTGAACGACGCCGGCGTGGCCGCGCTGATCCTCGACGGGGAAGGCGCGCCGACGTTCGTGCCGGACGGCGTGGCCGTCGTCGATCTCACCCGTGATTCGGCGGCCATCGCTGCGGCGCGCGACGCGGCGCCGGCGGCGCGCGATGCGGGAAGTTTGGCGTACGTCATCTACACCTCGGGCTCCACCGGTCTGCCCAAAGGCGTGGAGATCGAGCATCGCGCCGTCGTCAATCTGCTCGAAGCGATGGCGCGGCGTCCCGGTCTCGCCGCGGACGACGTCTTTCTGGCGCTGACGACGATCGCGTTCGACATCGCGGCGCTCGAACTGTACCTGCCGCTCGTGACGGGCGCGTGCGTGGTCATCGCCCGCAGCGACGAAGCCGCCGACGGTAACGCGCTGCTGCGTTTGCTGCAGACCTCCGGCGCGACCTCGCTGCAAGCGACGCCCGCCACCTGGAGGCTTCTCCTGGAAGCCGGTTTCCGAGCCGCTCCCGGCCTGCGCATGCTCTGCGGCGGCGAAGCGCTCCGGCCCGATCTCGCGGCGCGCCTGCTCGCAGGCGAGGGCGAACTCTGGAATATGTACGGCCCGACCGAGACCACGATCTGGTCGTCGTGTGCGCGCATCGAATCGGCGGCGGAGATAACCGCCGGCATGCCGATCGCCAACACGCAGGTCTACGTGCTCGACGAGCGCGATCGCCTGACCGCGCGCGGCGAAGCCGGACAACTGCACATCGCGGGCGACGGCCTCGCGCGCGGTTATCACGGTCAGCCGGCGTTGACCGCCGAGAAGTTCGTGCCCAATCCGTTCGGCCCCGGACGGCTCTATCGCACCGGCGACAGCGCACGCATCACCACGACGGGCCAGATCGAGATTCTCGGACGCATCGATCATCAGGTCAAGCTACGCGGTTTTCGCATCGAACTCGGCGAGATCGAAACGGCGCTGGCGCAGACCGGAGCGCTCGCGGCGTGCGCGGTCGCGCTCCGCGAAGACGTTGCCGACCAGCCGCGTTTGACCGCGTACTACGTCGAGAAGCCCGGGGCGCCGGTCGCGACGGCCGACCTCTACGCGGCGCTTGCGTTGCGCTTGCCGGCGTACATGCTGCCGACCGCGTGGGTGCGGCTCGACGCGCTGCCGCTGACGCCCAACGGCAAGCTCGATCGCAGCGCGCTTCCCGCGCCCGGCCTGCCCGCGCCGCAGGCCGGGCGCGAAGCGGCCGCGCCGCTCACCGCCACCGAACGCGCGTTGGCGCGGATCTGCGAGGAGGTGTTGCGCCTCGACCGCGTCTGCGCCGGCGACGATCTCTTCGCGCTCGGCGCCGACTCGATCCAACTCTTTCAGATCACCGCGCGGGCCAATCGCGACGGCATGCGCATCGCGGCCAAGCAACTCTTCGCGCATCGCACGATCGGCGCGCTCGCGCGGCACCTCGATCTCGCGGCTGCGCCGTGAACGCGCGCAGGCTCTGGTTCGTCGTCGCCTGCTGCGTGGCGCTGGGCGTTTTCTTCCGCGCCTACCATCTCGATCGCAAGACGTTCTGGGAAGACGAAATCCTGGGCACGATGCGCATGTTCGGCTACACGGAAGCGCAGGTCGTGCGGGCGTCGCCCGCGATGACCCACGCGCGCGACGCGCAGGTCTATTTGCAACTCCCGGCCGACCGCTCCAGTGACCGGCTGGCCAACACGCTGACCGCGCTCGCAGCGGAAGATCCGCAGCACCCGCCCGGCTATTATCTCTTGGGGCACATCTGGGCCGAGCTGTTCGGCACGTCGCTGGCGGCAATCCGCAGTCTGCCGGCACTGTTGGGCATTCTGGCCTTGCCGTGCGTGTATTGCCTGGCCCTCGAGTTGTTCCGGTCGCGCTCGACGGCGGCCCTGGCGCTCGCGCTTTTCGCGGTCTCGCCGGTCTTCGTGCTGTACTCGCAGGAAGCGCGCGAATACAGTTTCTGGACCCTTGCGATCGCGCTCTCGAGCATCACCTTCTTGCGCGCGAGCCGCGGCGCCGTGCCGGGCGGCTGGACCGCGTACGCCGTTACGGTAGCGGCCGGACTCTACGTGTATCCGCTGACGGCGCTGGTAGCTGCAGGACACGGCGCGTACCTGTTCGCGCGCGCCGGCTTCCGCGTCACCCGCGCGTTCGCCGCATACCTCGTCAGTTGCGCTTTTGCCGCGGCAGTCTTCGCACCGTGGGCGGTGCACATGCTCGGCAACACGTCCATGGGCCGGGGCTTGGCCGGGATCGTGGGCGGACGCGTCGGCGCGAGCGCACGGCTGGCGGCGACGCTCCGCGACCTCAAGTCGCCGTTCGTCGACCTCGGTTATCTGCACGGCGGGTTGGCCGGCGCGCTCAACTTCGGTCTGGGCGTCGCCTGTTGCGCGCTCGCGCTCTACGCGCTCTACGCGCTCGCGCGCGATTGGCCGTTCCGCGTCTGGGGCTTCGTCGTGGTCGCGCTCTGTGCGCCGCTGCTGCCGCTGTTCGCGTACAACGGCTTCGTGTACCAGACGCGCTATTTCATGCCGCTGCTGCTCGGCCTCGTGCTCGCGGTTGCCGCGCTCTTCGGAGCCGCGCTCGAAACGCCGGGACGGCCGCGCGCCGTGCGCTTCGCCTGGACGACGGCTTTCGTGGTGCTCGCTACCGTGCAAGTGCTCTCGTGCTACCGCAGTTCCCAGGCCGCGACGTGGTGGAACAAGGACGCGGAGACGAGCGATCGAGTGGCTGCCGCGATCAATCGTGCGAAGTCGCCGCTGCTCGTCAGCCGGCACGTCGTGCCGAGCATGCTCGGCCTGGCGTACTACCTCGACCCGGGCGTGCCGCTGCGCGTCGACCTGCGCTGCAGCCAGTGCAGCGTGCGCAATCCCGAGCGCCGCGGCCTCTTGAGCGACACCGCGAAGTACGCCGACGTCTTCGTGCTCGATCCGCCCGGCAGCGTGCCGGGAGGCGCAGCCTATCGTCTGATCGACCCGCGTCCCTTTCCGGCGCCCGGCTCGGCGCTGTCGATGTTCCAGAGCGTCTGAGAAAGACGCCGGC
>PLFC01000105.1 GCA_003136655.1 Vulcanimicrobiota bacterium
TGGCCGACGAGCATGATCTCGCGCGCGCCCGCCGCGGTTTTTTCACGCACCTCGGCGAGGATCTCGCCCAGCGGCCGGTGGTCGAACCGCCCGCGCACGTGCGGCACGATGCAGAACGTGCAGTAATACGAACAACCGCGCTGGACGTTGACGAAGGCGCGCAGCGAATCGTAGGGTCCGGCGACGCCGGCGCCGTCGCCGCCGAGCGGCTTCTCGAGCGCGAAGTCGAGCGTCGGATCGGCGTCGTCCGCGGCGGGCTCGAAGCCGCCGCGCCAAGCGTCGAGCTGATCGCCCAGCCGCTTGAGATCCTTCGTTCCGAACACGCCGTCGACGTGCGGGCTGATCGTCTGCATGCGGTCGCGATCTTGCTCCGCAAGACACCCCGCGACGACAACCTTCACGCGCGGATCGCGCAGCTTGAGCGTCTTCCATTGGTTGATGCGTCCGTACGCGCGCGTCTCCGCGTTGTCGCGCACGGTACACGTGTTGAGCACGAGCACGGCGGCATCTTCGGGCCGTTCCGCGACCTCGAAGCCGGCCGCCGCGGCACGCCGCGCCAGATACTGCGAATCGGCCTCGTTCATCTGACAGCCGTGCGTCTCGATATAAATGCGCGCCATGCTACTGCGACTTATCCGGGGCGATGCGGGTGAGCAGCGCGAGCGGCAGGTAGAGCTTCGTGCCGATCAAGGTCGGCGCCGAATCGAAGTCGATCGCTTTCCCGTCGACGCGGTAGCTCGTGGAGCCAAGATGTCCCTGGACGTCGTGGCCGCCGAATTTGATTGCGATGCGGTCGGCATCGATGCGGATCGCCGTTGCCGGGATGTAGTCGGTGGCGGGCGCGACGACTGCGGGCGCTTGCGTATCGTCGTCGCGCAGCACGACATCCGTGCGCATCTCCGGATACACCGTGACGGTGCGCGTCACTTTGCCGGCCGTCGTCATCGCGACGATCTCGTGCAAGCCCGCGCGCACGCCGTAGAAGCCGTCTTTATCCGGCGCGAGCGGCAAGCCGTCGATCTGCATCGATTTGACCGTCATCCCGCGGATCGCGATCGATCCCAGTTCGGTGCGCAAGCGCCCCGCCGCGCGCTGCATCTCGACCGACGAGAGCGCCGTCGAGCCGGCGACGATCGAGACATCCAAATTCTGCGGCACCCAGCCGGTCTTCGTGAGGCTCACCGTGTGCCGGCCCGCGGCGAGCGCGTCGAGCACGAGCGGGCTATGCCCCGTATAGGTACCGTCGATCCAGACGTCCGCCCCGGAGGGCAGCGTCGTGACGTAGAGGGCACCGGTCGGGGCAGCCGCGAGCAGGCCGGTGAGACCCAAAATCGCGGAAAGACGGCGGAACATGGCGACCCGCTCGGTTCGCCGAAGAGAGAGGCATGTCCCATTCGGCCGATCCACCGGTGACCATCACCGAACCGGCGGAGGCCGCGGCCGAACGCCGCCACCTTCGCCCCGCAACCGTCGCCATCGTCGGCCGCCCCAACGTCGGNNAAGAGCGCGCTCTTCAACCGCTTGATTGGTCAGCGCCTCGCCATCGTCGAGGACACCCCCGGCGTCACCCGCGACCGGCTCTACGCCCTGTGCGAGTGGCGCGGCCGCACCTTCAGCGTGATCGATACGGCCGGCATCGACCCCGACGCGCCGGGCGCGGACGACATGGCGCGCCAGACGCGCGCGCAAGCCGAAATCGCCGCGAACGACGCCGACGTGATCGTCTTCGTGGTCGATGCGGCCGCCGGACTCTCGCCGCTCGACGACGAGGTGGTGGCGATCATGCGCCGCACGCGTAAGCCGGTGTTGCTGGTCGCCAACAAGGCGGAGTCCGAGCGCGTGCGCACGCAGTTGCACGGCGAATTCGCGCGACTCGGCTTGGGCGAACCGTACGCGGTTTCCGCGTTGCACGGTGAAGGCACGGGCGATCTGCTCGACGCGATCGTCGAACGGCTGCCCGCCGAAAGCGATTTACCCGAAGCCGAGGACGAACTGGCCCTGGCGATCGTCGGCCGGCCCAACGTGGGCAAGAGTTCGCTCGTGAACTCGCTGCTGGGCGAAGAGCGTTCGATCGTCTCCAACGTGCCCGGCACGACGCGCGACGCGATCGATAGCCTCTTCGCCTTTCACGAGCACACGATCAGGCTCATCGACACCGCCGGCGTCTGGCGCAAACCCAAGCATCACGGCTCGATCGAATTCTATTCTTCGCTGCGCTCGCTCGCCGCGATCGCCCGCTGCGATCTCGCGGTGCTGGTGATCGACGCCATGCAGGGCGTCATCGAGCAGGACCGCCGTTTGGCCGGCATGGTGCTCGAGGAGCGTAAGGGCCTCATCGTGGTGGCCAACAAGTGGGATCTCGCGCGCGAACTCGGCGAGTTCCAGCAAGCCGAACTGATCGAAGTGATTCGCGAACAGATGCCCTTCGCGGCGTTCGCGCCGGTGACGTTTCTCTCGGCGAAGACGAAGCGGCGCCTGGGCAGCTTGATGCCGCTGGTCATGCGGGTCGCGCAGAACCTCGAGCGGCGCGTGCCCACGGCTGCGCTCAATAGCTTGATCCGCGACGCGATCTACGCGCATCCGCCGCCGGCGCAAGGCGGCAAACCGTTGCGCATCTATTATGCGGCGCAGGTCGCGACCAAGCCGCCGCGCTTCCTGTTTCATTGCAACGATCCCGACCTCGTGAGCAACTCCTACAAGCGCTTCATCGAGAATACGCTGCGCAAGGAGTTTGATTTCGAGGGCGTACCGCTGACCTTCGATTTCAAGCCGCGTTCGCGCGACGAGGGCCCGGGCTGAGCACGCAGTCGACGTGACCCAGCCCGCGTTTATGCAGATCGCAGTCTGGACGATCGCCGCATTCCTGATCGGCTCGATTCCTTTCGGCGTGGTCGTCGGCCGGCTGTTCTTCCGTTCCGACATCAGGAGTTCGGGCAGCGGGAACATCGGCGCCGCCAACGCGCTGCGCAGTTACGGCAAGTTGGGCGGCGCCGCGGTGCTGCTCCTGGACGGCCTCAAAGGCTTCGCGCCCGCGTACGCGCTGCTTGCGTTCACCCCGACGGATCCCGCGTACGCCGTCTGGCTCGGCTTCGTCGCGGTTCTGGGCCACTGCTACTCGCCGTGGCTGGGAGGACGCGGGGGCAAGGGCGTCGCCACCTGGCTCGGCGCGGTTACGGCGATCTCGTGGCCCGTCGCGCTCGGCTTCGTGCTTCTCTGGCTCGCAATCGTCATCCCCACGCGCTGGGCGTCGCTGGGCTCGTTGACGGCCACGGCCTGCTCGGCAATCGCGCTGGGCGTGGTCCGGCACGATCCCTGGACGGCGCTCGTCTCCGGGGCCGCCGCTGCGGTGATCTTCCTCAAACATCGCGAAAATATCGGCCGGCTCGTCGCCGGCCGCGAAAACAAGATCGGCTTCGGCAAAGCCTCACGAGCCTGAGGGCGGCTGCAGCGAGGACTCCGTTACCGGCAGTTCAAATCTCCGCCGGTCATGATTTCTTCAAACGACTTCCGGAACGGGGTCACGATCGTCATCGAAGGCCAGCTCTGGACCGTCATCGAGTTCCTGCACGTCAAGCCCGGAAAGGGCTCGGCATTCGTGCGGACGCGCTTGAAGAACGTCAAGTCGGGAGCGACCGTCGAACGGACGTTCCGCGCCGGCGAGAAGCTCGAACGTGCGACCGTCGACAATCGCGACATGCAGATGCTCTATAACGACGACGACGGCTTTCACTTCATGGACGTGGAGTCGTTCGAAAACGTCACGCTGCAGCGCGACCTCATCGGCGACCCGGCCGACTTTCTCAAGGACGGCATGAAGGTGCAGGTGCAGTTCCACGACGGCACGCCNNGGCTTCAAGGGCGACACCGCAACCGGCACCACGAAACCGGCGAAGCTGGAGACGGGCTCCAGCGTCCAAGTACCCCTCTTCGTGAACCCCGGCGACCTGATCCGCATCGACACGCGCGACCGGCGCTACATCGGTCGCGTCAACAGCTAGACCCTCCACGCGCACCGGCGACGACGACGGATGGACGTCGCCAAGAGCGTCGAGTTGCTTGCCGTCGGCGCGGCGGCGGGCATCCTCGGCTCGCTGATCGGCCTGGGCGGCGGGTTCGTGGTCATTCCGGTGCTCCGCTTGGCCTACGGCGTCTCGCCGGCCCTGACCGCCGGCGCTTCGCTGGTCATGGTGCTGGCCAACGCGATCAGCGGCTCCATCGCCTATCTGCGTCAGGGCCGGGTCGATGTCGGTCTCGCGCTGCTCGTGGCCGTAACCGGCGTGCCGGCCTGCATTGCGGGCGCGCTCGCCGTGCGTCACGTGAGCATCGCGGGTTTCGATACGGTCTACGCGGCGCTGCTCTTGTTCTTCTTCATCGACATCATGCGTCGGCGCAGGTCGCAGGCGCCGCCGTCGTGGCGCGTGCCCGGCTTGCGCGAACGCACGTTGGTCGACGCTCGCGGCGAAACGTTCCGCTATTCGTGGAGCCCCGCACTCGTGCTGCTCTCGGGCGTGGCCATCGGTTTCATCGCGAGTTTCTTCGGCATCGGCGGGGGCATCGTGTTCTTGATCGTGTTCATCGCCGTCTTCGCGATGCCCGCGCACATCGTGACCGCGACGTCGCTCGCGGCCATGCTGTTCATCGCGCCGGTCGGCGTCGCGACGGATTGGCTGGCCGGCAACATCGACCTTTCGTTCGCGCTCCCACTCGCGCTCGGCGGGCTCGCCGGCGGTCAACTCGGGCCGCAAATAGCGCGACGCCTGTCGTCGCCGCAACTCCTGACCGTGCTGGCCTTCGCCGTTCTCGCGACGGCGCTGTCGCTGATCTCGAGGCACGTTTTCGCAAGGTAGCGCGCTACGCGATGCGCGCGGGCGGTTATGCGATCTTACCGCGCGAGGCGGCCCGCGGCTGAGCGGTGACTTCGACGGTTTCGACGACTTCGAGCACGCGCAATTGGTAGCGCGGATCGTAGGTGCGCCGGCTGCACCGGCCGCAGGACACGTTGGCCGGCGGACGCCGCTTGCGCAGCACTTCCAGCGTGCACCGGTCGCAGCGCAGGATGAAACGGCGCGTGCTCTCCTTGCGCGGCAGCGCGCTGCCCAAATCGTGGTAAATCGAAGTCAGCCCGAGTTCGCGCATCTTCTTCTTGAAGGCGGCCGTGTGTCCGGGATTCTGGCCGCGGGCGAAGAGCCAGGCGTGGATCATCTCGTGCAGCAACGTCTCGCGCAAAGCCTCCGGATGCTTCTCGAAGTGGCGCGAAGAGAGTTCGATCAACGGCGGCTTGTAGGTGATGCGTCCGGCCAGATTGCCGAAGCGCCCGTTGAAGGCGATGCGATGCGCCGGGATCTCGCCTGCGAAGAACTCGTTGTTGTACTGAGCGAAGAGCAACTGTAGCTCGGCCACGTCGGGCAACATGCCTTCGAGGCTTTGAACGCGCTTGCGAGAAACCTTCTCGCTCGTGAGTCGCTTGCCCGCTCGCGGCCTTCCGCCGCGCATCTATCTCCCGATCCTGACCGTCAGCGCGATCTGCATCATTGCTCTGGTGGCCTACTTTCTCAAAATCGGTTTGGGCGTCACCGGTTCCGCGCTCGGCCCCGAGGCGAAGACGACCGCGCTGCCCGCGCAAGCAGTCGCCACGAGCCGACCGGGCGAGGTGGTGGTGCCGCAGACCGGCGGCGCACCGGTGGGCGGCGGCGGCCCTGCGGCAGCGCCGGCAGGCGGCGGCGGGCCGCCTGCGCCCGTGATGCGCATGCTCACCGAGCTACGCGGCCGCGTCGCGCGCAACCCGAACGACCTCTCGGCGCTGGTGAGCCTCGCTCAACTGTACTTCGACGCGGGGAAGTTCCAGCAAGCATTACCCTATTACAGGCGGGCGCTGGCGCTCGATCCGGCCAATCCCGATACGCGGACCGACTATGCCACGGTCTTGCACGCGACCGGCGAAGACTTGAGCGCGCTCGATCAGTTGAACCAAGTGTTGAAGGAACGGCCGGATTTTCCGGCGGCGCTCTTCAACCGAGGCGTCGTCGATGCGGCGATCGGTCGACGCACCGATGCCGTCGAGTCGTTCCAACGTTTCATCAAGGTCTCGCCGCACGATTCCAAGCTCGACGAAGCCCGCACCGCCTTGAAGAACCTCGGCGCGTGAGATGAAGCTGTACCTCTCGGCCGACATGGAAGGCACCGCCGCCGTCGCTTCGTGGACGCAGGTCGATCCCAAGAATACGACCGAGTATCCGTATTACCGGCGCCTGATGTCGCTCGAGGTGCGAGCCGCAATCGACGGCGCGCGCGACGCCGGCGTTACGGGCGTACTGGTCAACGATGCGCACTCCGCAATGCGCAACGTGCTCTGGGACGAGTTGCCCGCCGACGTGCGCATGATCTACGGCAACCGCAAGCCGTTTTCGATGTCCGAGGGAATCGACGCCGGTTTCGGCTGCGCGTTCTTCACGGGGTACCACGCGGGCATCGGGGAGGCCGACGGCGCGATGGATCACACCTATTCGCCCGATACGCTCTATGCCGTGCGGGTGAACGGCGTGGGCTGCAGCGAGACGTTGCTCAACGCCGCCGTCCTGGGCTTGCACGGCGTGCCCGTCGTGCTCGTGACCGGGGACCGCACCACCGTCGAAGGTGCGCGCAAGCACCTGCCCTGGATCGAGGGGGCGATCGTCAAGGAATCGATCGGACGCTTTGCGGTCAACTCGCTCTCGCCCGAAGCGGCGCGGGCGCTCATCCGCTCGGCGGCCCGTCGCGCGGTCGAGCGGGTCGACGAGGCCGAGCCCTTCGTCTTCGCGCCGCCCGTCACGCTCGAACTCGATTTCGCCGGCACGCAAAATGCCGACTTCGCCGAGTTGATTCCCGGCATGGAGCGTATCGGCGGGCGCACCGTGCGCTTCGTGCACGACGATTACGCCGTCGTCTTCAAAGCCTTCGTCGCGGCCTTCCGCCTCGGCGCGGCGGCGAACGCTCCGGTTTAGGGTGCCGGCATGATCGTCGCCTATCAGGGCGAGCCCGGAGCGTTCAGCGAAGACGCCGCGCGCAAGCTGCTCGAGGGCGCCGAGACCCGCGGCTACGGCACGTTCGACGAGGTATTCTACGCCGCCGTGGCCGGCGAAGTCGACGCGGCGTTGATGCCGGTCGAGAACTCCATCTCGGGCGCCGTGCCCCGGGTCTACGATCTGTTATACGCGGAGCCCCGTGCCCGGATCGTGGCCGAAAGCATCTATCGCGTCGAACAGAACCTCATCGGACTCGCGCGCACCGATCCCGCCGCTCTACGCGAGGTGCGTTCGCATCCGGTGGCGCTCGAACAGTGCCGCGCGTTCTTCGCGCGCCACCCGCACGTGCGCCCGCAGGTCGTCGGCGATACGGCGGGCGCCGTACGCGAGATCGTCGCTCTGGGCGACCCGGGCGTCGGCGCGATCGCATCGTCGCTGGCCGCGGAGCGTTACGGCGCGACGCTGTTGGAGCGCGGCATTCAAGACGTGCACGACAACTTCACGCGCTTCTTCTTGATCGAGCGCGATGCGACGCCGCCGCCGCTGCCCACGCGGGCCTGCGTCGCGCTGATCCTACCGCACCGCCCGGGATCGTTGCGCGACGCGCTCTCGGCCTTCGCCGATGCGGGATTGAATCTGCGCACGCTGGTCTCGCGACCGGCGCTGGACGCGCCGTTCACCTACCGTTTCTACGTTGAGATCGAACAGGCCGACGCCGCCCGCCTCTCCTCGGCGCTAGGCGAGATCGACGGCGAAGCGCGCATCCTGGGTACGTACTAACCGTGCCGCCCGCGCGCGGGCCACGCGCCCGGCGCAATCCAAGGGTTTCCGTATACCGTTAGGCTGCCAGACGCTGCTCTCACGATAGGCGCATCGATCTCACTAGTTCCCCCTACAACGAGGTAAAGATGTCGTTTGGAAGGTGGGCCGGCTCGGTCGCAGCCGTTGGCGCGACGAGTTTGGCCGTATTCCTGTACGCCGCGCATCCGGCGCGAAGCTCCGATCATCAAGACTCCATCGCGGTCGTCAATCGTCCGGGCGCGGACATCACCGACGTCTACGAGTTCCCGGACCCGGCGAATACCAACAACGTCGACCTGGTCATGAACATCCACCCGCTCATCCCGGCCGGCGACGGCGGGGAATATCAACTCGACCCCGGCGTCTTGTATCAGTTCAAGATCGCCCACGGTCCGGTCGGCACGCAGAATCCCGAAGACACCGTCCTGCAAGTCGTCGCGAACGGCACGGGCTCGACCCAAACCCTTTCGCTCTACGGGCCGATCACCCCGAAACTCTCGGGCACGCACTCGGTGCTGAGCGGTCTCTCGAAGGGTACGTTCCCGTTCAATCAGCCGAGCGGCACCACGCTGTCCAACGGCGTCGTCGCATTTGCGGGTCCGCGCGCGGATCCGTTCTTCTTCGACCTGTTCCAGTTCTTCAAGATCTTGCCGGATCGCTATTACGCAAATCCGCGCACGGGCAACCAACTCGGCACCTCGATGCCGACCTTCAACGGCTATGCTTCCGGATCCACCTCGGGTGCGAACGGCACGGGCTATGCCTGCAGCACCGCGGCCTCGACCAACGCACTGACCCAGATCAACGGCGGCTTCAACGTGATCTCGATCGTGCTTTCGGTGCCGCGCAACCTGCTCTCTCCGCGCGGCGTCACGCCGATCATCCATACGTGGGCGACGGCGAGCTTGCCCACCGGCGAGAAGATCAACGGCCGCGAAGTCTACGTGCAGCAAGAACTGCTCTCGCGCCCCGCGGTGAAAGAACTTTTCGAAAAGTTCAACCAGCATCAGTACACCAACCAAACGAGCCCCTACGCGGACACCACGATCAAAGCCGCGATCTACAACTTCTCGAATAAGGTCGTCGGCCGCAGCGAAACGATCTCGCGCGTGCTGCAGAGCATCCTCTACCCCAACGAACTCGCGGCGGACCTCTCGCAGAGCGGCCCCGCAGCCTACTTGGGCGTGGAGACCGGCGGAGCGACCGGCGGTAAGTTCGGCGGCCGAGGCTTGACCGACGACGTCATCGACATCTCGCTGGGCGCAGTGTTCGGAAACACCATTCCGGCCCTCACCGGCGTACCCGACGACGGGAAAGAGAATAACTGTCTCACCGACGAGCACGTCACGTCGGGACAAGGCGGAACGCAGACCCAGTCGACGTATCCGTACCTAGCGCCTCCGCACTAAGACCCTCGAGGGCTCCTACGAACCGGCGCGAGCGCGCCGGCCGCGAAAGACGCCCGCGAACGATCGTTCGCGGGCGTCTCTTCTTTCGACCACCCGGGCCCGAGCGGAACGCCCAAATCCAACCCCAAACGGGGAGCGTTAGCCCAGTGAACTCTTGAGCCATCCCCGAGAGGTCCCGACCATCGCACACCTAAAGCGCGGCCTTGCATCCCTGGTGTTTTTGCTCGCCACGCAGGCCGCTGCGCAAGCGCACCCGCTGGGCAACTTCACGATCAACCATTTGACGAAGTTGTCGTTCGGAGCCGATCGCGTCGACGTTCGCTACGTGCTCGACATGGCGGAGATTCCCACCTATCAGGAATTGCGAACGGGCGACGACGCCGGCACTTCCCCAGCGGCCCTGCAACGCTGGGCGCAACGCACGGCCGGACGCTTGCTGCCGCAGCTGCGCCTGAGTGAGGCCGGAACGGCCGTACCGCTCATCCTCGACGGAGCGTCGGCGCACACTCGTCCCGGCGCGGGCGGCTTACCCACGCTGTATCTGCGCCTCGACGCCCACGGCGCGCTCGCGCCCGCTGCGACGGCGCGCGCCCTCTCGTATCGCGACGAAAGTTTTCCCGGACGCCTGGGTTGGCACGACGTCACGGTGGCGCCCGCGACGGAACCGACGCACGAACTGACCGCGTATCCCAACGCGCTGCTCGGCTCGCCGCGCGCCGTCACCGGCGTGGACCTCACCGTTCAACCCAGCGGCGCGGCCGCCGTGCGAACCTCGATCGATGAAAGTGCGAACGGAAGCGTGCCCGCGTCCGCGCCGCTCGTGCGCTCGAATCAACTCTCCGACATGCTGGCCCACGGCACGAACGATTGGGGCTTCGTCGCGTTGACGTTCCTGGTGGCGATCGTGCTCGGCGCGCTGCACGCGCTCGAACCGGGGCACGGCAAGACCCTGCTGGCGATCTCGCTCGTCGGCGCGCGTGCGACCGTCAAGCAGGCCGCGATCCTCGCTTCGAGCCTGACCATCGCGCACACCATCGGCGTCCTCGCCCTGGGCATCGCGATCAACCTGCTCAAAGGTTACTTCGTTCCGGAGTCGATCTACCCGTGGATCACGCTGCTTTCGGGCGTCGCGATCGCGATCGTCGGCGCGCGCGCCGTGCAACGTCAACTCCAGGCGCGGCAACCGCTCGTGCACGTGCATCCGCACCCGCACCCGCGCGCACACGCCCACGATCACGCCCACGTCCACCATCCGCACGGACACGATCACGGTCATGACCACGGGCACGGTCACGCGCACGACCACGGCCACGACCACTCGCACGACGACATCGAGCACGCCCGTCTGCACGCGATACCCGGCACCGCACCGCTGACCTTCGGATCGACGATTTGGGCGGCGATGAGCGGTGCGGTCGCACCATGTCCCGCGGCGCTCGTCGTCCTCTTGGCCGCGATCGCCCTCAACCAAGTGACCTACGGCATCTTCGTCATCGTCGCATTCAGCGCCGGACTCGCTGCGACGCTCACGGGTCTGGGCATCGCGGTCGTGCGTTCCGCGGGCTGGCTGCAGAGCCGGCGCGGCTTCGAGCGCTTCGTCAAATACGGACCACTGGCGTCCGCGGTCGTGATCTCGACGATCGGGGCGGTCTTGGTCGGTCAAGGTTTTGCCCAGGAGGGCATTCGCGTGTCGCCGCTGGTCGTCAGCGCGATCACCGCGCTGGCCATCGCCGGTTACGCCTTCTCGCACCCCTTCGCGCACCGCCCGATGCAGAGCGCGGCATGATCGGCGCGGGAGCGTTCGCGGTATTCGCGCTCGGACTGCGCCACGGCGCCGACCCCGACCACCTCGCGGCCATCGATAACCTGACGCGCAACTCGTTCGACGAGCGTCCCTGGCTCAGCCGCTTCTGCGGCACGCTCTTTGCGGGCGGCCACTCGATCATGGTGCTCGCCATCGCTGCGCTCGTGGGCTTCTTCGGTTCGCGCTTCGGCGCGCACGGCGCCTTGATCGAGACCATCGGAACCTGGATCAGCATCGTCGTCTTGGTTGCGATCGCGCTGTTGAACCTGCAGCAATTGCGCGCCGGCGGTTCGCGACCCGTCGGGATAAAGTCGCGGCTCGTGCCTAAAGCGCTACGCGAAGCGCGCAGCCCGTGGGTCGCAATCCCCGTCGGACTGCTCTTCGGATTCGGGTTCGAAACGTCGAGCCAGATCGCGACCTACGCCGTGGCCTTCGGCGTCAATTCCGGCGCGTTCGGCGCGCTCTTGGTCGGCGCCATGTTCTGTCTGGGCATGATCTGCACCGACACGCTCGATAGCGTGGTCGTGCATCGGCTCGTCTCCGACCGTTCGAGCTTGCGCCCCTCGACGATGCGCATCTGGATCTGGTCGGTCACGTTGCTCGCGCTCGCAGTCGCTGCATACGAACTCGCTCAAGTCCTCGGCTGGCAACCGCCGGCGATTATGGGCTACAGTTCCGACATCTACGCGAGTGCCGCGATCGTTTTGGTGCTCGTCGGGGTATTCGCCTACATAGTATACGCGACTCGTGCCGCAGCGTATGCCGAAGCGCCCGACGCAGGCACGATTGCNNGCGGCACCGAAGCTGCAACCCGAAGACAACGAGGAGAACAACTGTCTGAGCAGCGACAACGTCGCGCAGGCATCTTCTCAAGTCCCGACGGGCTCGTTTCCGTACCTTGCGCAGCCGCACTAACCCGGCAATCCTGGCCACGGTGGCGATCGCGATCATCGCGATCGCCGCCTGGCCGGCCTATATCCGGCGCGACGAAGACGCGGCGCGAGCGGCGGCCTTGCCGACGGCCGCGCCCGTGGTCGCCGACTATCAGCATCGCGACAAGCTGATCGCCTTTTGGGAACGCGCCGTCGGCGAGAAGCACCGGGGCGACATGCTCAGCCCGCGCGAACTGAGCGGGGAGTATCTGCAGCGATATCGCGAACGGGGCGACATCGGCGACGTCCTGCGCGCCGAGGCCGCGGCCAAGGCATCGCTCGCGGCGGAACCCCGGGGCAACATGGGCGGCGAACTCGGATTGGCCTCGGTCTACCTCACCTTACACCGCTTTCACGACGCTCTCGCGGTAACCCGCGACGTCGAATCGTGGGATACCGGCGACCCGTCGATGTACTCCCGCGAAGCCAGCCTCGACATGGAGATCGGCGACTACGCGCGGGCGCAAAAGCGACTCGACGCGGTGCCCGATAAGGATCGGGACGACTCGTGGCGGGTCGTCGAATCGCGCTATCTCGAACTGACCGGACACTTGAGCGCCGCGCGGCCGCTCTTGCAAACGGCCGGCGCCTACGTCAACGCCAACGTCGACGCGCCCGCGCAGCAGCGCGCTTGGTATTTCTTCCGCGAGGGCGAAATGGCGTTCGAAGCCGGCGACAACGACGAAGCACTGGCCGACGAGCGGCAGGCCATTGCCATCTTTCCGCATTACGCCGACGGCTTTCGGGTTCTGGCCCGCGTGGAGTGCGCGCTGAAGCAGTGGACCGAATGCCTGCGCGACGCGACCACGTCGGCCGACATGGTACCGTATCCGGAGACGCTCGGCTACGAAGCCGACGCGCAGCGCGCGCTGGGACAGGGCGAGGCCGCCGCCGGAACCGACGGCTTGATCCGTACGGTCGAGCGCATCGGCAACGCCCAGCGGATCTCCGACCGGCTCTTGGCCATCTACTATTCCGAACACGGACTGCACGCCGACGACGCATACGCGATCGCCCGGCGCGAATTGAGCGCACGCGACGACATCTTCACCGAAGACACGCTGGCCTGGGCGGCCGCCGCCGACGGTCGCTGGGACGTTGCGCGCACCGCAATCCGGAAAGCGCTGCGTTTCGATACGGAGAACTCGCTGCTCCAGTATCACGCGGGCATGATCGCCCTACACTTCGGCGATCGCGCCGAGGCGAAACGCCGGCTCGCGCGCGCGCTCGCGCTCAACGGACAATTTCACCAAGTCTACGCCGATCGCGCCCGCGCAACGCTGGCCACGCTCTAACGTTCGAGGGGCTGGCCGGCGTCCTCGACGCACTGCAAGCCGGCATCCTGTTGGATGCTGTCGTGAGCGCGGCGCGTGTAGACGCGCAATTCGGCGATGTCGCGCGGGAAGATGAGGCCCAGCGACCAGTCGAATGCGACGCGAAACTGACGATCCCGGCCGGGCAGGCGCAAGAGATAATACGTTCGCCAGAGCGCCCAGGCCCAAAAGCCGGTCAGCAGCCAGCGGCCGCGGATGCCCGCGACGCCGCGCCGTCCGCCGAGCGAGGCCATCATGCCCAATGCATCGTACGTGAAGGTCTGCGTGGCGCCGCCGCGCAGCGTCGCAGCGATGTTGGCGGCGAGCACCGGCCCCTCGCGGATCGCGTGTTGCGCCGTCGCGGGGTGCGTGGTTCCGCCCGGCGCCGGAATCGAAGCGCAATCGCCGAGGGCCCAGACGCCCGGATAGTTCGCTACCGAAAGATCCTCGTTCACCACGATCGCGCCGCCGCGCCCGGAACCGATCGGCAGCGCCGCGACGACCGGCGACGGTTTGACGCCGGCGCTCCACACGATCGTGCGCGTCTCGATCTTCGGTCCGTTCTTGATCTGCAAGCCGAACTCGTCCGCGCCTTGCACCATCGAGTTCGTCAGCACGCGGACGCCGCGTCGCGCGAGCGCACGCGCGCTGTACTCGCCCATGCCCGCCTGCAGATCCGGTAAGAGCTTCTTCCCGCCCTCGACCAGATAGACTTCGACTTCGTCCGGCGGGATCGTGGGATAGAAGTGGAGCGAACTGCGAAAGAAGTCGACCATCTCGCCCGCCGCTTCCACGCCCGTGAAGCCGCCGCCGACGAACACGAACCGCAGGAGCCGGCGCCGCTCCTCCGCATCGTCCGCCACCGCGGCGTATTCCAGCATCGCGATCACGTGGTTGCGCAGGCGATCCGCATCTTCGAGCGTCTTGTACGGAATCGAGCGCGCGGCGATGCCCGGCAGGTCGAACGTCGAGTTCACGGAGCCGAGCGCGAACACGAGCTGGTCGTACGGCAAGGTTCGCGTCGAACGCGCGATCACGTGCTCGACGTCGACCGTCTTTCGTTCCAAATCCACGCTGCGCACTTCGCCGAGGACGAACGTGGTTCGCGAAAGCTGCGCGCGCACCGGCGTCACCACGTGCCGCGTCTCGAGGTTCCCGGAACCGACTTCCGGCAACATCGGCGTAAAGAGCGAGAAATTTTCACGGCTCACGAGCGTGATCGCCGCCTCGCCGGGCCCGAGGAGCCGCTCGAGTTTGCGCGCCGAGGTGAGTCCGGCGAAGCCGCCGCCGAGGATGACTACGCGACCGCGCCGCGTTCCAGGGACGCCGCCGAGGAGAACGCCTTTGCCGCCGTGCTCCTTCTGAAGGCACGACGCGCCGACCTGCACCGCCATGCGTCCGGCGACTTCGCTCATGGGGGCCAGCAGCGGCAGCGAGTTGTCCTCCTGGCGCACCGTCTCGTAGGCGATGGCCACGTTGCCGGCGGCCACGAGCGCCTCTGTGCACTCGCGGGAGGCGGCCAGGTGGAGGTAGGTGAAGAGGGTCTGGTCCTTTTTCGCCCCCAGCAACCGGTACTCCTCGGCGATCGGCTCCTTCACCTTGCAGACCAGATCGGCGATCGACCACACGTCCTCGGCGGTGTCGACGATGTTCGCCCCGGTGCGGACGAAGTCGGCATCGGGCATGGACGAGCCGTCGCCCGCACCTTTTTGGACGTAGACCGTGTGGCCGGCCGAGGTGAGCTCACGCACACCGGCCGGCGTCAGCGCCACCCGCCACTCGTCGGTCTTCGTTTCGCTGGGGACTCCGATGATCATCGTTACTCCTCGATGTTGCTCATCACGTGCTTTATGCGCGTGTAGTCCTCGAACCCATAGGCGGAGAGGTCCTTGCCGTAGCCCGAGCGCTTGAACCCGCCGTGGGGCATTTCGGCCACCAGTGGGATGTGCGTGTTGATCCACACACACCCGAAGTCGAGATCGCGCGCCATGCGCATGGCCCGGCCGTGGTCGCGGGTCCACACCGACGAGGCGAGCCCGTACTCCACCCCGTTGGCCCATTGCAGCGCTTCGGCCTCGTCACTGAATTCCTGCACGGTGATGACCGGTCCGAACACCTCGGACTGCACGAGCTCGTCGTCCTGGCGCAGCCCGGCCACGACGGTCGGCGCGAAGCAGTAGCCGCGCTCGCCCACCGGCGTGCCCCCGGTGGCCACCGAGGCGTGGGACGGCGTGCGCTCCAGGAAGCCGCGCACGCGCTCGAGCTGCGCCGCGTTGTTGAGCGGCCCGTAGTCGGCGTCGTCGTTGTCGGTGCCCCCGACCGTGGTGCCCTCGGCCTGCTCGACCAGCGCGGCCAGCAGTGCCTCGTGCACCCGGGGGCCGGCCAGGACGCGGGTGGCGGCCGTACAGTCCTGGCCCGCATTGAAGTAGCCCGCGCCGGCAATGCCCTCGGCCGCTGCCGCCGGGTCGGCATCGTCGAACACAATGACGGGGGCCTTGCCGCCCAGTTCGAG
>PLFC01000081.1 GCA_003136655.1 Vulcanimicrobiota bacterium
GTCGCCTCCGTTTTGGGTACCGACGTGAAGGCACTCGCCTCGATCGGCGGACGGACGATGCTGGATACCGCGATCGACGCCGCGCGGGCCGCCGGGGCACAGCGCGTCCTGGTGGTCGGCGGCGCGGAGGTGCGCGCGCACTGCGCGGGGAGCGTCGACGAGGTGCTCGACGAAGCCGGCGAAGGACGCGAGAACATCCGCCGTGCGATGATCGCGGGCAACGCCGACCAAATGCTGCTCATGACCAGCGACATGCCGTTCGTCACCGCGGACGCGCTGCTGGCGTTCCTGCGCGCGTCGTCCGGCAGCGACGTGGCCTTGCCCGTTGCGACCGCCGAAGCGTACGCTGCCGCTTATCCCGGCGCTCCGCCGCACGTCACCGATCTCGGCGGCGAGCGCATCGTCAACGGCAGCGTCGTGTATTTCGCACCCGGTTCCGCGGAGCGGGTGCTGCCGGTTGCGCAGCGACTCTTCGACGCACGCAAGAGCCTGTGGAAGATGGCCGCGCTGCTCGGGCCGGCGCTGCTCGTGCGCTTTGCGCTCCGCAAGCTGCGCATCGATCACATCGAGCAGCGCGCGCGCGAAGAGCTGAAGATCGAAGCCCATGCGTGCCGCAACTCGTCGCCGTCGCTGTGTTTCGACGTCGACGGAGATGAAGATTACCGCTACGCCGAGCAGCACGCAGCCAACGGTTAGCGCCGCGCGGCTGTGCGCGTTCAACGCGGGCATCCAGCTCGTCTGGGGCGCGATCCTCGCCGTTTCGCTGCAGGCTCGCAGCGTAGAACTCGCGCACGGCGACGGCGTGCGCGCCTACGCCACGATCGCAGCGCTCGGCGCGCTCGTGGCCACGCTCGTGCAACCGCTGATCGGCGCGTTCTCCGATCGACAGCGCGCCCGAGTTGGCCAGCGGCTGGGATTCTACGCCGCGGGTTTGGCCATCGCGCTTCCGTCGCTCGTGTGGTTCTATCTCGCGCCCGCGTGGTGGCAGTTGCTGGCTGCCTTCTTTCTGCTCGAGATCGGCATGAACGTTGCGGGCGGTCCGTACCAAGCGGCCATTCCCGACTACGTCGCGCCGGCACGGCGCGGCGTGGCCTCGTCGTGGATGAGCGCATATCAATCGATCGGCAACGCCGCCGGACTCCTCGTGGCCGGATTCATCCACGATGCGCGCATCGTCGCTGCGGCGCTCGCCGTGCCCTTCACGTTGAGTTGGGTCGCGACCGTCGGGTATATGCGCGGGCTTGCGGGAATCGCTTCGACGCCCGTCGCGGCGCCGCTCGCGGCGCTCTTGCGCAACGCTCCGCTGCGCGCTCTTCTGCTCTCGCGCGGGCTCGTGAACGTGGGCTTCTTTACGCTCCTCGGTTTTCTGCTCTTCTACGTGCGGGATAGCCTGGGCGTGCGTGGCGACGCCGTGCAAACGCAGACGGCGCTGGTCTTTCTCACCTTTACCTTGGCGGCCGTCGCCGGCGCGATCGTCGCCGCGCGGCCCGCGGATCGCTTGGACAAACGCGTGGTCGTGAGCGTCGCGTGCGGCTGCGTCGCGCTGGCCTTGATCGCCCTGGCCGCGGCGACCTCGCTATTGCCGGCATACCTGGCGGCGGCGGCTGCCGGCGCGGCCTGGGGTGCGTTCGTCACCGCCGATTGGGCGCTGGCGGCGGCCGTGCTTCCCGGCGGCGCGATGGCGACCGCGATGGGCATCTGGAATTTCGCGACCACGTTTCCGCAGGTCGTCGCACCGCTCGCCACCGCGCCGCTGGTCGAGCGCTTCAACGCGCTGTCACCAGGCCTCGGACCGCGCGCTGCGATCGTACTTTCCCTAATCGAATTCGCGCTCGGCGGCGCGCTCATCTGGCGCCTGCCGCGCGCCTGAGCTCGATGAGGCCTGCGATTCGCCGCGCGACGTCCGCGGCCGCATCGGGCCTGCGCAACGGCGCGATGCGCTGCAAGAGCCGCTCGCGACGCTCGCCGGGCTCGACGATATCGGCGATCGCCCGCGCGAGTTGCGCTTCGCCCTCGGCGCGCACCGCGGCGCGCCGCGAGACCAAATAGCGGGTGTTGCGCTCCTCCTGACCGGGCAACGGCTTGACCAGCACCATCGGCAGCGCGGCGCTCAGGGCTTCCGACGAACTCAAACCGCCGGGCTTGGAGACGAGCACGTCGCTGGCGTGCATGTAATCGAACACGTTGTCGACGAAACCGACGATGCGCAGCGGATAATCGGTGCGTTCGGCGAGCGCGAGAACGCGCCGTTCGAGCCGCGCGTTGCGGCCCACGATGATCGTGCCCGCAACGGGAATCTTCACCCGGCCGAGCGCCTTGATCATCATTTCCAAGGGCCCGATGCCGAGCCCGCCGCCCATCATCAAGACGCTGCGCCTATCGACGGGCAGGCCCAAGGCTGCGCGTAATTCGGCCAACGGCAGACGCGGCGCGGCAAAGCGCGGGTCGACCGGTATGCCGGAGAGTTCGATGCGTTCGCGCGCGACGCCGCGCGCGATCAGGGTCTGGCGCATCTCCCGCGTGGCCACCGCGTAGAGATCGATGTTGGGATAGATCCAGAACGGATGCACGACGAAGTCGGTCACGATGCCGGCTACCGGCAGATCGGGATCGAACTGCCGCTTGAACTCCGACATGACGCCGCACGGAAACGCGTGCGTGCAGACCACGACGTCGGGTTTGCGCTCGCTGACCAGCGCGCGCAGGTTGACCGCCGTGTACTGATTCACCCAACGCCGGAACGCGGGAATGTCGCGCGCGCGTTCGGCGCGGTCGTAGATGTACCGGTACACCTGCGGTACCGTCTTGACCATGCCGATGTAACCGTCGGCGACGACCTTCGAAAAGACGCTCGCCGCGTACTTGTACGAGTCGACCGTCTGGATCTCGGCGCCCGGCAGCATCGCGCGCAACTCGCCCGCGACGGCCTTGGCCGCGGCCGTATGCCCGACCCCGACGCTGGCCGAGAGGAACAGGATCCTCGGGTTCTTTATTGTTCCTCGGATCCCGACTCTTCGGAGAGCACGAAGAAGTCGTCGAGGATTTCCTGCGCGAGTTCGTCGTCGTCGAGCAACTTGCCGTGCACGTCGGTCACGATGAATTCGTCGGCTTTCTCGCTGAAGGCGACCGCGTACTCGTTGTGCTCCTCGTCGTCGACCAAGCCGACGACCTCGTATTCGTGCTTCTCGCCGTCCATCGTCTCGACCACGATCACGTCGAGCAGATCGACCTTGCCGTCGTCCTCGCGCGGCTCGGCGGCCTCGCCATTGTTCGCGTCGATGTCGATCCTCCTATCGCAGGTAGCGGGCAACGTTGGCTTCGTGTTCGGCCAGCGTTCGTGAAAACGCGTGATGTCCATTCCCCTTGTACACGTAGTACAAAAAGGCCGACGGCTGCGGGTGGAAAGCCGCGTCCAGCGAGGGCCTTCCGGGGTTGGCGATGGGCGTCGGGGGCAGGCCGCCGTGCAGGTAGGTGTTGTAGGGCGTATCGCGGGCGAGGTCGGCCTGCGTGATCACGGTTTTGTGGCGGGCAAACGTGTATTCGAGCGTCGCGTCGACCTGCAGCGGCATCTGCAGCCGCAGACGGTTGTAGTACACCCCGGCCATGAGCCGGCGCTCGTCGTCTGACTTGGCTTCACGCTCGATCAGCGAGGCAACCGTGACCACCTGCGGGAGCGAGAGGCCGAGCGCCTTGGCCCGCGCGATTGCATCGCGCGGCAACTCCTCGCGGAAGCGATCCGTCAGCACCGCGGCGAGCGTCGCGGGCGTCGCTTGCAGCGGCAGCAGATAGGTGTCGGGGAAGAGGTAACCTTCACGGTTGGGCGCGNNCCCAAACCCCGTTCGGCCAGCCGTTGCGCGATCTCGCGCGCCGTGAATCCCTCCGGAATCGTGACCCACGCGGCAACCTGCGCGCCGCCGCTCTCAATACGGTGCAAGACTTCGTCCGCGCTGAGGTGCGCGGGAAAGCGATATTCGCCCGACTTCGCAGCGCTCTGGGCGTGTTCCAAGCGTTCCAGCACGCGAAAGGCGCGGGCCGAGCGAATGACGCCGCCCGATTGCAGGAGCCCGGCGATCTCGGCGCCGGTGGCGCCGTCGGGCACGACGACCGACGTCTCGCGCGCGGGCAGCGAGCGGTCGGCGAACAGGAGGTACGCGCCGGCGCCGAGCGCCGCGGCCAGGCCGAGCAGCAGCACCGCCGTCGCCGTGACGAGCGTCCGAACCAGCCGCGACACGAGCTAACCGGTGCGCCGGCGACGGGCCAGAAACGTATCCAGTATCGAGGCGGCCGCCAATTGGTCGACGATCCGCTTGCGCTTCGCGCGGCTCACGTCGGCGCCGATCAGGGCGCGCGTGGCCAGCGCCGTGGTCATGCGCTCNNGTCGCCAAGCCGCGTTCGCCGGAGAGCGAAAGGGGATCGCCGATGACGATCGTGCCGGCCGAGTACTCCGCGGCCACCGCCAGAATCGCTTCGACGTCGTCGTGCAGGGTGCTCCGTTCGAGCGTGCGCAGCGGCAGCGCGAAGGTCTCGCCCGGGTCGCTGACCGCCACGCCGATGCGCCGTTCGCCGACGTCGAGCGCTACGATGGCCATGCCGGGCCTTGCGCCAGATCGGCCAGCAGCGCCTGCGAGCGCAAGCGCTTGCCCAGATGGTGCGTGACGAAGGCGTCGACGGCGCGGGCCACGGCAGGTGCGGCGATCAGCGCGGCCCGCCGTTCGCCGCCGCGCGACGTACCGAGCGCGCGAAAATTCTCGACCTCGGCCGCCGAGAGCGCAAAAGCGTCGGCGCGGTGCGGACGGCAGCGCTCGCAGGTCAGACCGCCGGCTTCGAGATCGGCCCAGGCGGCTTCGCCCGCGAGCGTCGCGCCGCAGCGCAGACACGTTTCCGCTTCGGGCGCCAGACCGAGCGCGTCGAGCAGCAGTAACTCGAAGCGCGGCACGAGCGAGAGCGGCTCGCCGGTCCGCGCCAGCGCCGCAAGCGCACCTTGAAGCAACGCATACACGTCGGGCATGGCCAGATCCGGTTCGCAGAAGACGTCGATCAATTCCACCAGCAGATGCGCGACCGCGAACTTGGCCGGATCGACCAACGCTTCCCAATGCGAACGCGAGATCTCGGCGCTCGCGATCACGTCGAGATTGCGCCCGCGATGCACGCCGAGCAACGCTTCGCTCGCGAACTCGAGCTTGCCCGCGACGTGGCTCTTGGCCCGCCGAACGCCCTTCGCGACCGCATCGAGCTTGCCGCGCTCTTCGGTGAACAGCGTGACGATGCGATCGGCTTCGCCGAGATTGCGCGCGCGCATCACGATGCCGCGCGTTTTATAGGTGCGCGAATGCGCGCCGCCGCTCATTACGGCAGTTCGAATGCGGCCGGGAGCAGTTCGTCGAGCGCGGTGACCTCGTAGCCGTCGCCGTCGCTGTAGAGCACGCGTACGTTCGGCGCGAACTCGTAGAGAAACTGACGGCACGCGCCGCACGGCGGGGTCGCGCCGTGGTCGGGTCCGGCAATCGCCAGCGCAACGAAGCGGCGCTTGCCGGCGGCGACGGCCGCGGCCACGGCCGCACGTTCGGCGCAGATCGAGAGACCGTACGACGCGTTCTCGACGTTACAGGCGGTCACGAGCGCGCCGTCCTCGCAGAGGAGCGCGGCGCCTACGGCCACCGCCGAATAGGGCGCGTAGGCGTGCTCGCGCGCGGCGCGCGCGGCGGCCAGCAACTCGTCGTCGGAGCGCTCAGACCCGTTCTGCATCGGCGCTGCGGGCGGTGCCGGCGGGCTCGCCCCCGGCGTGCCCGTTCTTGAACAGGCGCACGGCGAGAATTCTCCGGCCGCGGGTGTGATCGATGCGCAGGCGCACGTTACCGTCGGTCTCGATCTCTTCGCCCTCGTGCGGCAAACGCCCGAACAGGCCGACCGTGAGTCCCCCGATCGTTTCGAATTCCTCGTGCGGCAAGTGCAGCCCGAGTTTCTCGTTCACGTCCTCGATGTTGGTACCCGCGTCGATGATGGCCTCGCCGTCGGAAAGCAGACGGATCGGCTCTTCTTCACCCTCGTCGTGTTCGTCGCGAATTTCGCCGACGATCTCCTCGAGCAGGTCTTCCATGGTGGCCAAGCCCGCCGTGCCGCCGTACTCGTCGACCACGATGGCCAGCGAAAACTTGTGGCGCTGCATTTCGCGCAGCAGGTCGGCGACGCGCTTGGTCTCGGGCACGAGCGTGATCGGGCGCATGAGCGCGCGCAGTGAGGTGTTGGCCAGCAAGCCGTTGGCCAAGGCGATCAAGAGTTCGCGATCGTGGATAACGCCGATCACGTTGTCGATCGACTCCTCGAAGACCGGCAGCTTGGAGTACCCTTCGGCGATCACGAGATCCAGCGCGCGCCGGGCCGACTGACTGACTTCGACCGCGACCATGTCCGGCCGCGGCGTCATCACCTCGCGCACGATCGTATCGCCGAATTGGATGATCGAATGGATCATCTCGCGCTCTTGCGGCTCGAGCACGTTCTGCTCGGCGCCGACGTTGACGATGTTGCGGATGTCGGCTTCGGTGACGAACGGTCCGTTCGTGGCCGGCGTGACGCCCAGGATGCGCACGATGATGTTGGTCAAGAACAGAAATGTGGCGTTGAGCGGCGTCATGATCCAGGCGACGCGTTCGAGCACGGGCGCGAGGCGCAGGGCCCAACGCTCGTTGCCGGCGACCGCGATCGTCTTGGGCACGATTTCGCCGAAGAGCAGCAGTAGCACGGTCATGATCGCGGTCGACCACAGTGCCGCGTTCGGAATGCCTGCGTGCAGGAAGAGCGCCGTCGCGACCGAGTCGGCCGCCAAGAGCGCGATCGTGTTGCCGATCAGGATCGAGGTGAGAAACCGGTTCCGGTCCTCGAGGAGGCGGACGACGGCCTCCGCGCCGCGGATCTTTCGCTCGACCAGCCCGCGTGCGTGCAGGCGCGAGAGCGAGATCAGGGCGGCCTCCGAGCCGGAGAAAAACGCCGAGGCGGCGATCAAGACNNCGGGTTCGAGAGCCGCACGAGCTAGCGCCGCACCAGCAGGAAGAGCGCCAAGCTCACGCCCGCCCCGAGCGCCCCGCCGAAGAACACCTCGCGCAGGGAATGGATGCCGCCCTCCACCCGGCTCTGGCTGACCAGGAAGGCCAGGAAGATGGCCAGCAGCGCCAGCAGCAGGTTCTGACCCAAGAGCGCGATCAGGGTGGCGATCGCGAAGGCCAGGGCCGCATGCCCGGAGATGGCGCCGCCCTGCAGCGGCGTGCCGTGCCTGCCCGCGAAGGCCTTGGCGAAGACCGTCCCGATGCCGGTGATGGTCAAGACGACGAGCACGAGGTTGCGCGGCACGGTGCCGACGGCGACGGCCACGCTGGCGCCGGCCGCCGTGATGCCTTCGTAGAAGGCCAAGTAGCCGACCACGATGGCCGCCAGCGAGACGACGAGCACTGCGCCCGCCGCGGCGTCCTTGGCGATCTTGGCCAGCGGGTGATGCGCGACGGTCATCAGATCGACGACCGCCTCGATCGCGGTGTTCACCAATTCGAGCGCGATGACCAGCGCGATGACGATGACCACCACCGCGACGTAGGCGCGCTCGAGTCGCAGATACAGCGTCGCGAACAGGGCCAGCGCGCCGGCGACCAAGTGCACGCGCATGTTGCGCTGGGTTCTGGTCGCGTACAGTATGCCTTGGAACGCGAAGTCGAACGCGGACCAGAACCGGTTGTCCTCGACCCGTTTGACGGTCGGCGGCAGGCGCGCGGGATGCATCGTCGCCGAGCCTTTCGGGGCCGCCGCTACCGCACCCCGTCGTACGGCCAGCTCAGGCCGACCGCGCGGGCCAACCGGCGCTCCGCCCGCACCATCCGTTTGCGCTCGTCGGGCAATTCGTGGTCGTGCCCGATCAGGTGCAGGATGCCGTGGATGAGCAGGCGTTCGACTTCGTCGTCGAGCGACGCGTCGTACTCGCGAGCCTGTCGCAGCGCGGTGTCCAGGCTGATGACCACGTCGCCCAGCAGCAGCTCCGGACCGCCGCCGCTCCGCTTGCGGGGCACCGCGAACGGTTCGAAAAGCGGAAACGAGAGCACGTCGGTCGGCCGGTCCTTGCCCCGGTGTTCGCGGTTGAGCCGGCGCATCGCGCGGTCGCCGACGAAACTCAGCGACAGGCCCGCTCCGGCGAGACCCGCGGCGCTCAGCAACGTGCGCGCACGCCGTTGCCACGCGCGCACGCCGATGCGGTGCTTGCGCGTCGCATTCCGCACGTAGATCACGTCGCTAACTGCGGGCGCGGCCGTTCGCGTCGGCGCGGGCGTAGGCTTCCACGATGCGCGCGACCAGCGGGTGACGCACCACGTCGCGTCCGTCGAGTTGCACGACGGCGACGTCGTCGATGTTCGAAAAGAGCGCGGGCACGTCGTGTAAGCCCGAGCGTTGCCCGCCGGGCAAGTCGATCTGCGTGACGTCGCCACCCACGATCATCTTCGAACCCGGGCCCAAACGCGTCAGGAACATTTTCAACTGTGCGGGCGTTGCGTTCTGCGCCTCATCGAGGATCACGTAGGCTTCGGAAAGCGTGCGCCCGCGCATGTAGGCCAGCGGCGCCACCTCGATCGTGCCGCGCTCGAGGAAGCGCGTAACGACCCCGTCGTCGAGCAATTCGAACAGCGCGTCGTAAAGAGGCCGCAGATAGGGATCGACTTTCTCCTTGAGGTCGCCGGGTAAGAAGCCGAGCTTCTCGCCCGCTTCCACCGCGGGCCTGGAGAGGATGATGCGCGAGATCTCGCGGTTGCGTAGCGCGCGCACCGCCATGACCACGGCCAGAAACGTTTTGCCCGTACCCGCCGGGCCGATCGCGAAGGTCAACGTGTTGCGCTCGATCGCATCCACCAGCGCGCGCTGACCGGCGGTTTTGGGCCGCACGTCCTTCCCGCGGGCGTTGGCGATCAACGTACGCGGAACGCGTTCGGCTTCGCCCGCTTGCGCATCGCGAACGGCCAGCGCAACGTCGTCGGGCGTAAGGTGCGCGCCGCCGTCGGCCGCGACGCGCATGCGCGTCAGAATGCGATGCGCCGAGTCGACGGCTTCGGGCGCTCCGCGCACGCGCAGCTTATCGCCGTCGACGTGCAGCGCCACCGGCACCAAGCCCTCGAGAGCGGTCAGGTTGCGGTCGAGATGGCCGCAGAAATCCAACGGGTCGCGCATGCCCGCGAGTTCGAAGATCTTTTCGGCCTGCGCGTCAGCCAGGACCGTGACCCTTGAACGCGACCGGCGGCCCGAGGGCTTCGGCGAGGACGAACGCTGCCAGAAAACGCTGCGGCTGGTGAAAATCGGCGAGCAGCGGCGACGGCGCGACGTGAACCGGCGCTCCCGGCGGCGCAGGTACCGGGGCCGGGGCCGGTCGCGTCGCAGGCTTTGTATCCGGCGGAGCCGGCGGGTCGACCGGCGGCGGAGCTGCCTGCTCGCCGAGGAGGATCCGGCGGAGCATCGCGCTCGCCGGCTCCCCGCTCGTGCGCGAATCCTTCGCCTTTGCCGCGCTCTTGAACAACTCGAGGATCAGCGCACCGACTTCTTCCATGCTGAAACGGCGCTACGGCTTGGGCGGCTGCAGCGGCGGGGTGCCGCCGCCCTGCTCGGGCGGCGTGACGCCGGTCGAGATCGCTCCGCGCATTTCGGTATCCGCCTTGATGTTGTTGAGCTTGTAGTAATCCATCACGCCCAGGTTACCGCTGCGGAACGCCGCGGCGATCGCTTCGGGAATTTGCGCTTCGGCTTCCACGACCTTGGCGCGCATGGCTTGCGTTTCGGCTTTCTGCTCTTGCTCGGCAGCCAGCGCGCTATACTGGCGCTCGGCCGCTTTGGCTTGCGCGATGCGCCGGTCGGCTTCGGCTTGCGCGGTCTGCAGTTCCGCGCCGATATTCTTCCCGACGTCGACGTCGGCGATGTCGATCGAGACGATTTGAAACGCGGTGCCAGCGTCGAGCCCTTTGGCCAAGACGGCCTTCGAGATGCGATCGGGATACTCGAGCACTTC
>PLFC01000104.1:0-15580 GCA_003136655.1 Vulcanimicrobiota bacterium
ATCAACGGTCCCGGTTACCATTGCGGCGATCCTCGTCCGTGGTGAGGGAGACTCGCGTGGCCGCTATTCCATCACGCTGCCTAGATGGATCGGCAAGGGGCCCGGGCTTCCGACGAAGTCGGGCGCCGAGCCTGCGGGGATCAGCCCCGCGTCGGCGGCGACGGCAAACAGCGTCTCGACCGCGGCNNTTGCGCATCACCTCTTCGTCCATCTCAAAGGCGTGCTCGCGCACGTACGGTGCGACCGCCGCGGGGTACGCGTAGGCGAACTTCAGACTCTCGCGGATCGTCTCTTCGATGCGCAGGGCCGCCACCTCGCCGAGATCGCGATGGACGAGGATCGCGCCGAGTGGAATGGGCTTGCCGGTCTCACCCTCCCACCATTGGCCAAGGTCGACGACTTGCGCGAGGCCGCTCGACTGATAGGTGAAACGGGACTCGTGGATGATCAGCCCGGCATCCACCTCGCCACGTGCGACGGCGGCGACGATGGCATCGAAACGCATGACCACGGTCTCGATCGGACGCCGATGCGCCAAACGCAGCAGGAGGTGTGCGGTCGTGAGTTCGCCCGGGATGGCGATGCGCGCGCCATCGGCGAACTCTTCGAGCGGCAGAGCGCTACCATCGATGCGAGGTTTGGCGATGAGCAGCGGGCCGCATCCGCGGCCCAGCGCTCCGCCTGCTCGCAATATGCGATAGTGCTCCGTCAAGTACGGAATTGCGCCGTACGAGACTTTAGTCAATGCGTGTTCCCCGCGCAGGGCGGCCTCGTTGAGGGCTTCGACGTCGTCGAGCACGACCTGAACCGGCGGGCCGCCCGTGAGAAAGCCTTTGGTCCAGGCTGCGAACACGAACGTATCATTGGGGCAGGGAGAGTAGGCGAGCGAAAGCGGCTTGCTCATCGCTCGTTCTGACGCCCCGCGGACCACAGGCGGTTGCGTTCAGCCGCGGAATGCCTCGATATTCCTGACGTTGCGTGGGCCCAAGTGACTATGAGTCGGCGTTCTCTTCCAGGCGTCTAATTTCGAGCATTGCCTCGAATTCGGGCAGAGTGCCGAGTTGACTCGCTTGGAGGCGTTCTAGCCGTTCGCGCGGCGTGAGCGCGAACATGTTTCGTATCGTGAGCGTCAGGTCTATGCCGAAGTCCAGGGCCGCTCGGGTCTTCGAGCCCGGCGGCGGATTTCGTACGAAGGCCTTTGTGGATTCCTTCATCGCGTTGAGTATACCACGCTCCCACGCGGCAGCGGCCGGCCTTGCCTAGGCCGGCGTGTTGACCGCCTGGGCGACGTTACCGGCGAAGATCTTGAGCATGCGGCCGGCGATCTCTTTGAGCGCGCCCTGACCGAACTGGGCGACGACGCCGGAGATGTTGGCGTCGGCCAGCACGTCGATGTCCGTGCCGTCGCCGTTGGCCACGGCCGTCCTTACGATAGAGGCCGAGACGGTGCCGCGGCCCTTTGAATCGACGGCCTCGACCTGCATCGTCGCCGAATGGTTCGCGACGTCGAGCGATTGGCGCGTGATCGTCGCGTTATACCCGATCGAGAGCGGGCCGACCTTGACGCCGACCTTCGCTTTCCAGGTGTGGTCGTCGACCGTCTCGGTGATTTCGGCGCCGGGCATGCACGTCGCGACCCGCGGGATGTCTTGCAACAGATCCCAGACCTTGTCGAGCCCCGCTTCGATCCGGGCGCTGCTCTGAATCTGCACGCTCTCTCCTAGTTCGCCGAATGCGCGGGGGACGCGCTCTCGCTGTGGTGACAACACGACGACGCCTCGGCTTCTTCTTCCGCCTCGGCGCCGCGCACGATGCTCGCCGCCTCGTCGAGGGTCGCCGCGGTGCGCCGCAGCGCGACGATCTCGGCCATCACGGCCAGGGCGATCTCTTGCGGCGTCTTCGCGCCGATGCGTAAGCCCGCGGAGGGATGAAAGGCGGTGAGCGCGTCGTCCCGCAGGCCGTGTTGGTGCAGGCGCACGCGGGTGACTGCCGAGCGTTTCTCGCTCGCGATCAGGCCCACGTAGCGGAAGCCCGCGCGGAGCCCGGCTTCGATAAATTCGTCGTCGAAGTCGCCGTGCGATACCGCGACCAGCCACGTCTCCTGCGGATCGAAGTGGCCCTTCTTCTGCAATCCCGAGACGACGCACTCGACGCTGCCGCAGGCGTCGCCGTGCGCTTCCGCATACGACACAACCCGGAACCCGAGCGCCGTCCCGAGTTCGGAGAGCGCCGCCGCGACGGGGGAACTGCCTCCGACCAAGAGCGCCGGCGCCGGGAGAAAAGGTTCGATCCAAACGTCGACCGTGCCGCCGCTGCTGCAACTCATCGGCGCGAGCACTACCCCGTCCGGCGCGGGCCCGCGCGTATCCGGCGTAATCCTGACGAAGCGCGGAGTACCGGTCGCGATCGCCAGGATCGACTCCCGGCGAACGGTCGGCGTGGCGCACCCGCCGCCGATCCAACCTTCCATGCTGCCGTCGCGATAGACGATCGCGCGGTGCCCGGGCCGCGCGGAACTCGGCGTTTCGATCCGGACGACCGTGGCCAGCGCGAAGGGCACGCCGCTGCCGGCCAATTCGCCCGTGCGCCGCAGCACTTCGGCGCGTTCGAAGGTAAGACTATCCGCGCCGTGCTCCATCATTCGGCGATCCCGTTGGCGTTGAGGACCTCCCAGACCCGGGCGGGGGTCATCGGCATGTCGAGATGCCGCACGCCCCAGGGCGAGAGTGCGTCGACGACGGCATTGACGATCGCCGAGGGCGAGCCGACCGTCGGCGATTCGGCGACGCCGCGCGCGCCGAGCGGATGGTGCGTGGAGGGCGTGACAAACTCGCCGAGTTCGAAGTTGGGCACCTCGAGTGCCGTGACGATCTGATAGTCCATGAAGCTCGAGTTGAGGTGGTTGCCGGTCTCGTCGAACTCGATGACCTCCATGAGCGCGGTCCCGATGCCTTGGGCGAGGCCGCCGTGCATCTGGCCCTCGATGATCATCGGATTGATGCGCACGCCGCAGTCGTCTACCGCGATGAAGCGGCGAACTTTGACGACGCCCGTGCCGCGATCGATGTCGACGATCGCGATGTACGCACCGAAGGGATAGGTCATCTCCGGCGGATCGTAATAGGCCACGCCTTCGAGTCCGGCTTCTTCTCCCGGCGGCGTGTTCGTGTACGCGGCAAAGGCGATTTCGGCCATCGACTTGGTCTGATCGGGCGAACCTTTGACGCGGAAGGCGTCGCCGGTCCACTCGAGGTCGTCGGGATTGGCTTCGAGCAGGTGCGCTGCGATGCGCTTCGCCTTGTCGCGCACCTTGCGGGCCACGACGGCCGTCGCCGCGCCGGCGACCGGAGTGCTCCGGCTGCCGTACGTGCCGAGCCCGTAGGGCGTGTTGTCGGTATCGCCTTCTTCGACGATGATGTGCTCGGCCGGAATGCCGAGTTCGCCGGCGACGATCTGGGCGAAGGTCGTTTCGTGGCCTTGGCCTTGCGACTTGACGCCGAGCTTCAGGATCGCTTTACCCGTGGGATGCAAACGCAGTTCGGCGCTATCGAACATTTCGAGGCCGGCGATGTGGCATTTCTTGCCGGGGCCGGCGCCGACGATCTCGGTGAACGTCGTGAAGCCGATGCCCATCAGGCGACCTTCCGCGCGTGCCTTCTTCTGCTCTTCGAGCAACGCCGGATAGTCGGCCATCTTAAGCGCGACGTCGAGTGCGGCCGGGTAGTCGCCGCCGTCGTATTCCCAGCCCATGACCGAGCGGTACGGCTGCTGTTCCTTGGTGATCAGGTTCTTCTTGCGCAGTTCGATCGCGTCCATGCCCAGTTCGTCGGCCAGCACGTCCATCGTGCGCTCGATGCAATAGATCGCCTCGGTGACGCGGAACGAACAGCGATAGGCGATGCCGCCCGGCGCCTTGTTCGTGTACACGCCGACGGCCGACGCGTACGCCGCCGGGATGTCGTAGCAGCTCGTGAAGATCGGAAAGAAGCCGGTGGGCCATTCGGGCCCCGGTTGCGCGTGCGCGTTGAAGGCGCCGTGGTCGGCCACGATGTGCACGCGCGTCCCCAAGATCTTGCCGTCCTTGGTCGCGGCGATTTCGCTCGTCATGTGATAGTCGCGCGCGAAGCTGTCGGCCATCAAGTTCTCGGAGCGCGATTCCATCCACTTGACGGGCTTGCCCAGCAAGAGCGAGGCCGCGGTGGCGCAGACGTAGCCCGGATAGATCGGCACCTTGCCCCCGAATCCGCCGCCGATGTCGGGCGAGATGATGCGGATCTGTTCTTCGGGCAGGCCGCTCACGATCGCGAACAGCGTACGGTGCGCGTGCGGCGCTTGCGAGGTCATGTAGATCGTCATCTTGCCCATCGCGCGATCGTAGTCGGCGACGGCGCCGCAGGTCTCCATCGGTGCGGGATGGATGCGCGGGTAGAAGATCTGTTGCTTCACCACCACGGCGTCGGGACGATTGAAGGCGGCCTGCACCGCGCCGTTGTCACCGACCGACCACTCGAAACAGGTGTTGTCGGTCTTGCCTGCCTTATCGTCGCGGATGATCGGCGCGCCGGGTTCGAGCGCCTTGTGCGGATCGACCAGCACCGGCAGCGCTTCGTACTCCACGTCGATCAATTCGAGCGCGTCCTGCGCATGGTAGCGCGAATCGGCGACCACGAACGCGACCTCTTGGCCTTGGAAGCGCACCTTATCGGTGACGAGCACCGCCTGGGTGTCGCCCGCGAGCGTGGGCATCCAAGCCAGGTTGTGCGCGGCGAGATCCGCGCCGGTAATGACCATCTTGACGCCCGGCGCCGCCTTGGCGCGCGTCACGTCGATACTCTTGAGCCGGGCATGCGCCACGGGTGCCCGGAGCAGCGAGAGGTGCAGCATGCCCTTGAGCTGGACGTCGTCGACGTAGTGCCCGGAGCCGCGCACGAAGCGCGCGTCCTCCTTGCGCAGCATCGAGTCTCCGAAGGTTGATCCGTTCTTCTGCGGCGCGACGATCATTTGGCTGCGGCCTCCTCGGCGTGCTCGGCGGCCCATTGGATCGCCTTGACGATGTTTTCATAGCCCGTGCAGCGGCACAGGTTGCCCGAGATGCCCTCGCGGATCTCGTGCTCGCTCGGATGCGCATTGTCGCGCAGCAGCGCGGTGCCCGTGAGGATCATGCCGGGCGTGCAGAATCCGCACTGCAAACCATGCTTCTGGCGGAAACCTTCCTGCAGCGCGGACGGCGTGCCGTCGGGGTTTTCGATGGCCTCGATCGTGGTGACCGCATGACCGTCGGCGCGCACGGCGAGCACGGTGCACGATTTGACCGGCTGACCGTCGAGCAACACCGTGCACGCGCCGCAATTCGAGGTGTCGCAGCCCCAGTGCGTGCCGGTCAGCGCGAGTCGTTCGCGGATGTAGTGCACGAGCAGGAGCCGCGGCTCGACCTCGTCGACGCGAGCCTCGCCGTTGACCTCGACCTTAATTTGCATGGATGGTGCTCCCGTTCGAGGATCCGGCGGCCAGCGCGCGCTGGATCGCGCGCGGCAAGAGGATGCGGATGAGATTTCTTTTGTAGGCTTCGCTCCCGCGGCCGTCGCCGATCGGCTCGGCTTCGGCGGCCGCCGTCTCACCGGCTTGCTTCAGGAGCGCAGCGTCGGGCGTCTTGCCCTCGAGCAACGCCTCGGCTTTCGGCGCACGCAGCGACGTCGAGCCGACCGCGCAGAGGCCGATGCGTACGTCCTTGAGTGCTGCCGAGTCCAGGTCGAAGCTGACCCCGAGCGCAGCCGCGGCCCAGTCGCCGGCGCGCCGCTCGACCTTGAGGTAGGCGCCACGCGAGGCGCCGCGCGGCAGATGGATTTCGGTAACCAGTTCCCCGGGCTCGAGCACGGTCGTGTACGGCCCGAGAT
This sequence comes from Vulcanimicrobiota bacterium, assembly GCA_003136655.1. Lineage (GTDB taxonomy): Bacteria > Vulcanimicrobiota > Vulcanimicrobiia > Vulcanimicrobiales > Vulcanimicrobiaceae > Hesperobacter > Hesperobacter lustricola. Next base: position 5,895 of record PLFC01000104.1, read on the forward strand.
AAAACTCGTTGAGCGGCACCTCGCGCGCGCCGTTCGGTCCTTTGATGCCGACCAGCGCGTCGAGCGTGAGCAGCGCCGCCGCGAGATCTTCGGCTGAATCCGCATGGGCGACCGAGCCGCCGACCGTGCCCAGGTTGCGCACCAGCGGATCGGCGATCACGTGCTCCGCGTCGGGCAGCACCCGCGCGCGCTGCGCGAGCAGCGGCGACTCGATCACGTCGCGGTGCGTCGCCAGCGCCCCGATCCGAATGCCGGGACCATCGGCGCGAATGTACCGCAACTCGCTCTCGAGATGGGACAAATCGATCANNCCGGCGATCACGCGCGCGTCGTCGTCGGCAAAAAGCTTGGCAATGGCGTCGTCGACCGACGTTGCCACCACGTACTCGAAACTCGCAGGTACCTGCATCGCACTCCTCACGGGCCTAGGATAGTGCGACCTTCGTCGTACGGTGAGGCCTACCTACTTGCTTGCCGGTGAGATTGGGGTGGCATGCCTGAAGAGCCGGTTCCGCGAGCAGGTGGCGGCTTGGTGCTCAGATGCTCTGCACGTATGCCGCAATGTCCTCGACCGTCTCACGGCTGATCGGTGACGGGTAGAGTTTGGGCATCGGCGGCAACGGGTTTTCGATCCAGGCGATCGTTTCATCGTAGTTCTTTCGCGCCTTTTCGTCGGTCAGAGCCGGCCCGACGCCGCCCTCACGTCCGGTCGCGCCGTGACACGTTGCGCAGTTGATCGTGAATGCTTCCCGCCCACTCGCGATGTTGCCGACGTACGCGCTCTGGGTCGCAGTGTCCGTGGCGGTCGCGGCGGACGTGCGGGAACCGTCTCCGGTGCAGCCGGCGCCAAACAGCATGACGCCGAGCGTCACCACGAGCGATAGCAGACGTATGGGCATCATAAACCCATCGGCTCCGCGTCGGCCTCGATCGCGCGGACGTCGAGCGGTTTGTTGCCGGCCGGTTTATGGTGCTGTTGATAGAGAAAGGCCATGATGTCCACGTATTCGCCGACCGGTAGACCTCCGCCGTCGCCGACNNACCCCGCCGAGGTTGCCGCCGTGGCATTCCGCGCAGTTCTGATAGAAGTCGAGCCGGCCGCGCCAGGCTTGAGCGGAGGTATATGAGACCGGTGCGCGTCCCTTAGGGGCGGCGGCCGCGCCCGCACCCAGCAGAGCGGCGCATGCGGCCGCGAACACCACGTACTTCATCGCCCGCCCGCCGCATCGGGCAAGGCAAAGACGTACAGGCGCCCGCCGAGGGGAATGTGCCTGAATAACGGCGTCATGGAAGGGCCACCAGAGAGCGGCGTATTGCCGCCCCAGCCGGTCTGAATCGCCACATACTGCTTGCCGTCCACGCGATACGTGCTCGGAACGCCGATGATGCCCGACGACATCCGATGGACCCACAGCACCTTACCCGTCCGCGCGTCGAAGGCGTAAAATTTCTGATCGGGCGTGCCGCTGAAAACGAGGCCTCCGTCGGTCGAAATCGTGCCGCCGTTCCAGGGCATCACCGTCTTCATGCCCCATATCTTCCGCCCGCTCGCGACGTCGATGGCTTGCAGTTCACCCCAATACTTGTTTCCGGGAACCGGTTCGTTCAGAAACGTCTCGTCGAGCCAGGTGAGCCCTGGTTGTAGCTTGACCGGCTTGATGCCCGAGATCTTCATACACGTGTGCATCGTCGGGACGTACGCGTAGCCGGTCTGAGGATCGAACGAGTACGGGTACCAGTTGTCGCCGCCGAAGAATGCCGGACAGGTGAACTTCGTCTGACCGGCTGCCGGGCGCAGCGAGTCGTTGGTCAACCCGATGCGACGCGCGCGGTCGTACCCCGTCACGCTCGTCACCTTGGTGAACGGCGTCATCGAGATGAAGGCGCCGTTGGTGCGGTCGACGACGTAGAACCAGCCGTTGCGCGCGGCTTGATAGAAGACTTTGCGTTTGCGTCCGGCGATGGTGACGTCGGCGAGCACGGGCGAGTTGGTTGCGTCGTAATCCCACGAATCGTTGGGCGTCTGCTGGAAATACCACTTGACGCGCCCGGTATCGATGTCCAGCGCAATGACCGAGTCGCTGTAGAGGTTACGACCGGGGCGCAGTTTCGCCAGCCACGGCGCGGGGTTGCCTACGCCCCAGAGCAGCGTGCGCGTCTCGACGTCGTACGTGCCGGTGACCCACGCGCCTCCTCCGCCGTGTTCGTACATGTTGCCCGGATACGTGCCGAAGTTGGCTTCGCCGGGGCCGGGAATCGTGTAACGTCGCCACTTCTCGGCGCCGGTCGCGGCGTCGAGCGCCACGATGAATCCGCGGATGCCGAACTCACCGCCGCTCTCACCCACGATGATCTTGCCTTCCACCGCCAGCGGCGCGAGCGTCATGGCATAACCGTGGCCGGGCAGCGGATAGATTTGCTTGTCCCACTGCACGGCGCCGGTGCGCGCATCGAGCGCGACGACGTGGTTATCCAGCGTGGCGATGTAGGCGTTGGTCCCGTACAGCGCGACGCCCCGATTGACCACGTCGCAGCAGATGGTGCGCAACTGCACGCGGGGTACGTTGTAATCGTATTCCCACAGTTTCCGTCCGGTGACGGCATCCAAGGCGTAGACGTGGTCCATCGGCGTGGTCACGATCATCGTACGGCCGTTGACGATAGGCGGCGCCTCGTAGCCGTGCGGGATGCTGACGTCGTGCGTGAATACTTCGCGCAGCTCGGCAACGTTCGAGGTGTTGATCTGTGAGAACGGAGCGTGGCCTTCGCCGGTGTAGGCGCGCATGAACATCAGCCAGCCGTCGTCGCTCGCCGCGTTCCGCAAGCGATCGTCGGTGACCGGCGGATAGGCCTCGGCCGCGTTCCCCGGCGCACTTTGCCGCAAGCCGGCAAACGCCACGAGCAGGCACACGGGAACGAGACCAAGCACGAGCCGCGACGATTTCATCGATTCTCCTTTTTCCCCGCTGAGAACGCATAAGCACCGGCTGCCATGAGCCCCGCGCTGATCCAACCCAACAGCCCTTCGGGCACGGGCCCGCTGCTCGCCGGCGGAAACACGGCGCTCTTTTCGGACGCACGCAAGCTCGACAGGTAGGTCACGATGTCGTCGACGTCGCGTTCGCTCAACTGACGCGCGCCGAAGCGCGGCATCTCGGCGGGACCGACGCGAATCGCTTCGCCCACTTGCGTGACCGTCGCGTGCTCGAGCGACGGCGCCCACTCGTTGCCGCCGATCGACGCTCCGCCGGCCTCGGCGCCGTGGCAATGCAGGCAATTCTCCCGGAAAAGCTCGCGGCCGCGCTCGAGGTTGCCGCCGGCGATCACGACCGGAATCGGCGGACCGCCGGGCTGTACGGACGTGACGTACGCGACGATCGCATCGATTGTCGCCTGGGGCAACTGAGCGCCGCGATGGCCGACCTCGATCCAGGGCACCGCGGCCGGCATCCTCCCCGTGCTCACCATGAAGTCGACGTCGGCCGGGCCCACGCCGCGAATGGAGGGCGCGTTCGGGCCGCCGCGCAGGTCGGCGCCGTGACACGATGCGCAGTATTGCAGGTACGGCTTGCGCCCCGCACCGCCGGGCCCGGGCGGTTCGCTTTGAGCTACCGGCGGCAGCGCGTCGAGTGCGACGCCGAGCAGCAACGCGGCGATCACGTACCTGCGCCCTCGTACGCGGCGTCGCGCCGCCGTTCGCGAGCCGCCCAGTCGGCCACGAGACAAAGTAACGCCACGAAGAGCGGGATGCCGCCGGCGAGCCACATGACCGCGCCCGCATTCATTTGATCCTCGACGGCNNAACGCGCTCATCGGAATCGCCATGAAGATGGCCAGCAGCCGCACCGGATGGGGCGGCGCGTGGGGCGCGGGCGCCACGGCCAGCAGCGGCGTCCAAAAGATCATGCCCGAGACGAGGTACGACACGTGTTCCCACGCGTGGATGCTTTCGTTTTCCAGCGCGGCTTCATAGAGCGGCGAGAAGTGCGTGCCGTAGAGCACGAACGCAAATTGCAGCCACGCGACGACGGGGTTCGACACGAAGCGGACGACGCGTGACCCGAGCAGACGCGCGAGCCCTGTGGCGGCCGGCTTGGGTAGCGTTGCCAAGGCGAGCCGTACGGGCGCACCCAGCAGCAAGAGCGGCGCGACCACGCCGACCAAGAGCAGATGTTGCAACATGTGCCAGGAGAGAAACGAGTCGGAGAGATCGTCGAGCGGCCCCAAAAGCGCGGCCGGCAAGACGGCGAGTCCGAGGGCGAAGCAGGGCGGCGCCCAAGCCGGGAAACGCCGGCGCGCGCGCGCCGCGCGCAACAGACCCCAGCCGTACGCGGCCGCCGAAACGACGATGCTCGCGACGATCATACCGGCTGCGGCTCCGGCGCCGCTCGGGGTTCTTCTTCGTCATAACCGCCTTCGTCGTTGCGGCGCAGCGCCACCACGCGTTCGGGCTCGTCACCCTGCTGGACGGCGCGCGCCCCCAGTTCGCGTGCGAAGAGCGCGGCGAGCAGTCCGGCAGCAATCGACCCGAAGGCCAGCAGCAGACGATAGAACGCGACCAGACTCTGCACCGGTACGTGCAGCGCGAATGCTTGCTGATCGTCGGCGGCAGCCAACGTCAACACGAAGCCGGCAAAGAGCAAGGCGACGCCCGCGCCGACGCGCCAAGGCGCCCGGGCCGGGGGGACCAGCACGTTGTGCGAGGCCTCGTTTCGGGTAAAGCGCGCGTCGATCCACGGCCAGGAGATTACCAGGGCCAACACGAGCAGCGGCATCACGACGCCCGGCCAGAACAGCGCGGGAATCGGATGTCCCGCAATGCGCGCCTCCCAGGGCGGCCCGAGCCGCAGCGCGCCGTCGAGAAACGCCGCATACCAATCGGGCACGGCCGGGTTGGGCACGGTCCAACCGTCGTAGCGGCCGTACTCGGCGATCGGGTTGATCTGCACGGTGGCGGCCAACCCCAGGATGACGGCACATGTGAAGCACAGCGCCGCGAAGGCGCGCAGCGCGTAGTCCGGCCAAAAACGTCGCCCCACGACGTGCCGTTCGTCGTCGACGAACTGCGTGTGCTTTTGATAGAGCATCATGCCCAGGTGCGCGGCTAACAGCAGCGCGATTGCTACCGGCACATAGTACACGTGAAACGTGTACAGGTGCGGGAGCAAGAGCGGCCCCGGAAAGCCGCCGCCGTTGAGCACCGATGCGGCCCAACCGCCGGCGAACGGGATCGAAAGCAAGACCGAGTCGGCGATGCGCACGCCCGTGCCCGAGAGCGCGTCGAAGGGCAGTGAGTAGCCCGTAAACCCCGCGACCGACGCCAGCACGAGCATCAAAATGCCGACGACCCAATTCAGTTCGCGCGGCTTACGAAAGGCCGCGGTGAAAAAGATGCGGCCCATATGCAGTAAGATCGCGGCTACGAAGGTCACCGCGCTCCAGTGATGCACCTGACGCACGAGATAACCGATGGGCGCCGAACGCGACAGTGCGACGACCGATGCGTACGCTCCGGCCGGCGAGGGATCGTACGCGAAGGTGAGCCAAATGCCGGTAGCGACGAGCAAGCCGAACGCATAGAGCGCGAATTCGCCCAAATAGAACGACCAGTGATCCGGAAACACTTTGGCCATCAGAACGCGAACCGCGGCGTTGCAGCCGAAGCGTTCGTCGGCAAAGCGGGCCAGGCGCGACGACATCATACCGGCCGATCCCATTCGTCGGGTCCCACCGGCTCGCTGAAGTCGCCGCGCGCGATCAGGTAGCCGGCGGCGTCGACGTCGAGCGCGAGTTGGGGCAGCGCGCGCGTTGCCGGACCGGATAGCGGTCGCGCGGCGTCGAGCACGTCGAACACCGACTGATGGCACGGGCAGTACAATTGATACGAGGCGTGCCGGTAGAGCGCCACCGGACAACCCGCATGCGTGCAAATCTTCGAATACGCGACGTTTCCCGCCGGCGCCCAGCCGGCGCGTCCGGGTTGCGGCCGCAGTAAGCCTTCCTCGAGCCGAATCAAGAGCGTCGCCGACTCGGGCGCACCCACGTTGCCCTCGGGGAACACCGTCGTCACGCCGCCGACGTCGATGTCGTCGGCTTTGAGCGCGGTGCCGTCGGCATTCACCACTCGCGCGCCCGGCGACCAAGCCGTACCGCGCGGGGCCCGTCGCCGGGCGAGCGCGACGAACGGCACCAACGCCAGCACGCCGAAGGCGCCGGCTGCATAGGCCCACATGTTTCCGAACAAGCCGCGCCGCGTGAGCGCGCCGGGAGGCAGCGCTGCCGGCTGCGATGGCCCGAGCGGATGCCGCTCTTCGTGCAGGTCCGCGGGGGCGTCGAGTGCGCGCGCGAGGCCTCCCGCCGCGGTGGCGAGGGCCAGAAACGCGATCGCCGCAAGCCACCCGGGCACGGCCGGATCCGCATGAAGTGCTGCGGCCACGACGGCACCGAGCGCCGCCGCGATCGCCATGCTCAAGGCGACGCGCGTCATCGTACGAGGTAAATCGTGGCCCACAGCGCCAGCCAGATGACGAACACGAAGTGCCAATAGTATGCGACTGCTTGCACGCCCGCTTGCTGATCCGCAGAGAAAGCCGGTCGGCGCAAAAATACCGTCACTGCCGTCAGGAGCACCGCTCCCGCGAGCACGTGAGCCAAGTGCGTGCCCGTCAGGACGAAAAAGAGCGTGCCGTATGCGTTCGTGGCGACGTTGAAATTCGTTTGCGCCCAGTCGCGCAGCGCAACGTAAACGAAGGACAGCGCGCAAAATATCGTTAGGACGAGCATCGCCCGAGCAACCCCTCGCCGTTGCTTGGCCGCCGCGGCTTGCGCGATGCCCATCGTCACGCTGCCGAACCCGAGCAAGACCGTCCCGATCGTCGCGCCGAGCAGATCCTGCTCGGTTCCGGGAGGCGGCCAGGCCGCGCTCTGTCCGCGGACGTCGTACCACGCCGCCAGTAATCCCGCGAAGAGCATCGACTCCGACGCTAGGAATATGATGACGCCGAAAACCAACGGATGCGCGCGCACCGCGACGGATCGCATGCGCCTAGCTTACCCCGCGATAGAATCTGCAAACTCGGGGTACTTTATCGCCGTGCACGTGCAAACGTGGCCCCTTACGGCAACGAAGCAAGCCTCCGTCCTTGCGAACGACTGGTTCATTTTCGCTGGGAGCGGGCTGGCCGTTGCGCTGCTGGTCTGGGGCTTAATCGGTTTTGCGCTCGCCCGCTGGCCGCGACGCTCGCGACCCAGTAACGATCCCCCGCAATTTAGAAATAATTATCCCCTCGAGATCGCCTGGACGGCAGTGCCGTTTGCGTTCGTATGCATTCTCTTTTTCTACGGCTATCGAGCTGAAGCGAGCGTCGACGCGGTCGACCCGCATCCCGACGTGATCGTCCACGTCAACGCATACCGCTGGGGATGGCAATTTCGCTACGAGGGCGGACCGCTCGTCGCGGGCGCGACACACAGCCCCATTATCGGTAGCAACGACGCCCCACCGCCCGAACTCGTGCTGCCCTTGAACGAAACGACGCGCATCGATCTGACCTCGAGCGACGTGACGCACTCCTTCTGGGTGCCCGACTTCCTCTTTAAGCGCGACGCCATCCCGGGGCAGGTTTCGTCGTTCGACCTCTCACCTGACCGGCTCGGGTCGTTCCCTGGCCGGTGCGCGCAGTTTTGCGGCCTCGACCATGCGTTCATGACCTTCTTGGTGCGCGTGGTGACGCCGGCGCAGTTCGCAGCCTGGCGTCGCACGGCGGACGCGCGATGAGCGTCGTCGCGAGCCCGCGGGTCGCGCCCGCGGCACGCACCGACCTGCTCAGTTGGATCACCACCACCGACCACAAACGCATCGGCATCCTGTATCTAAGCACGAGCCTGTTTTACTTTTTCGTCGCCGGCATGCTGGCGCTCGTGATTCGCACGCAACTCGCGCGACCCGGAAACTCGTTGGTCACGCCCCATGCCTACGCGCAGTTGTTTACGCTCCACGGCACCGCGATGATTTTCCTGTTCGTCGCTCCCTTCGCGCTCGGTCTGGCGAATTTTCTGATTCCGCTGCAAATCGGCGCGCCCGACATGGCCTTTCCACGCCTCAACGCAACGTCGTACTGGCTCTTTCTGTCCGGCGGCCTCGTCGTCTTTTCGGGCGCCGCAAGCAACGAGGGTGCGGCGGCCGCCGGCTGGACTAGCTACGTGCCGCTCTCGGCCATCAAAGTGAGCACCGGTCTGGGGCAAGATCTGTGGATCGTGGGCGTCTTTCTCGTTTCGGTGGCCACGATACTTACCGCGGTCAACTTCGTCACGACGGTCTTCATCTATCGCGCGCCGGGCATGACGATGTGGCGCATTCCGATCTTCACTTGGGAGATGGTGGCCACGTCGCTCTTGATTTTCATGGCCTTCCCCACGCTCGCCGCCGACCTGCTGCTGCTCTTCGTCGACCGGCGCTTGGGCGGCCACGTCTTCGACCCCGCCGGCGGCGGCAACGTCGTGCTCTGGCAGCACCTGTTCTGGTTCTTCGGTCACCCCGAAGTGTACGTCATGATTCTGCCCTATTTCGGCGTGATCAGCGAGATCATCCCGGTATTCTCGCGGAAGCCGATCTTCGGCTACACGGGCCTCGTGCTCGCCGCGTTCGCAATCGCAGGCCTCTCCATGGGCGTTTGGGCGCACCACATGTTCACGACGGGCGCGGTCAACAATCCGTTCTTCAGCTTCCTCTCGTTCTTGATCGCTGTGCCCACCGGCGTCAANNGGCGTGACCGGCGTGATGGTCGCTTCGCCGGCGGTCGACTACATGGCACACGACTCGTACTTCGTCGTCGCACACTTCCACTACGTGCTGGGCGGCGGCAGCCTCTTTGCGATTTTCGCCGCACTCTTCTTCTGGTGGCCGAAGATGTTCGGGGTCAAGCTCGACGAGACGCTGGGCAAGTGGTGTTTCTGGTTTCTCTTCGTGGGCTTCAACGTGACCTTTCTGCCGATGCACCTCATGGGGCTCGAAGGGATGCCGCGCCGGGTGTTCACCTACGCGAACACGGGGAGATTGCCCGAACTCAACCTGATCGCAACCTGTGGATCGTACGTCATGCTGGTGGGCACGTTGCTCTTCGCTTGGAACGTGATCGTCTCGACGGTACGGCGCAGGCCGGTCGGCGACGATCCGTGGGGTGCGAACTCTCTCGAGTGGGCCACGAGTTCGCCACCTCCGGAGCACAACTTCGACAAGCTTCCGCCGATCCGGAGCGAGCGGCCCGTGTGGGATCTGCACCATCCGGCCGGACCCCGCACGTGACCATCGGTCGACGGCTGTTCATCTCGTCAGCCGCTTTTGCGCTGCTGATCGCGTGCGGCTACTGGGTCGTCGCACGCGAAATAACGGGCACATTCTTGCTCGGCTTCTTAGCCTTTGCGTTGTCGTTCATCGCCGGTTATATGGTCGTCGCAGAAAAGAAGGCCGACCTGTGGGGCGATCGCGACGATGCATCGATGGCCGAAGCCGCGGATCAGGTGATCGGCACGTACAGCATACGCTCGCCCTTGCCGTTCTGGTCGGCGCTAGCCATAACGTCGATCACCCTAGGTTTGGTGATCTCGCCCACGCTGGCAGTACTCGGTCTGCTGGCCGCGCTCGTCCTCGGCACGTTTTTCATCATACAAAGCCGCTAGTGCACGCT
>PLFC01000104.1:15586-21681 GCA_003136655.1 Vulcanimicrobiota bacterium
TGCGCGGGGTCCGCCGGGGTCAGCGTGACGACATCGACCGTTACGCCGTCGATCTGTTCGGGCGGGGCGGTTGCGAGCTTGCCCGGTTCGTGTTGGGCGTGGTCGAGAATCGCACCGAAGCTCAACTGATCGATCGACGCGCCGCGCGTCGTCGAGACGTAGCTATCGTGCAGCGAAAAGGTCTTCTTGAAGAACGAGAGCAAGCCCCCGCGCCATCCGGTTACCGTGTCGCCGCCATCCCACGCCAAATTCGCGCCGGCGTTCGGTCCGGTGATGAGATGAATCTTCACGTTCGACGGCTTGTGGAACGCGTAGTCCATCTTCACATCGACTTCTTCGGGACCCTTACGTTCGAAAGCATTGACCGTCGTGCTGTACGCACCGAGCCCGGCCCATGCCTGGGCGAAGCCGATCAGCGGACCGGGGGCATCGAACGCACCGGCCGGTGCGCTCGATGTCGCGATAATGGCGGCGCACCCGCCGCAAGCGGCTAAACGCAGCGAGCGGACGGCGAACGAAGCTGCTCTCTGTAGCGGCGCTGAGATCATACGGGTCTATTCCCCGATTTGCGGCAATGGCCCCGCAATACAGGTTAAGTCTTTNNCGAGCGCTGCCAGGCTGTGCCCAGAAACGAAGCGATCGACGAAGGGAAGCGCCGCCGCCATGCCTGCAGCCAGCGGTTCATAGCCTTCGGCGGCCTTGCGTGGATTGACCCAGACGATGCGATGCGCGAGACGTTTTAGGCGCTGCATCTGCTCGGCGAGCAACGTGACGTCGCCGCGCTCCCAGCCGTCGGAGACGATGACCACCACCGCGCCGCGGGCCAAACCCCGCTGGCCCCAGCGGTCGAGAAAGGCGCGCAGCGTCGACCCGAGCCGCGTACCGCCGCCCCAGTCGCGGGCCAACTCGGCAGCGCGGCGGAGCGCCGCGGAGGCGTCGCCTTGGCGCAATGCGCGCGTGAGCCGGACGGTGCGCGTGCCCAACGAAAACGCCTCGAACGGCGCGCCCGAGGCAACGCCGGCATGAAAGAACGCAAGCAGCGCGCGCGTCTCCTTTTCCATCGAGCCGGAGACGTCGCACAGAGCGATGACGCGCCGGCGCCGCTCCGCAGTGCGTCGAAAACTCGGCGCGATCGGTTCGCCGCCGAAGGCCATCGCGTCGCGCACGATGCGGCGCACGTCGATGCGGCCGCGGGCGGCGCGTTCGGCGCGACGGCTCCGTCGCAAGGGCGCGGCCACCCGCAACGCCGAGAGCGCCGAGAGAAAGCGCGCAAACTCCTCGGGCGTGTAATCGGCGAAGCGTTTCTCGCTATCGACCTCCAGCGCGCTATAGCGCGCGCGTGCGAAGGTTTGACCGGTTTCGGTACGTTCGACCGACTCCTCGGCATTGGGCAGCGCCGCGATCGAGTAGCTGAGCAGTCCCCGCCGCCGGTCGGCACCCAGCGCGAGCGCAGGCAGGAAGAACGCCTTGAAGGCGCGTGCGTAGGCGGGGTATTGCTCGCGATCGGTCACGAGCGTCGCGACCCCGGCCCAGTAGACCAACTCCCGCTGAGCTACGTCGAGTTCGCCTAGGGCGCGGCCGAAACGGGCAATGCCGTCGGGCGTAACGGCGAGCCCTTCGGCGCGCAAGAGCGTCGCGAAGCGCTGCAGCGCTGCAAACGGATCGCGCGGTCGCGCGAGCATGGCTAGGCGCCGAGTACCTTGACCAGGCCCTCGCCGCGAACGCGTTGCTGGTCTTCGCGGTATTTGAGGATGCTGCCCAAGGTCAAGTCGAGCGAGGTTTCATCGATCTCGACGGTGCCGAGGGCGAGGAGCGCGCGCGCCCAGTCGAGTCCTTCGGCGATGCCCGGCGGCTTGAAGAGATCGATGCCGCGCAGACGNNGGGCCGGATGCTCGACCCAATGGTAGAGGCAGCGGCGCTTCAGTGCGTCGTGCACCTCGCGCGTGCGGTTGGAGGTCAGCACCACGATCGGCCGCTCGCGCGCCTCGATGCGGCCGAGTTCCGGAATCGTTATCGCGAAGTCCGAGAGTATTTCGAGTAAGAACGCCTCGAACTCGTCGTCGGCGCGGTCGACTTCGTCGATCAGCAACACCGCGGGCAAAGCGCCTTCGAATTCGAGCGCCTCGAGCAACGGCCGCGCGATCAGATAGTCGCGGGAATAACACGTCTTCTCGACGTCGAGCACGTCGCGGCCCGCAACTTCGGCCGCACGAATGTGCAGCAGTTGCCGGGCGTAGTTCCACTCGTAGAGCGCCTGCGATGCGTCGATGCCTTCGTAGCATTGCAGCCGGATCAACTTCGTGCCGAGCAGGCCCGAAAGCGCGCGCGCCACCTCCGTCTTCCCGACCCCTGCGTCGCCTTCGAGAAAGAGCGGTTGGCGCAAGCGCGTGGCGAGAAAGATCGCCGTAGCCAAGGGGACGTCGGCGAAGTAGCCCTGGCCTTCGAGCTGCGCCGCTAGCTCCGGCGGGTTTGCCGGAAGAACCGGAGGCACGCGCAGGCCCTACTGGACGTAACTGACGTTGACGCTGAAGCCGGCGGCCTCCGCGCGTTGGAGAATCGCCAGAACCTGTTCGATCTCTTCGTCGATATTGACGATCTCGCGGGCGGTCACCCCGGCGGGCGCGGCGTGCTGCCAGAGGAGCCGGCGCGCCGTCTGGAGCGCCGTTCGTAAGCGTTGCGGAGTCGCTTCGAGCACCGGCCAATCCTCGTACGACGAGGCGGGCACGACGCGCCAGCCGCGGCCGGCGAGTTCTTCTTCGTCGACCATCGCATTGGGAATCGCGGCCAACAATTCGATCGCGTCGCGTTCGCTCGCGTCGAGCGGCAAACCCATGTCGGCCAAGCGCACGACGTAACGATAGAAGGCGAGGCTACCCACGTTGTAGGTCCCCGCAGGCGAGCCCACGCTGACGTGGATCGTTGCGTCCGATCCACGGTCGTGGGTGTGTTCGCCGTGTGAGTAGTTCAGCGGGCTAACTCGAACGGAAGCCCGAGTTCGCCTGCGAGCTTTTCGAGCCCGTTCCACACCTTGACGTGGACGGGAACGCCGTTCTGACGATGGTACAGCGTCTTCTCGTACTCGATCTCGCCCGCGACGTAGATGCGCTCCTGGCCCGGCACCTTGTCGGAATCTTTGAAGGCGCGCAGCTCCGTGTCGAGGTCGCGCTTGAACGCATCGACGTCACGGAAACCATCGATGCGGAACGCACCGAAGAAGTGCGAGATCTTGCCCGGCTCCGGTCCACTGTTGGGCACCGGCAGTCCGTTGCCGAACGCACCGCCCGAGAGCACGCCGCAGAGGATATCGACCAGCAGACCGAGGCCGTAGCCCTTGTGGCCGCCGTTGTCGACGCCGAAGCCGCCCAGCGGCAACAACGCGCCTTTGAGGGCCTCCGCGGGCGACGTCGTTGGATTGCCTTCGGCGTCGATGGCCCAGCCGGGGTTGAGTTGCTTCTCCTTGCGCTGGTACACTTCGAGTTTGCCGCGGGGCACCGTGGTCGTCGCGAAATCGAAGACGAAGTCGGGCTCCTTATCGGCCGGAATCGCGTAGGCGAACGGGTTCGTGCCGAGCATGATCGACTTGCCGTACGTGGGCGCACCGTAGCGCACCGAGTTCGTCGAAGCGATGCCGATCAGATCGTGCTCCAGCGCGAGCATCGCGTAGTAGCCCGCAATGCCGAAATGGTTCGAATTGCTCACCGCACCGAAAGCGCTGCCGTTCTGTTTGGCCTTCTCGATGACCGCGAGCATCGCGCGCTTGCCAGCCGGATGTCCCAAACCGTTACCCGCATCGAGCACGATCGACGAGGGCGTCTCGCGCACGACGGTGACGTTCGGCTTCGCTTCGAGCTTGCCCGAGCGAATGCGGCTCACATAATAGGATTCGAGGCGCGCGACGCCGTGCGATTCGACGCCGCGCAGGTCCGCGGCGACCAGCACGTCGGCGACCGTCTCCGCATCGGCCCGCGCGACGCCGACATTGGTCAGCACGTCGGCGACGAAACTCTTGAGCTTGGGTTCGGTCGAGAGGCGGTACTCGGTATCCACGACGGCGGTGTCGGCCACTGATGCTCCTTCTAGCGTGCGCTCTGTGCGCTCGAAGGTTCTTCCACGTGCGGTGCCCGTGGAACTCCAATGGCCGGGCTTCCGGCTAGCTTCTTTCGCTCGCGACGGTCGCTCCGCGCGTCGAGACGGCGAGCAGATACACATCGCTCTCGATCCCCTCGCGCGCGAACTCCGCCCGGAGCGCGGAGCCGACGTCCCGGCCTTCGCCCGAGACGAGGGCTAGGACGCTCGGCCCCGCGCCGGAGAGGGCGACGGCCAAAAGTCCCGGCAACTGTAACCCGAGCATCGCTTCGAACCCGGGCACGAGCGGCGCGCGGTACGGCTGGTGAACGCGATCGCCCGTCGCGACGCGCAGCGCGCCCAAGTCGCCGGAGGCGAGCGACGCGGCCAAAAGCGCGGCGCGCTGGATGTTGTACACCACGTCGCGCCGCTCGTAGGTGGCCGGGAGCAGCGCCCGCGCAGCCGCGGTGGGCAGGACGATCCGCGGCGTGACGACGACCGCTCGCAAACCCGGGGGCGGTGCGAAACGCAAGTATGACGGGGGCCGCTCGGGGTCTTGCGCGGCGACGACGATGCCGCCCAAGAGCGCTGGGAGCGCATTGTCGGGATGGCCCTCGAGATCGGTGGCGTATTGCGCCAGCGCTTCCTCGGCCGGCGGCAGCGCCGCCAAGCGCGCGCCGATCGTCAGGCCGAGCACGGCCCCGGCCGCGCTCGCGCCCAACCCTTTGCCCAACGGGATCGCGTTGTCGACGACGATCGAGACCGCCGGACGCGGGCCGCCGAGCACCCGGTCGACGCCGCGCAGGATCTCGTTGGCGAAACCGTCGTTGGTCGGCGCATGCTTGCCGGGCACGAACTCGATGCCGAAGGTTTGCGCCGGCCGGACCGCGGCGTGGGCCCAAAGATCGAGAGCGAGGCCGATCGCGTCGAAACCCGGGCCCACATTCGCGCTCGAAGCGGGCACCGAGACGCGAAATGCCTCAGACATGCGCGGGCACCGACCGGTCGAGCAGCGCGCGCAACTGTGCCTCGCCGCGCGCGTCGAGAATGCGGTTGGCAAAGGCGGCATCGGATGCGTGATAGGCCGCCGCGTAGGCGCCGTCTTTGAGCACGTGTCCGGTGAGCACGAGCACCACGTCTTCGTCGCGGTCGATCTTGCCGGCGGCGCGCCAGGCGCGCAATCCCGCGAGCGTCGCCGCCGAGGCCGGCTCGCAACCGACGCCGTCGCGGCCGATCACCGCGCGCGCGTCCGCGATGGCCGCATCGTCGACGGCCGTCACCGCGCCCGCACTCGCACGCACTTCGGAGAGCGCCTTGCGCCAGGAGGCGGGGGCTCCGATCCTGATCGCGCTCGCGGTCGTCTCGGCCTTCACCGGCGTCAGCGTGCCGCCCTCGCGATACACGCGCTCGAACGGCGCGGCGCCCGCCGCTTGCACGACGCCGATACGAGGCAAACGGTCGATCAGGCCGAGCTCGCGCGCTTCGCGAAAACCTTTGCCGAGCGCGCTCGAATTGCCCAGGTTCCCGCCGGGCACGACGATCCAATCCGGCACGGTCCAGCCGCGCTGCTCGAGCAGCGCGAAGGCGACGCACTTCTGGCCCTCGATGCGATACGGGTTGACGCTGTTGACGATCGCGACGCGGCGCGGGTCCAGTTCGCGCACGACGGCGAGCGCCCGATCGAAGTCGCCGTCGATGCCGGCGACCGTTGCGCCGTAATCGAGCGTCTGCGCGAGCTTCGCTTCGCTGATGCCGCCATAGGGCACGAGCACGACCGCGGCGATCCCCGCGCGAGCAGCGTACGCAGCCATCGCAGCCGCCGTGTTGCCCGTGCTCGCACACACCACCAAACGTGCGCCGGTCGCTTTCGCATGCGAGACGGCGACGGTCATGCCGGCGTCTTTGAACGACGCGGTGGGGTTCATGCCCAGATGCAAATACGAGACACGAGTTGCGTCGACGTAATCGGCGCCGGTCCGCGCGGCGTAGAGCGGCACGTCGTTCTCCCGCAGCGTGACCACGGACTCGCG